>NZ_JBVHXT010000013.1:0-23293 GCF_055569255.1 Streptomyces sp. NPDC029296
CACCGCCATCGTTACGAGGTCAACAACGCCTACCGTGCGGAGCTGGAGAAGAAGGCGGGCATCGTCTTCTCCGGTACCTCTCCGGACGGCAAGCTCGTGGAGTACGTGGAGTATCCGCGTGACGTCCATCCGTATCTGGTCGCCACCCAGGCCCACCCCGAACTGCGGTCCCGGCCGACCCGCCCGCACCCGCTCTTCGCCGGCCTGGTCAAGGCCGCGGTCGAACACCACACCGGCCGCGGCCGACGCCAGGGCAGTCCGTACGGGGCGGGAGTCGTCCGGTGAGGGCCACGTGAGGCGACAAATGGCTCGACACCGGTAGCGGTGATCGGGGACGCTTCGCGCGATGACCAGAACCGATGACATGCCGTCCGCATGGGACGAGCGCACCCAGCTCACCACGTTCCTCGACTACGCACGTGACACCGCCCGCGCCAAGTGCGCGGGCATCTCCGAGGAGAACGCGCGCAAGGCGCTTCTGCCGGGCTCGCCGCTGATGACCGTGAGCGGATTGATCAACCACCTCCGCTGGGTCGAGTACTACTGGTTCCAAGTGGTCTTCCTCGGCGAGGAGGACCGGGGCCCCTGGACCGAGGAGGACCCCGACCGCGAGATGCGCATCGCCGTGGACTTCCCGCTCACGCGGTTGCTCGACGAATACGACGGGCAGTGCGCCCGCTACCGCGAGCTGGTCGCCGGGCACGCCCTGGACGAGCGGGCCGCGCGATCCGTCCGCGACGGCCTCCACGTCGACCTGCGCTGGATCCTCCTCCACCTCGTGGAGGAGACGGCCCGCCACAACGGCCACCTGGACATCCTGCGCGAGATGCTCGACGGCACGACGGGCGACTAGATCCGGCGGGGATCGCGGGCGGAGCCGGAGTCGGACATCGGATCCTGCGGGGCAGGGCGGGGCGAGCGGGGAGGCCGGCGGGGCGCCGCGAGGACGTCCCGGAGCACGTCCTCGAGCGTGACGCGGGCCAGCTCGTGCCGCAGGGTCGCCTCGATGCCCTCGTAGATGCCCCGCATCGCCGGCTGGATGCCGTGACCCACCACGCACCCCTGGTCAGGGGCGGCGCGGTGCATCGCGAACAGCGGGCCGGGCTCCACCGCCTCGTACACGTCGAGCAGGGTCATCGACCCCAGCTCGCGCGCCAGCGACCAGCCCGCGCCCACGCCCCGCCGGGACTCCACGAGCCCGGCCCTGCGCAACTCGCCGAGCAGCCGTCTGATCACCACGGGGTTGGTGTTCGCGCTGGTCGCGATCTGCTCGGAGGTGGCGACCTCGTGGCCCTGGCGCTGGTAGAGACCGATCCACGCCAGGGCGTGGGTGGCAATAGTCAACCTGCTGTTGGCACTCATGAACGCCCCCTGTCGGCCGCAACACCTCATGTTACGACGGACCAGTCGTAACTATGATGGTTGCAACCGCCTGTCGTAACAATTAGTGTTGCGACTGTCGGAAAGGCCGATCAACGAGGTGGGAAGAATGAGCAAGCCACTCACGGGCAAGGTCGCCCTGGTCACCGGGGGGTCGCGGGGGCTGGGAGCCGCGACCGTGCGACTGCTGGCCGAGCAGGGCGCCGACGTCGCCTTCACCTATGTCAGCTCCGAGAAGCAGGCACAGGCCGTCGTCGACGAGGTGCGCGCCAAGGGAGTGAAGGCCGTCGCCTTCCGGTCCGACCAGGCGGACACGAGCCGGGCGTCGGTGCTGATCGACGACGTGGTCGCGCACTTCGGCGGCCTGGACATCCTCGTCAACAACGCGGCGATCTCGGTGGAGCAGGGCCGTACGGTGGACGACCCGGACGCCGACACCGCCGCACTGGACCGGATGCACGCCACCAACTACCTCGGCGTGATCGCCGTCATCCGGGCCGCGTCCCGGGTGCTGCGCGCGGGCGGCCGCATCGTCACGGTGAGTTCCGGACTGGGGTCCCGGGTCGGTGCCCCGGGCCTGGCCGACTACGCGGCGACCAAGTCGGGGATCGAGAGGTACACCATGGGGGTCGCACGGGACCTCGGCCCCCGGGACATCACGGCCAACGTCGTGGAGGCCGGACTGATGGAGGGCGGCATGGACGGGCCGGGCCCCGAGACCCTCAAGGCCCTGCTCGGCTCGCTGTCCCTGCAGCGCATGGGCCGCCCCGAGGAGATCGCCGCGGCGATCGCCTTTCTGGCGAGCCCCGCCGCGTCGTACGTCACGGGCGCGGTGCTGGCCGCCCACGGTGGCTACACCGCCTGAACCGGAACCGTACCGGGTGGCCGGTGACGGCTTCCTGGAGCTGCCGGGCCTGGGACGGCTCGGACTTGAAGGGGCTCCCGCCGTGTTCGGGCAGCAGGATCGCGGTCGAGGTGGCCCCCGAGCAGGCGAGGTTGAGGCGACGGGCCCCGGCCGGGGAGGGCGCGGAATTGACCTCGGCGCTGTCGGAGCGGTTGCAGCCGTTGTCGTAGGACGCGCCGTACACCCGGTGCTCGTCCGTCGCGCCGGTGGCCGGGTCGAAGGCCCGGTCGGTGCCGGAGTAGCCGTCGCCGTCGCCGTCGTTGCTGTTGCCCGACCAGCGGCCCGCCTCGCCGGAGATGAAGCTGTCGCCCAGAGACACCACCCACGGCGCCTCGGCGGCCTTGCTCCGCGCGTGCACGGTGCCGGCCTGCGTGAGGCCGGCACCGCACAGGGCGGCCACGGCGGTGGTCGCGACCACGAGGCGCCGCCGGCCTCGTACCCAAGAAGTCCTCATGCCGTCCTGGCTTGCCACGGCGCACACGGGATATGGGCCGACGGCCCGCAACCCCTCCAATGAGTTCGGCCCGGCGGGCGGTTGACGCCGGCCGCCCGGGGGCCCGCCGTACACCCGGTGCTCGGCCGCCGCGCGCGGCTCAGGCGTACGGATCGAAGGGGATGCCGGACGGCTTCGCCGAGGACAGGTGGGAGGCGAAACTCGCGTCCTTCAGGCCGAAGTTGGCGCTGCCGAAGTCGTACGCGCTGAGCTTGTCGCGGACGCCCGCCGGGTAGCCGTTCCAGCCGACCAGCGTCGGGTACTGCCAGGTCCCCTTGTGGTTCTCCGGCGGTTCGTCGTTCGCGGTGCCCAGCCGGAAGCAGTGGGTGCCGATGCCGTCCTTGTGGTAGACGACCTTGGCGTGGGTGCCCTCGAAGCGGACCTCGGAGCGCGGATGCACGGTGAACGAGCCGTGGTTGGAGGTCGACACGTACTGCACCGTGCCGTTCTGGACCCACACCACGACGTGCTCCCAGTCGTGCCGGTGCCCGCCGATGCTGGTGCCGGCCAGCGCCTGGTCCTTCTCGAAGTACAGCCCGTACATGTACGCGCACCAGCCGCCGTTGCACTTGGCCCGCGCGTAGCCGTTGGTGTTGTCCAGGTCGGAGGCGTCCCGGCAGTTTCCGTTGACGGCGCCGGTCGGGTTGAGGCCGCTGTTGACCGTTCCGTCGGCACTGATGGCCGGCGTGGGGTAGCAGCCGTCGGTGTCGTAGTCGAAGGCGGGCTGGTAGGCGGATTCGGCCGCGTCGGCGTTGCCCGCCAGGGCCGGGGGCGGGGCGGCGAAGGCGGTGGCGGGGAAGGCGACGACCAGGGCGATGGCCCCGGTGACCGTGGCGAGCCATCTCCTGCGGCGCGGCGCGGACTTGTTCGACGACACTGCGTCCTCCTCATGGGCGCAGCCCAACGGCTGTGGGGGGCAGGGGAGTTCAGGATGCCGTCGTTCCCCTGCCGTGCCAAGAGGCACAGGAGACGCGTGGGTTAAGGGTGGCCCAACAGCGGCTCTGGGCCACCAGGGGTGCCCGGCGGGGCAAGGGCCGTTCGGCGGCGAGGAGCGGGCCCTGCGGCGCACGCGTGTGTGAGGCGGCGTCTTCCGTGGGACTCGCCGGGTGCGGGCGGTGCGACCCGCCGTACGTCCCGGCCGGACCGTGGCGTACCACCCTGAGGGAGGACGGTGCCGAAGTGACCGGGAGCAGCGCTACGACAGCGGGGTGCGGCACGTGAAACGCGGCAAGCGGTACGCCGTCGCCGCCTCTGGACAGTGGACCGACGAGGAGGACGGCCGCCGCAGGCTGTCCGCCGGCGAGGTCCACGCCTGGGAGCCGGGCCGGAACGAGACCGTGTGCGGGCTGTCTCTCAGCCGCTCGCGGCTCGCGCGCTTCCCGCACGTCGGCTGGGCCGACACCTTCCCCGAATCCGGCGGCGCGGCCGACCGGGTGCGGCGGGTGTGCCCCCGCTGCGCCTCCGTGGCCGGACGCCGGGGCAGTGACGCGCGACCACGCTGGCACCGCGTCCGCCCGCGACCGTGACACCGCGCCGACGGCTCCGCCGCCGCGAGGAGTCGGGCCGCCGCGAAGACGCCAGGCCGTCGCCAGGTCGCCAGGCCGGGGATCACCTTCCTCGGCCACCCCGGATACCCGGACGCGGCCCGTCGCGACGCCGGACGACGCCGTACGGGCTCGGCGGCGTCGGACATCGCGCGGAGCCACCGCGGTACCCGGGACGGCGGAGACCGGCCCGGGGCGGCTCAGCCGCGGGCGGTCCCCGGCAACCGAAGGAGGCCGCATGAACGCCCTCGCGTACTCCGGCGCCGCCCGGCGCCGCCCCACCGGACGAGGTGTCGGCACGAGGCTGCTCGGTATCTATCTGAACGACCATCTCGCCGGCGCCACCGCCGGCACCGAACGGGCCGCCCGCCTGGCGCGTACCGCCCGCGGTTCCGCGCTCGGCCGTGCGATCGAGCCCGTGGCGGCCGGGATCGCCGAGGACCGGACGGCGCTGCTGGACATCATGCGGGACCTCGGCGTTCCCGTGCGCCGGTACAAGGTGTGCGCGGGCCGGGCGGCCGAGTGGCTGGGACGGCTGAAGCCCAACGGCCACCTGGTGCGCCCCTCGCCGCTCGGCACCGTACTGGACCTGGAAGCCCTGCGGCTGGGGGTGGAGGGGAAGACGGCCTGCTGGCAGACCCTGCGTCGGCTCGGCGCGGCCGACGAGCGCCTGGACCCCGCCCGCCTCTCCACCCTGCTCGAACGAGCCCGGGAGCAGCGGGACACGATCGAGGAGTGGCGCGTCCGCCGGGCCGGGGAAGCACTGCGGTGGACGGATTCCCCCTCGGCGCGGTGATCGAGCGGGGCCCGGCCGTGCGGGGCGCCCGGCAGCACGGTCGGCGCCGCGGCCCCCTGGGCACCGCCTCGCCCGCCTGACGCGCCGGGGGCGCACCGGGCGTGCTCGTCTGTGACGTCGAGCCCTCCGAGGAGCAGCCCTGCTTAGTAATGAGCCTGGTGGGAAGTCGGAGGTGCACAGCCCCCCACCGGCGGTCCGGAGGGGTGGGTCGTCCCCGGGTGAGGCAGTCAGCGTCCGCCCGTCACCTTAGGAGTGCCGTGACCGTTCGCATCGGAGTGGAAGAGGAATTCCACATCGTCGAGGTGGAGACGGGCCTGCTCGCGCCGCGAGCCGACGTGATGCTGGAAAAGCTCCCCGCAGACACCTTCACGAACGAACTGCAGCAGGCGACCGTCGAGACGAACAGCGGTGTGCACGAGTCTCTCGCCGGCCTCTACGACGATGTGATCAGTGCCAGACGCAGGCTCGATGCCGCGGCGAGCGCACACGGGCTGGCCGTGGTGGCCGCCGGCACCGTGCCGCTGGCCCGCACGCAGGACACCCGTCCGACCGCCGGGCCCCGCTATCGCCACATGGTCGACGAGTACCGCATGATCGCCGACGAGCAGCTGATCTGCGGAACCCACGTCCACGTCGACGTGCCCGACCGCGACCTGGCCGTGCGCCTCATGTGCGAGGTGTCCCCGTGGCTGCACATCCTGCTGGCCCTGTCCGCCAGCTCCCCCTTCTGGCTGGGCGCCGACACCGGCTACGCCAGCTGGCGGACCATGGTGTGGCAGCGCTGGCCCACCGCGGGCCCGCCGGGATGCTTCGCCGACGCCGCCGAGTACGACGCGGCCGTGCGGTGCCTGATCGACTCGGGCGTCATCAGCGACGCGGGGATGATCTACCACGACATCCGGCCGTCCGCCCACCAGCGGACCCTCGAACTGCGCATCTGCGACGCCTGCCCCCGGCCGGAGACGGTCGTGCTGGTCGCCGGGCTCTACCGCGCCCTGGTGACCGAGGCCCGCGAGCGGCTGGAGGCATCGGACGCGCCCGCCTGCGACGGGCGGCACGAGTGGCTGCGCGCCGCTTCCTGGCGGGCCGCGCGGTCGGGTCTGGAAGGCGTCCTGATCGATCCCGAGACCCGGCACGAGGCACCCGCGGCCCAGGTCGTACGGCGCCTGCTGCAACGGGTGCGCCCGGCGCTGGAGGCGGCCGGGGACTGGCCGACGGTCCGGGACCTCGCGGAGCGGGCCCTCGCGGCCGGCAGCGCCGCCCACCGCATGCGCCGCACCGCCGAAGAGGACGACCTGCTCGCCTGCACCGATCTGGCGATCGCGGAGACCCGGGGCGACGACCGCCCGCGCCGGCGGCCCGCCGCTCCCGCCCGGCACCTCGGCTCCCCGGGGCGGCCCGTCGCCCACCCGTCCGGGGCCGGCCGCTGAGCACGCGCCCCATCCCGTACCCACCCACAGAGCGAAGGAGAAGCACCACCGTGTCGACCAGTCCCGGCCACATACCGGCGGGCAGCCCGCCGCGCACCTCGTCGCCGTGCACCCTGTGCGCCCCGTACCCGCGGCAGGGAGGTCGTTCCCGATGTGCGGCCTGAGCGGAGAGATGCGCTTCGACGGCACGCGTCCCGACCTGGCGGCCGTCGAGCGGATGAACGACCGGCTCGCCGCGCGCGGGCCCGACGGGGAGGGGGTGTGGGCTCGGGACGCCATCGCGCTGGGACACCGCCGGCTGAAGATCATCGACCTCTCGGAGCGCGGGGCGCAGCCCCTGACCGACACCGAGCAGGAGATCACCGGCGTCTTCAACGGGTGCGTCTACAACTACCAGGAGCTGCGCGCGGAGCTGACGGCCCTCGGCCACCGGTTCCGGTCCACCTCGGACACCGAGGTCGTCCTCGCGGCCTACCGGCAGTGGGGCACCGCCTGCGTCGACCGCTTCCACGGCATGTTCGCCTTCGCCCTCGTCGAGCACCGGACCGGCCGTCTGGTCCTCGGCCGCGACCGGCTCGGCATCAAGCCCCTGTACCTGGCGCAGACCCCGGGGCGGCTGCGCTTCGCCTCCTCGCTGCCCGCCCTGCTCGCGGCCGGCGGGGTGGACACCTCGCTCGACCCGGCAGCCGTGCACCAGTACCTCAGCTGGCACGCGACCGTGGCCGCCCCGCGGACCGTGCTCGCGGGGGTGCGCAAGCTCCCCCCGGCCACCGTGCGGGTCGTCGAGCCGGACGGCACCTACCAGGAGCACCGCTACTGGCAGCCGTCGTACACGCGCCGCCCCGAGCACGCCGGCATGGGCGCCGCCGAGTGGCGGGACGCGGTGCTGGAGGCGCTGCGCACCGCCGTACGGCGCCGGATGGTCGCCGACGTCCCGGTCGGTGTCCTGCTCTCCGGAGGACTGGACTCCAGCCTGATCGTGGCCCTGCTGGCCGACGAGGGGCAGCGGGACCTGGCGACGTTCAGCGTGGGCTTCGAGGCGGAGGGCGGCGACGAAGGGGACGAGTTCCGCTACTCCGACCTGGTGGCCCGGGAGTTCGCCACCGACCACCAGCAGTTGGTGGTTCCCTCGCAGCGTGTGTCCTCCGCCCTGGACGCGGCGGTCGCGGCGATGAGCGAGCCCATGATGAGCCACGACGTGGTCGCCTTCCACCTGCTGTCCGAGGAGGTGTCCAAGAACGTCAAGGTCGTCCAGAGCGGGCAGGGCGCCGACGAGGTCTTCGCCGGCTACCACTGGTACCCGCAACTGGCGTCCGCGGCCCGCGAAGAGGAGCCGCGGCGGTATGCCGAGACGTACTTCGACCGGCCGCACGCCGACCTCGCCACGATGCTGCAACCGGACATGCTGCCGCCGGACGACGTCTCCGGCCGGTTCGTCCGGGAGCACATGGCCGCGCCGGGGGCACAGACGGCTCTCGACGCCGCCCTGCGCCTCGACACCCACGTCATGCTGGTGGACGACCCGGTCAAGCGGGTCGACAACATGACGATGGACTGGGGCCTGGAGGCCCGTGTGCCGTTCCTGGACCACGAACTGGTCGAGCTGGCGGCCGCGTGCCCGCCGGAGCTGAAGCTGGCCGACGGCGGCAAGGGCGTCCTCAAGGAGGCCGGCCGCAAGCTGCTGCCCCGCGAGGTGGTCGACCGGCCCAAGGGCTACTTCCCGGTCCCGGCGATCACCCACATGGCCGGACCCGTCCTGGACCGGGTCCGCGAGGCGCTGGGCGCCCCCGAGGCGAAGCGGCGCGGCCTCTTCCGGGAGTCCTACGTCGCCGAACTCCTCGCGGCCCCCGACCGACACCGCACCAAGCGCGGAGCGAACGCACTGTGGCAAGTGGCTTTGCTGGAGATATGGCTGCAGACGCACGGAATCTGACCGGGGAGCCGCTCGTGGTACGGCCGCCCGGCGCCGGCCCGGCCGGAGCCGGGCGGCCCTCCGCCGCCCACCCGCAGCGGACCGTCCCCCCGCCCCCGTCGGCCACGGGCGGCCGTACCGACGCCTTCGCCGCACCCGCCCGCGTCCCGCTGCCGAACGCCTCCGGGCCGCGCGAGGCGACGACGCGGCTCATCGCGCACGGCTGCTGGTACCCCTCGGCCGACCCGTCCGGCACCCGCGTCGCCTTCATCTGCGACCGGGGCGGTGTGCCACAGCTCTGGACGGGCCCCGCCGACGGCGAGGCCGCGCACCTGCTCGACGACGGACCGGACCCCGTGACGGAGGTGTCCTGGTCGCCCGACGGCCGCTGGATCGCCTACACCGTGGCCCCCGGCGGCGGTGAGCACACACGGGTGCTGTGCGTCCGCCCCGACGGCGGCGACCGGCACATCCTCGCCGGAGCCGAGCCGGGCAGCTCCGCCCACCTGGGCTGCTGGGCGTACGACGGGTCGGCGATCGCGGTCACCGTCGCCGTCCCCACCGCCGTACCCGCCCCGGACGCCACGGCGGAGGCCGGTGCGCCCGGTCCCGGACCGGCCGACGGCCACCTGCCGCCCCCCTGGCGGGGCCGGACGGGCGACACCAGGCTCCTCGGCCCGGCACCCCACACGGCCCCCGGCCCCGGACTGCCGTCACCGGTGCTCACGCTGGGCACGACGGCGATCGGCGCCCCGGGCGGCGGGACCGCCCCGGCAGCCGGGTTCGGCGACGGACTGTCGGCGTACCTCGTCGACCCCGACGGTGTCGCGGCCCCCGTGCTGCTCGCCGTCGAGAAGGACGCGGCGACGCTCCGCGTGTGCGATCTCAGCCGGGACGGCGCGCTCGCGCTGCTGCGCCGGGGACCCCGCGGCCGGCGCGAGGCCGTCGTCCTGCGCACCGCCGACCTGGCGACGACGTGTGTGATGCCGGTGGCCGACGGGGATCCGTGGATCGGCGGCTTCTCGCCCCGCGCGGACACCCTCTGGCTGCGCAGCAACGCCCACCGGGAGTTCGCGGTCCTGCTCGCCGCCGGGCTCGACCCGGAAGGACGCCCGCGCGGCTGGTCGGTCGCCGCCTCGCGGGAGAACAGCGACCTGGAACTGCTGCGGTGCGCCCGCGACGGCAGGTCCGCCGTGCTCGCCTGGAACGTCCGGGGCATGAGCGAGGTGGAGGTCCTGGAGACGGGCCCGGCCGGCCGGCCGGGGGCGGACACCGGCCCGCCCGGCCCGCCCGGGCGGGACCGGGACGCGAGCGCCCGGCCCGGGGCGGGCACGGGCCCGTCCCGGCCCGTGTCCCTGCCGCACGAGGTGGTCACCCGCATCACCGGCGCCGGCCCCCGGCTGCTGCTGGCGCTGTCCGGTTCCCGCCGCCGCCCCGGCATCTGGTGGCTGCCCGACGGCGCGACCCCGGTGCGCACCCCGTGGTCGTCCCGCGACGAGGACGCCGTCCCCCCGGGCCGTCCGCCCGTGCGGCCGGTCCCCCTGCGCCCCACGGCCCGGGACGGGCTGGCGCTGAACGGCTGGTACTACCGCGCGCCGGGCCGCGCCCCCGGCGAACCGGCGCCCTGCGTCATCCACCTGCACGGCGGTCCCGAGGACCAGGAGCGCCCGGTCCTCGACCCGCTGTACCACGAGATCCTCGGGCGAGGAATCGACGTGTTCGCACCCGACGTCCGCGGATCCTCCGGACACGGCAGGTCGTTCGTCGACGCGGACCTGGGAAGGGGGCGGTTCGCCGCGATCGACGACGTGGCGGACTGCGCCGCCCACGCCGTGCTGGCGGGCCCGGCGGATCCCGCCCGGCTGGCGGTGATGGGGCGCTCGTACGGCGGCTACCTCACCTTCGCCTCCCTGGTCTGGCACCCGGAGCTCTTCCGCACCGGGGTCGCGGTGTGCGGCATGTCGGACCTCGCGACGTTCTTCGAGGGCACCGAGCCCTGGATCGCGCAGTCGGCGGCCCACAAGTACGGCCACCCCGAGCGCGACCGCGAACTGCTGCGGGCGCTGTCGCCGATGAGGCGCATCGACGCACTGCGGGCACCGGTGCTCGCCGTGCACGGGGAGTACGACACGAACGTGCCGCCGGGGGAGTCGGAGCAGTTCGTACGGGCGGCGCGCGAACGCGGTGTCCCCGCCGAACTGCTCACCCTGCTCGACGAAGGACACGAGTTCCTCCGCGCCGACAACCGCCGGCTCTTCCGCCGCGCCGCCGCCGACTGGCTGGAGCGGCACCTGAGCACCTGATCACCGGGGGACGCGGGCCCTGGCCCACGGGCGGACGCGCCGCATCCCGCGGGACGGTGAAAAGGCGGTGCACGACCCTATTGACCGACCGGACGGTATGCCATTCTTCGGGGCAGGACCAGACGGGCGGCAGCCACCGCACGGACCCGGCGGCCCGCCGTGAGCCGTCGGGGAGCCGCGGGCGCGCCGCCGCCGAGCCGACTCCGGGGGATGACCGCGATGCACCAGGCCTTGAGGACAGCGACGGCGCTCCGCCCCGGCCCGGCGGTCGTGCCCCGGCCGGGGCCGCCACGGACGCGCTCACTGATCGACGCCGACGCGGCCGGTGTGCTGCACCGCGCCGCCCGGGCGCTCCTGGACGATCTGGCGGGTCTCACCGATCGCCTGCTCACGGTGCTCCGGGAGCAGGAGCCGGCCTACCGGACGGCGCTCAGGACCGACCCGCACAGCACCCGGCAGGAGGCGCACCGCTCGCTGCGGCACAGCGTGACCTCGCTGATCGACCCGCGTGGCACCCAGGAGGCGGCCCGTCGGTGCTCCTGGAAGATCGGTGCCGCCCGCGCCGAACAGGGCCTGCCCCTGGACGCGTTGCTGCACGCGTTCCGGATCGGCGGGTCGTTGGTGTGGCAGGGCCTGGTGGAGGAGACCGCCCGGACGGCACCCGAGGACGTCCGGCTGCTCGTGCACGTCGCGGCCGATGTGTGGAACTTCGTCGACGAACACTGCACCCTCGTGGCCGACGCCTACCGGCAGGTGGAGAGACAGATGACGTGGCAGCGCGAGAACCGGGTCCGGCTGCTGGCCGCCGCGCTGCTGGACGGCACCAGCCGCATCGCCGACCTGCCCGAGGCGGCCGAGGCGCTCCGCCTGCCCGAGCACGGGCGGTACGTGGTGGTCGCGGTCGCCGGCGGGCGGCCCCCCGGACCGGCCGGCCCGCGCGCCGCGCTGCCGGAGCCACCGCGCGCCCACTGGCACACCGGCGCCGACGTGGACTACGGCATCCTGCTCACCGAGGACGGCGAACTCCCCGGCCCGGTGGCGCCGCCCCGGCCGGGCGCCCGGGTCGGGATGGGCAACGTGGTCGACGGTCTCGCGGCCGTCGGTGACGCCCGGGCCCAGGCCGACCTGGCGCTGAGCCTGTGTCCCGCCGAGGGCGGCACCGTCCGGCTGGCGGAGCAACTGCCCGCCGCGATGGTGGTGGCCGCCCCGGAACTCGCCGCGTCGCTCACCGAGCGGGTCCTCGGACCGCTGGCCCGTCTCGAACCGGCCGACGCGGACGTGCTGGTGGAGACCCTGGCCACCTGGCTGGCCTGCGACGGCTCGGCCCAGCGGGCCGGGCAGCGCCTCTACTGCCACCGCAACACCGTCCTCAACCGGCTGCGCCGCTACGAACAGCTCACCGGGCGCTCGCTGTCCCGGCCGTCCGACGTGGTGGAGATCAGCCTCGCCCTCACCGCCCGCCGGCTCCCGCCGCGCTGACCCGGTGAACGGGGCGGCCGTGATGCCGTAGCCCGTAGCCCGTAGCCATGGCCGAAGGGTCGTGGCGAGGACGCCCGGCGTCCACCGCAGGCCGTTCCGCGACCGGTTCCCGGGGGCGGGGCGTGCGCTCTCCGCAGCCGGACCGCGCCGGCACCCCCCTCCGCCGCGGGGCCGGACCCGTCTCCACCGCGGACCGGCCCGACGGCTGTGCCGGTCCGCGTCCGCGCGCCCCGTTCCCGCCCTGCCCACGCGCCGCCCCTTCCGCCGGGCCCGCGCCCTCCCCGGGAAACCCCCCCGCTGGGCCCGCGCACAGGTCCGTGCCGCCCGTACTGGGCCGGCGCACCGAGCGGACCGGGACGCCTGTACCGCTGATCGCGGCATGTGCTGTCGTGAGTGCCCCCGTATCCCGCAGCCCCCGTGCCCCACCCGCACGGACCCGAGGAGCCGCGATGCCCGCAACACCCTTGGACGACCGGCCGGCCCTGACCGTGGAGCACCTCGACGTGACCTACGGACGTGCCGTGTCGGCCCTGCGCGCCGTGTCCCTGACCGTGCCGCCCGGCGAGGTGGTGGCCCTGCTCGGCGCCAACGGAGCCGGCAAGTCCACCCTGCTGCGCGCGGTGTCCGGCACCCTGCGGCTGCACCGGGGCGCCGTCACGGCGGGCCGCATCGCCTACGGGGACACCGTGCTGGACGGACGCGACCCCGTCGCGGCGGTCCGCGCCGGTGTCGTGCAAGTCCCCGAGGGCAGGCGGGTGTTCGCGAACCTCACGGTGGACGAGAACCTGCGCAGCGGCGGCCTCGGCCTCGGCCGGCGGACCCCGGACCGGCAACGGCAGGCGAGGGACAGGGTGTTCGCGCTCTTCCCCCGGCTGGCCGAACGCCGTCGGCAGGCGGCCGGGCTGCTCTCCGGCGGCGAGCAGCAGATGCTCGCCATGGGCCGTGCCCTGATGGCCGCCCCGCGCCTGCTCCTGCTCGACGAACCCTCGCTGGGACTCGCCCCGTTGATGGCCGAGCGGATCACCGAGGTGATCCGGGAGATCAACACCCAGGGCACCGGCGTGCTGCTGGTCGAGCAGAACGCCGGGATGGCCCTGTCGCTGGCCGATCACGCCCACGTCCTCGACGTCGGCGAGGTACGCCTGTCCGGCCCCGCCGCCGAACTCGCCCGCACCGACGCGGTCCGCCGCCTCTACCTGGGCGAGGAAGCCGGCACCCCCGGACGGGGGGCCGCGTGAACACCCCCCGGCTCCCGCCCGGCCCCGAAGGCACCCCGCCGGCAACCCACGGCACCCCGCCGGCCGGTCACGCCGTCCCGCCCCTCCACGTCCGAGACGTCACCGTCCGCTTCGCCGGCCTCACCGCCCTGGACGGCGTCTCCCTGACCGTGGCCCCCGGTACCGTGCACGCCCTCATCGGGCCCAACGGCGCCGGGAAGTCGACCTTCTTCAACGTCCTGTCCGGGCTCTGCCGGCCCTCCTCCGGCACCGTCCACCTCGGCGGCACCGACCTCACCCGGCTCGCCCCGCACCGCATCGCCGCCCTCGGGATGGCCCGCACCTTCCAGAACATCGTGACCACCGAGGGCACCGTCGCCGACAACCTGATGGTCGGCCGCCACGCGCTGACCCGCGCCGGGTTCGCCGCCGGGGCGCTGCGCCTGCCGCACGCCGTGCGCGAGCAGCGCGAGCACCTGGAGAAGGTCCGGGAGATCGCCGAACTCACCGGTCTCGGTCCCCACTTCGACCGGCCGGTGGCGTTGCTGCCGTACGGCGACCGCAAGCGCGTCGAACTCGCCCGCGCGCTCTGCCTGGAGCCCCGGGTGCTGCTCCTGGACGAACCGGTGGCCGGCATGAACGCGGAGGAGCGGGCCCGGACCGCCGAGGTCGTCACCGGGGTCCGCGTCCGGCTCGGCCTGTCCGTGCTGCTGGTCGAACACGACATGGGCCTGGTGATGCGCCTCGCCGACGAGGTCACCGTGCTCGACTTCGGCCGCCTCATCGCCCAGGGCACCCCCGACGAGGTCCGCGCCCACCCGGAGGTGCTGCGCGCCTACCTCGGTACCGCGGGCGAACGGGAGGACGCCGCGTGAACGCCTTCCTCACCAGCCTCCTCAACGGCCTGTCCCTGGGCGCCGTGCACGCCCTGGTCGCCCTCGGCTTCGTGGTCATCTTCAAGGCCTCCGGCGTGCTCAACTTCTCCCACGGCTCCCTGCTGCTGCTCGGCGGCTACCTCACCGCCGTCTGGCACCCCCACCTCGGCTTCGCCGGCGCCCTCGCCGCGGCGGTGCTGGTCACCGCGTCGGTCGCGGGAGCCGTCGACCGGCTCCTGCTGCAACGCGGCGGCGCCGACCCGCACGCCGCCCACGTGCGGACCATCGTGACCATCGGCGTGGACGTGCTGCTGCTCACCGACCTGTCCCGCCGGATCGGCGGCGACCTGCTGCCGCTCGGCGACCCCTGGGCGGACTCGGTCACCCAAATCGGCCCGGTCACCGTCGCCGACAGCCGGATCGCCGCGATCGTGGTCTCCTGCCTGGTCATCGGCGCGGTGTTCGCCGCCTTCCGGTACAGCGCCTGGGGGCTGTCCCTGCGCGCCGCCGCCGAGGACGCCGAGGCGGCCGCCCTCATGGGCATCCGGCTCTCCCGGGTGCGCACCGGCGCCTGGTGCCTCGCGGGCGCCCTGGCCGCACTGGCCGCCGTGTTCCTCGCCGCGTTCCCCGCCCCCGGCCTGGAGCGCACCACCGGCCAGATCGCGCTGGCCGCGTTCCCCGCCGCGATCCTCGGCGGTCTCGCCTCACCCGTCGGCGCCCTCGCCGGCAGCCTCCTGATCGGGCTCACCGAGGCGTTCGCCGCCGGCTACCAGTCCGACCTGCACGTGCTCGGCGACGGATTCGGCGACGTGGCGCCGTACGCCGTGATGGTCGTCGTCCTGATCGTCCGGCCCCAGGGCCTGTTCGGCGCGAAGGGTGCCGCCCGTGTCTGATCTCCTCGCGCGCCGCGCCCGCCGGCCCCTCACACTCCTCCTGGCGGCCCTGCTGCTGTGCGCGCCGCCGTTCTACCTCGACGTGTTCTGGCTGCGCATCGGCCTGTTCGCGATGGCGGCCGCGATCGGCGCCGTCGGACTGGGCCTGCTCGCCGGCACCGCCGGCCAACTCTCCCTCGGCCACTCCTTCTTCCTCGCGATCGGCGCGTACGGCTACACCTGGCTGGCCGGCGAGGAGCCGGGCGCCGGACTGCCCACCGCGCTCGCCCTGGTCGCGGCGGTCCTGCTGGCCGGGGTGGCCGGCGGACTGTTCAGCCCCGTCGCCGGCCGGGTGCGCGGCGTCTACCTGGGCGTCGCCACGCTCGCCCTGGTCTTCCTCGGCCACCACATCCTGGTCAGCGCCGAGCCGGTCACCGGAGGCTTCAACGGCCTCTCCGTGCCGCCGCTCTCGGTCGGGTCCTTCACCTTCGCCGCGAGCGAGTCCGGACTCGTCGTGCTGGGCGTACCGTTCGGCACCGAGGAACGCCTGTGGTACCTGGGCCTGGCCCTGTTCGCGTTCACCTGGTTCACCGCGCGCGGTCTGCTGCGCTCCCGGGCCGGCCGCGCCCTGAAGGCGCTGCGCGACAGCGAGACCGCCGCCGCCGTCATGGGCATACCGGTGGCCCGCTACCGGGCCGGGGCGTTCGTCACGTCCTCCCTGTACGCGGGCCTGGCCGGTGCCCTGCTGGCACTCGCCTTCCGCCGGGTCGTCCCGGACTACTTCGGGCTCGCCCTGTCCGTCGACTACCTCGCGATGATCGTGGTCGGCGGCCTCGGCTCGGTGGCCGGCGCCACCGCCGGAGCGGTCTTCGTCACCGCGCTGCCCCTGCTGCTGACCCGGTACGCCGACCGGCTCCCGCTCGTCGCCGCGCCCGGCTCGGCCGGTGATGCCCTCGGCCCCACCGAGGCGTCCCGCTACCTCTACGGCGCCGCCGTCGTCCTCGTCCTGCTCTTCGCCCCGGACGGTCTGAGCGGACTCCTGCGCCGGCTCACCGCCCGGATCCGGGGCCGCCGCCCGGCCGAAGGCCGAACGCCCACCGCAACCGTCGTACGAACCAAGGAGCACACCCCGTGAACTCCAGAAACCGCATCACCCGGGCCGCCCTCGCGGTGTCCCTGGCCCTGCTCGTCGCGGCCACCGGCTGCAGCTCCAAGGCGAAGAGCGGCGACGGTGGCGACACGAGCGGCGACGGTGTGCGCACCGGGCCCGGCGTCACCGCCGACACCATCAGACTCGGCGCCCTCACCGACCTGACGGGCCCCTACGCCACCCTCGGCAAGAGCATCGTGCAGGCCCAGCAGCTGTGGGCCGACCAGGTCAACGCCCGGGGCGGGATCTGCCACCGGAAGATCGAGATCGTGGTCAAGGACCATGGCTACGACGTCCAGAAGGCCGTCACCGCCTACGCCGACCTTTCCCCCGACGTCGTCGCCCTGCCCCAGGTCATCGGCTCCCCCGTGGTCGCCGCCCTCCTCGACGACATCGAACGGGACCGGATCCTCACCTTCCCGCAGGCCTGGTCCGCCTCCCTGCTCGGCAAGGACGCCGTGCAGGTCCTCGGCACCACGTACGACGTCGACACGCTCGCCGCCGTCGACTACCTCACCCGCACCAAGGACATCGGGAAGGGCGACAAGATCGGCCACGTCTACTTCGAGGGGGACTACGGCGACAACGCGCTGGAAGGTTCGACCTGGGCGGCGGAGCAGGCCGGGATCACGGTCGTCGGCCAGAAGATCCAGGCCACCGACACCGACCTGTCCGCGCAGGTCGCCGCCCTCGCCAAGGCCGGAGTCAAGGCCGTCCTGATCAGCGCCGGACCCGCCCAGACCGCCTCCCTGGCCGGCGTCGCCGCCGCGAGCGGCCTCAAGGTCCCGGTGGTCACCAGCGCGCCGGGCTACGCCCCGCAGCTGCTGAAGACCCAGGCCGCGCCCGCCCTGGCCGCGACGCTCAGCATCGTCAGCGCCGCCCCGGCGGTCGGCTCCGAGCTGCCCGGCGTCAGGAAGATGGTCGCCGCCTACAAGAAGAAGTACCCGGACTCCGCCGTCGACTCCGGTGTGCTCTCCGGCTACAACGCGGCCCAGCTCATGGGCGAGGACCTGAAGAAGGCGTGCGCGGCCGGCAGCCTGGCCCGTGCCGACGTGATCAAGGCGCACCGTTCGCAGACCGACGTGGACACCGGTCTCGGCACCCCGCAGAACTTCTCCGACCCCTCCCGCCCGGCCAGCCTGTCGACCTACGTCCTCAGGCCGGACACGAAGGCGCTCGGCGGAACGGTCGGAGTCGAGGACGCGCACCGGACCCCGGGCGTCGAGGACTACCTGAAGCAGCGTTCCTGACCGTCACGGACGCCGCCGGCCCGCCGGCCGCCGCTCAGGAGGAGGCCCGGCGGCGGTTCAGGGCGGTGACGGCGCCCAACGCCACGCCGACCGCGATGACGATCAGCCCGCGCGTCCAGACCTCGGCCTCGACGCGCGTGGCGAGCGCCACGCAGGAGATCGCTCCCAGCACGGGGACGGCGGTGTACGCCCGGAAGTGGGGATGCGCGGAGCGGTCGCGCCGCAGGACCAGGACGGCGGTGTTGACGAGGAAGAACACCACGAGGAGCAGCAGCACGAGGGTGGAGGCGAGGCTCGCCACGTCCCCGGTGAGCGCCAGCAGGAAGGACAGGGCGGTCGTGACCGCGATCGAGGCCCACGGTGTGCGGCGCCCGGGAAGCACCCGGGTCAGGAAGCGGG
Source organism: Streptomyces sp. NPDC029296 (assembly GCF_055569255.1). Taxonomy (NCBI): domain Bacteria; kingdom Bacillati; phylum Actinomycetota; class Actinomycetes; order Kitasatosporales; family Streptomycetaceae; genus Streptomyces; species Streptomyces sp. NPDC029296. Next base: position 18,005 of record NZ_JBVHXT010000013.1, read on the forward strand.
GGAGGAGGCCGTCCCGTGCCATGCCGTAGGCCAGACGGGAACTCATGATGCCGGTGAGCAGCGCGCCGTTGGCGACGGCGACGAGGGCGACGGCGCTGAACAGCTTCGGCGGCACTCCGCCCGCCTCCTTCACCACCTCCAGCAGCGGGCCGCTGGAGCGGGCCAGGGTGGCCGTGGGGACGGCGGCCGAGGCGACGATTCCGACGAGGACGTAGACGGCACCCGCCGTCACCAGGGCGCCGAAGAGGGCGCGGGGATACGAGCGGCGCGGGTCGCGGGTCTCCTCGGCGACGTTGACGGAGGTCTCGAAGCCGACGAAGGAGTAGTACGCGAGGACCGTCCCGCCCAGGACGCCGGCGGCGGCCCCCTTGTCGGCGGTGCCGAGACGCACGAGCCTGCCGGGGTCGCCGTCGCCCCGCAGGAACAGCCAGGCGCCGAGGCCGACGACGAGGAGCAGACCGCCCACCTCGACGATCGTCGCCGCGACGTTGGCGCGGGTGGATTCGCTGATGCCCCGGGCGTTCAGGAGGGCCAGGGCGCACAGGAAGACGGCAGCCACCAGTACGACGGGCAGGCTGACGAAGGCGGTCAGGTAGTCGCCGGCGAAACCCCGCGCCAGCGCGGCGACGGACACGATGCCCGCGGCGAGCATGCAGAACCCGGCGAGGAAGCCGGTGAACGGCCCGTAGGCGAGGGTCGTGTAGTGGGAGGCGCCGCCCGCCCTCGGGTACTTCGTGGCGAGTTCCGCGTACGAGGCGGCCGTCAGGAGCGACAGCAGCAGGGCGAGGAGCAGGGGCACCCACACGGCGCCGCCGGACTCCGCGGCGATCTGGCCGACGAGGACGTAGACACCGGCGCCCAGCACGTCGCCGAGGATGAAGAAGTAGAGCAGGGGGGTCGTCAGCGCCTTCTTGAGCGCGGAGGTCTCGTCCTGCGGCGAGTCGTCTGTTGTCGAAGGGGAGGGAGTTCGCACCCCTGCCGCCTACCCCCTGTGGCGGGGCCGCAGACGGAACCGATGTGACGTGCGCTGAACGGCCGATCGGCGCCGCCACCTGCGACGGCGCCGGACCGTCCCGCTCACCCGTTACGAGTCGGCGGCCGCCGTGGCCCGGGCGAGCCGCGAGGAGGACCGCTCACCGGCCGGCACGGCTGGGGCGTGCCGGCCGACCGCGAGGGCGACATGGACCGCTCCGGCCCAGACCAGGGCGGAACCGCACAGGTGCAGGACGACTGCCACCGAGGGCAGGGAGGTCAGCGACTGGAACACGCCGACAGCCCCCTGCGCCGCGAAGACGGCCAGGAACACGCCGGTGCGCCCGCGGGCCGGGGAGCCGGCGGGCAGAGCGGCGAACAGCAGGCCGCCCACGACGAGGCACCCGGCGGCGATCACACCGTGCACGACGGTGACGCCCGCCCAGTCGAACGGCATCCGGCGCACGTCGGAGGAGTCGCCCGCATGGGGCCCGGAACCGGTGACCGCGGTGCCCGCGACGAGCAGGACGGCCGTCCCGGCCAGCAGCAGCCGGCTCAGGGTGACGGCACGCCGCGGCGCGGCCGCCGGCGCGGAGACCTCGTGCTCCAGCCGCCGCACGCGTACCCAGGTGACCGTCGCCGTGGCCAGCAACAGCGCGGCGGCGAGGAAGTGGGCGGCGACGACGTACGGGCTGAGCCGCAGCCACACCGTGACGCCGCCGACGACGGCGTTGAGGACGACGACCCAGAACTGGGCCCATGCCCAGCGCAGTACCGGGCGCGAGGGTTCACGCTGCAGCCGCGCGGCGAGGATGAGCCAGCCGACCACCGCGCACAGGGCACCGGTCAGCAGCCTGTTGCCGAACTCGATCGCACCGTGCACGCCCATCTCGGCCGTGGGCGCCAGGCTCCGGCCGGTGCAGGAGGGCCACTCGGGGCAGCCGAGCCCCGACCCCGTGACCCGCACGACCCCACCGGTGACGATGATCACGACGGCTGCCGCCACCGACGCCACCGCGGCCGCGCGCAGACTGCGCGGCCCCCAGGTGCAGCGGCCGGCTAACCAGGACAGCGGTGTCCCCACCATGACTCCTCGCTGACGAAGTGCTCCCCTTCGGCCACCCTAGCCGGGGCTCCGGCGCCCTCGGCGCCCGCCCCTCCGTCCGGCCGGGCACTCTCGTACAACCATCCGTGCGTGGAGGGACTCGCGGCGTGTTCCGGCGGGCCTAGCGTCGGGGCGGTGACATCCGTGGAGACGGTGGGCGGGAGACGGCGATGAGGTTGAACGATCAGGCGGACGTGGCGGTCGTCGGGCCGGGGGCCGGCGGCGGGTACGTCGCGGGCGCGCCGGCCGGGGCCGGGCCGGACGTGGCCGGGGCCGAGGCGGGGCGTCCGTGCCGGGCGGGCGGGGGCGGTGGGACGCCGACGGCCGCGGGCGGACGGCTCCGGCACATGATCCGCACCGGCCCCGCCCTCCACCCGACGGCCGGCACGGCCCCGGGAGCCCTCCGTTGAGCCGGACCGCGACCCCCGGCACGGCCCCGGCCGCCCGGCGCCGGCGCACCATGACGGGCCGTGACCCCGCGGAGCCCCACCGGTCCGCCACCCCGCTGGAGCTCTTCTTCGACCTGTGCTTCGTCGTCGCCGTGGCACAGGCGTCACACAGCCTGCACGCGGCGCTGGCCCACGGCGACTACGCCTCCGGCACCCTGCGTTTCCTGCTGGTCTTCTTCACCCTCTGGTGGGCCTGGATGAACTTCACCTGGTTCGCCTCCGCGTACGACCCCGACGACACCCCCTACCGGCTGACGGTGCTGGTGCAGATCGCGGGCTCCCTCATCCTCGCCGCCGGTGTCGGCCCCGCCTTCGAGAAGGGTGATCTGCTGGTCGTCACGCTCGGGTACGTGGTGCTGCGCACCGCGCTGGCCACGCTGTGGCTGCGCGCCGGGCTGGCCGCCCCCGCCCGCCGGCGGACGGCGTTCCGCTTCGCCGCCGGGGTGACGGTGTGCCAGGTCGGCTGGGTCGCCCTGCTCTTCCTCCCGGCACAGGCCCGGCTGCCGGGAATCATCGCGCTGATCCTGGCGGAGGTCCTGGTGCCCGTGTGGGCGCAGTCCGCGGGCATGACCCCGTGGCATCCGCGGCACATAGCCGAGCGCTACGAACTGTTCACCCTCATCGTGCTCGGCGAGTCCGTAGCGTCCGCCACCGTCGCCGTGCGAGGGGGCTTCGACCGGCACCACGCCACGGGTGCGCTGTACGCGTTGGCGGCGGGCGGCCTGCTGATGGCCTTCGCCCTGTGGTGGCTGTACTTCACCCGGCCCGCGCACGCCCTGCTGGCCACCACGCACCAGGTGCACCGCAAGCGCTTCGTCTGGGCCTACGGGCACTACCTGATCTTCGCTTCGGCCACCGCGGAGGGGGCGGGGCTGGCCGCCTACGCCGATCACCTCACCCGGGGCGACGGCACACCGCCGGCGGGAGTGGCCCTCGTGGTCACCGTCCCGGCGGCCGTCTTCCTGACCGCCGTATGGGCCGTGCACCTGCGACCCCACCAGCGACGGGCCGTGGAATCCGTCCCGTTCGTCGCTGCCGCGAGCGGCGTTTCGCTGGCCGCCTGGTCCCCGGCGCCCGCCCTCGCCGCCGGTGCCGTCCTGGCATGCCTCGTCGCGGTGGCCACCGCACGACGGTGAGGGGCGGGTCAGCGACCGCTGTCGATGAGTCCGGTGATGGCGCCGTCGATGTCCAGATGGACGCCTTCGGCCCCGGCGGGCACCAGGGTGAAGGTCCGCCGGAGAAACGCGGCCACTTCCCGGACGGCCAGCTCGACCAGCGCCATGCCGGCGGAATTGCTCAGGACGATGCAAAGGGAGCCCGGTTGGCGGGCGCCTCCGGGAATCACCAGCACATCGCCCGGACCGGTCGGGCGTCTCAGCCCCTCGGAGAGAAGTTCACGGGCGAAGAACCAGGTCACGGGGCGGCTGGTCGACGAGCCGAGGGAAAGCCGGACGGCATAGGGGTCGGTGATCCCGTAATGCAACCGGGCCGGCAACGGCACCGGCGGCCCCTTCACGACGCTGACGTGTGCCGTCACGTCGCACGTGACCGTGCTGACCCGCTGATGCATGGTGGCCCCCGAACGAGCGCAGAAGTGGAATGTCCTCCCACGACCCTAGGATCCGGCGGCCGGAGGACCTTGCCGGAGAACGCACGGGGATTTGCCGGGGAAAGCACTGCCGTCCGGCTGCGCGGGTGACCGCTGCGCCCGCGGGCAAGGAGTGGTGCACTGCGCGGCAACCCGAGCGGCGGCGCCCGGCCTAGCGTGACCGGATTCCCTGACACTCCTCCGGAAACGAGAGACCGACGCATGCCGTTCATCACCGTGGGCCACGAGAATTCCACCGCCATCGACCTCTACTACGAGGACCACGGGACCGGTCAGCCGGTCGTCCTCATCCACGGTTTCCCGCTCGACGGCCACTCCTGGGAGCGGCAGACCGCCGTGCTGCTGGAGGCCGGCTACCGGGTGATCACGTACGACCGTCGCGGGTTCGGGCAGTCCGGCCAGACGACGACCGGGTACGACTACGACACGTTCGCGGCCGATCTGAACATCGTGATGGAGACCCTCGACCTGCGGGACGCCGTACTCGTCGGGTTCTCGATGGGCACGGGCGAGGTCGCCCGGTACGTGGCCGCCTACGGCTCCGCCCGGGTCGCCAAGGTCGCCTTCCTGGCCTCGCTGGAGCCCTGCCTGCTCAAGAGCGACGACAACCCCGACGGGGTGGCGCCGAAGGAGTTCTTCGACGGTGTCGTCGCGGCCGTCCGGGCGGACCGCTACGCGTACTACACCGGCTTCTTCCAGGACTTCTACAACCTCGACGAGAACCTCGGCACGAGGATCAGCGAGGAGGCCGTGCGCAACAGCTGGAACGTCGCCGCGGGCGGCGGCTTCTTCGCGGCGGCGGCCGCGCCCGCCACCTGGTACACCGACTTCCGGGCCGACATCCCCGCCATCGACGTGCCGGCGCTGATCCTGCACGGAACGCGTGACCGGATCCTCCCCGCCGAGGGGACCGCGCGCCCCTTCCACAAGGCGCTTCCCACCGCCGACTACGTGGAGATCGAGGGCGCCCCGCACGGCCTGCTGTGGACCCACGCCGAGGAGGTCAACGCGGCTCTCCTCGCCTTCCTGCGCAAGTGATCCGGCACCGGGGGGGGGGGGGGGGGGGGGGGGGGGGGGGGGGGGGGGGGGGGGGGGGGGGGGGGGGGGGGGGGGGGGGGGGGGGCGAGGAGGAAAGCAGAAAAAAAGGGGGGGAG
>NZ_JBVHXT010000013.1:23303-71584 GCF_055569255.1 Streptomyces sp. NPDC029296
TGCCCCCCCCACCCCCCCCCTCCCCCCCCCCCCCCCCCCCCCCCCCCCCCCCCCCCCCCCCCCCCCCCCCCCCCCCCCCCCCCCCCCCCCCCCCCACGCCCGGTGAACACCTGGATCCCGGCTGCCCGCACCACTGCAAGGACCGAGGAGACCCGCAGGCGGTTCGGGGCGCCGCCGGAGCCAGGAGCCGTAGGCGGGGGCGGGCGAACGCCAGGCTGGTCCGAGGCGGCACGACGCGGCGGCACCGGTGCCGCCGCGTCCGCGTCACGCGTGGCCGGCCCGGGCGGCGGTGTGCACGGCCCGGTGCACGGCGCGGGCCACGCGGGCGCCCCACAGCGAGCGGGGACCGGCGAAGGCGTGGACCTCGTCGCCGGCGCGCGGGGACCGGGCGGCCACGCACACGGCGTCCGTGGGGGTGCCCGAGCAGTCGTACCCGGCGTCGAGCAGGGCCTGCACCTTCGCTTCGGTGGCGGTGGCCACGGCGTTGACCAGGGCCGCGTCGGTCAGCGCCACCGGCAGCGCGACGAGGATGTTGACCGTGCCCGGCCGCGCCGCCGCGGCCGTGCCCTCCGCCGGGGAGGCCGCCCAGCCGCGTACCCCGAGCCCCGCGGTGGCGACCGCCTCCACACCGCTGTCGGACGCGTGACCGTACGCCCGGACGTCGGCGGCCGTCATCAGCCCGACCCCCGGTCCCCGGGCGCCGGCGTCCCGGGCCAGCTCGGCGAGGTGCCGGTCCGGGTCGGTGCGCGCATAGCCGTGGGACACCTGCGCGTTGAGGACCCAGGACCGCTCCCCGATCCCCCCGCCGAGCACCGCGCTGCTGATCATCCGCCAGCCGTCGCCGGCCTGCCACAGCAGGCCGTGCAGCCATTCGTCCCCCTCCGCGCGGGAGTGCCGCCGTACGCGCAGCAGACCGGGGGCGGGGCGGGGCGGCGGAACGACGGCGGCCATCGGGCGGGTACTCCTCGCGGGCGGGAACCAGCCGATCGTACGTCGCGCCGTCCGGCCCGGTTCCGGTCGCCGTGCACGGCACCGGCACCCACGGGCTCCGCACGCGCACCGGCTCTTCGCGCGGTGCCGATTCGCCGGCGCGGCGGCGGGGAACTCCGGACACCGCCCCCTCGGCCGGGCGGACCGGTGACGTGACGGGCACGGCGAAGGAGAGGGATCATGTGCCGTCTGTTCGGTCTCAGCAGTGCGCCGCGGCGCACCCGTGCGACGTTCTGGCTGCTGGACGCCCCCGACAGCCTCAGCAGACAGAGCCACCGGGAGCCCGACGGCACCGGCCTCGGCTACTTCGCGGCGGACGGCACGCCCCGTGTGGACAAGGCCCCGATGGCCGCGTACGAGGACCGCGCCTTCGCCGAGGAGGCCCGCCGGGTGGAGTCGGCCACCTTCGTCGCCCATGTGCGCTACGCCTCCACCGGCGGCCTGGACGCCCGCAACACCCACCCCTTCGAACAGGACGGGCGGCTGTTCGCGCACAACGGCGTCATCGAGGGCCTCGACCGGCTCGACGACCACCTGGGCGGGGACCGGCCGGCGGTCCGGGGCGACACGGACTCCGAGCGCTTCTTCGCCCTGATCACCCGGGAGGCGAGGGAGAACGGCGGCGACCTCGGCGCCGGCATCCGGCACGCCGCCGGGTGGATCGCCCGGCACCTGCCCGTCTACGCCCTCAACCTCGTCCTCGTCACCCCCGGCGGGCTGTGGGCCCTGCGCTACCCCGACACCCACGAGCTGTACGTCCTGGAGCGCCCGGCGGGCGGCCGGCACGGCACCCGTCACCTCGACCACAGCGGCAGCCACGGCCGCATGCGCGTCCGCTCCGGGCCCCTGGCCGGGCACCCGGCCGTGATCGTGGCCAGCGAACGCATGGACGACCACCCCGACTGGCGCCTGATGGAGCCGGGCGAACTGCTCCACGCCGGAACCGGCCCGCACACCACCCGCCGGGTGGTCCTGCCGGAGCCCCCGGCGCACCCGCTGACCCTGGCGGACCTGCGCCCCGACGCCGCCGCCTCCCAGCAGGCGCCGTGATCCCCGCCGGGTCCGGGCCCTCGCGAGGTACGCCGGCCGGGGCCGGCGCGGCCGTTCCGTACCCTGGCCGTATGCGTATGCGCCCCACTCTGAGCTGGACGCCCACCGAGGACCTGCCGCCCGGTACCGCGGATCCGGGGCCGGTCGTCGAGGCGCTGGGCAGGGGAGGGGTGCTGGTGCTCAGCGGGGCGGGCATCTCCACGGAGTCGGGCATTCCCGACTACCGGGGCGTGGGCGGCAGCCTGAGCCGGCACACCCCGATGACCTACCAGGAGTTCACCGCCGACGCGCGGGCCCGGCGCCGGTACTGGGCGCGCAGCCACCTGGGCTGGCGCACCTTCGGGCGGGCCGAGCCGAACGCCGGGCACCGGGCCGTCGCCGCGTTCGGACGGCACGGTTTGCTCTCGGGGGTGATCACCCAGAACGTCGACGGCCTGCACCAGGCCGCCGGCAGCGAGGACGTCGTGGAACTCCACGGGAGCCTGGACCGGGTCGTCTGTCTGTCCTGCGGTGCCCGCAGCGCGCGCCGGGAACTCGCCCGGCGGCTGGAGGAGGCCAACGCGGGCTTCGCGCCGGTGGCGGCCGGCCTCAACCCGGACGGCGACGCCGATCTCACCGACGAGCAGGTCGGCGACTTCCGCGTGCTGCCCTGCGCGCTGTGCGGCGGCATCCTCAAACCGGACGTGGTGTTCTTCGGCGAAGCCGTTCCGCCGGAGCGGGTCGAGCGCTGCCGGGAGCTGGTCCGTGCGGCGAGTTCGCTGCTCGTCCTGGGCTCTTCCCTGACGGTGATGTCCGGGCTCCGGTTCGTCCGTCAGGCGGCCGAGGCCGGGAAGCCGGTGCTGATCGTCAACCGCGACCCGACCCGCGGCGACCGGCACGCCGTCACCCGCGTCGCGCTCCCTCTGGGCAGCGCCCTCACCACCGTGGCCCACCGGCTGGGTCTTCCCGCGCGGGCGCCGACGGCGGCCGGGGCGTCGCCGCACACACCGCCGGCGGAATGAGAAGACCGCGATGAACCATCGGGACGAGCCGCTGAAGCTCGTCCCGATGGTTCATCGCGGTCTCGGCTGCCCGCGGCGTCCGCGGTCCGGTCAGGCGTGACGGTGGGAGTGGGAGTGACGGCTGCCGGTGACCAGGCGGTAGAGGGCGAGCAGGATGACCGAGCCGACGATGGCGGCTATCCACGTGGACAGCTCGAAGAACCCGTCGACGGAGTCGACGCCGAAGAGCACCTTGCCGAGCCAGCCGCCGAGCAGACCACCGGCCACACCGATGAGCATGGTGACGATGATGCCGCCGGGGTCCTTGCCCGGCATGAGGGCCTTGGCGATGGCGCCGGCGAGCAGGCCGAGGATGATCCACGCGATGATGCCCATGGTGGTGGTCTCCGTTTCGTCGTTCTGTCGAATAGGGGCTTGCTCATCGTGTGTACCGTCTGCGCTCGTACAAACGTCCCCTTTTGATTGCGGTTGATCGCCGGCCCTCTCGCCCGCGGAACCGGGGAGCGGTCCCGGGCGGCGGGGTGACGGTGTCACGCCCGGGGCATCGGCCGGGTGTGCCACTCCTCGATCAGGGACCGGGCCGCCTCCTGGGCCGCGCCCCGGTCGAAGGCGGCGGTCCGCCAGGTCGCCGAGCGCAGGGCGCCCCGGCCGCGATAGGTCCGCATGATGCGCACGTGGTCGGGACGGGCCACGAAGTCCCGCAGACGGTCCTCGTCGCGCCAGACGGAGACCGACCCGGAGTGCGGGCGCAGCAGACCCGGCACGCTCCACAGCCACAGCCCGATCGCGCCCTCGGTGGCGTCCCAGGTCCGGCGCAGGGCGAGGCCCGTGACGTGGATGCCGAGCGAGGTCCAGGGGCGGTACGCGGCGAAGCCGGTGACGCTCACGACGGCCGCGCCCCCCGCCTCCGCGTCCGGGGCCGCCGGGCCGGGCTTCCACGGGGCGAACCAGACGGGCACCGGCATGGTCGGCTCACTCCTCGGGGGCACAGGGCCCGGGGAGGACGTCCGGCCGGAAACCCTATAAAACTGTACGGTCGTGCGTGCTAATGTATCAGCCTCCTGACGCCTGACCGAGGAGTGGCGAGCATGAAACCCACCGAGGCCGTTGCGAGCACCGTCCTCAACACCGCCTCCCTCGTCTCCGGGCGGCTGGCGGGCAAGGGCGCCTTCACCCTGTTCCACATGCCGCTGGTGCGCAGCCGCCCGCGGTCCGCCGAGCGCGAGGTGTCCGGCACGGCGCACGTCGGCCGCGTCGAACTCGGCGGCGGCAGGCACGCGGTGTCGTACCGCTGGGGCGACGGGGCCCGGCCCGTGCTGCTGGTGCACGGCTGGCAGTCGCGCGCCTCCCGGCTCTCCGGCTTCGTCCCCGGACTGCTGGAGCGCGGCTACAGCGTCGTCGCCTTCGACGCCCCGGGCCACGGCGACGCCGCCGGCCGCAGCACCACGATCCTGGACTACCGCGACATCGTCTCCGTGCTGCACGACCAGTACGGCACCTTCGAGTGCCTGATAGCCCACTCGATGGGTGCGCTGGGCTCCTTCTTCGGGCTCAAGCACGGGGTGGAGGCCCGGAAGATCGTCACCATCAGCGGGGTCTGCGACTTCGACTACCTGATCCGGGAGTTCTGCGCCGAACTGAAGGTGCGCGACCGGCTTCAGGAGCGGCTGCGCGACGAGATCCGCGGACGGCTCTTCTCCGGCATGCCCGCCGGGGAGGTGCCGTTCTCGCTCACCGACATGCCCCGGAGCGTGCGCTCGCCCCTGCTGGTGGTCCACGACGAGGACGACACCAGGATCGGGGTGGCCCAGGGCCGCCGACTGGCCGCGGCCTTCGGCGACCAGGCCCGGCTCGTCGTCACCAGCGGCCTCGGACACCGGCGCATCCTCGGCGACGCGGACGTCCTGCGCACCGTCCTCGACTTCGTCGGCCCCGGCGCGCACGGCGCCGACGAGACGGGCCCGCGTACGCTCTCCATGGACTGAGCGCTTCCGCTTCGGGGGAGATTAACCGAACGAACGTCCGCTCATTGGTTACACTGTGGACACCTCAACGGCGCCGAGAACGTCCGGTCCAGGAGAGTGGGTGCACATGGGTGTGGCAGGAACGCAGGCCGACGGCCGGATCGCGCGCGGAAACCAGACCCGCCAGCTGATTCTCCGCAGAGCCGTGGAGATCGCCTCCGTGGAGGGGCTCGCGGCCCTGTCCATGGGGCAGCTCGCGAGCGAGCTGAAGCTGAGCAAGAGCGGGGTGTTCGCCTTGTTCGGCTCCAAGGAGGACCTCCAGCTCGCGACCATCCGCACGGCCATCACCGTGTACCTGGAGCACGTGGTCCAGCCCGCCCGGGACCTGCCGGCGGGCATCGGCCGCCTGTGGCGCCTGTGCACGGGCTGGCTCACGTACTCCCGGGAGCGCGTCTTCCCGGGCGGCTGCTTCTTCTACTCGGTCTCCGCCGAGTACGACGCCCGCGAGGGCAAGGTCCACGACACGCTCGCCGCGGCCCGCGCCAACTGGTTCTCCTACCTGGAGCAGACCGCGCGCGAGGCACAGCTCGCCGGGGAACTCGCGCGGGACGCCGACATCCCCCAGCTGGTCTTCGAACTCGTGGCGTTCCTGGAGATGGCGAACGCCGAGTCCGTCCTGCACGACGACTTCACCTGCTACGACAAGGCGGCCAAGGCCGTCCTGAGGCGCCTGCGCTCCGAGGCCGCCGACCCCTCGCTGCTGCCGGCCACCCCCTGACGCCCCGGCGGCGGCCCGCTCGCCCGGGCGGGCCGCCGCCCCGTGCCCCGCGCTCGCGCTCACGCCCCGATGGCGTGCACTCCGCCGTCCACATGCACGATCTCCCCCGTCGTCCGGGGGAACCAGTCGGACAGCAGGGCGACGACGGCGCGGGCGGCCGGCTCCGGGTCGGAGAGGTCCCAGCCGATCGGGGCGCGGGTGTCCCACACCTCGCGGAAGGTCTCGAACCCTGGGATGTGCCGGGCCGCCATGGTCTTCACGGGCCCGGCCGCCACCAGGTTGCAGCGGATGCCGCGCGGCCCGAGATCCCGGGCGACGTAGCGGGAGGTGGCCTCCAGGGCGGCCTTGGCCACCCCCATCCAGTCGTACGCGGGCCAGGCGACGCCCGCGTCGAAGTCCAGGCCCACGATCGACCCGCCGTGTTCCTCCAGCAGCGGCAGGCACGCCATGGCCAGCGCCTTGAGGGAGTAGGCGGACACCTCGACCGCGGTCGCCACCGAGTCCCAGCCGGTGGCGAGGAAGTTGCCGCCCATCGCGTCCTGCGGCGCGAAGGCGATGGAGTGCACGACCCCGTCCAGGCGCGCGTCGCGCCCCACCCGCTCCCGGATCCGGCCGGCCAGGCTCTCCAGGTGTCCCTTGTCCTGGACGTCGAGTTCGAGCAGGACGGCGGGCTCGGGCAGCCGCCGGGCGATCCGCTCCACCAGGGCGAGCCGGCCGTACCCCGTGAGGACGACCTCGGCTCCCTGCTGCTGGGCGAGGCGGGCGGTGTGGAAGGCGATCGAGGACTCCATCAGGACCCCGGTCACCAGGATCCGCTTGCCCGTGAGCAGTCCGGTCACCGTGCCGCCACCTCCGTCTTGCCGCCGTGGTCCGCGGGGGAGTCCTGCCCGGTGAGGAACCCGGCGATCGTCTCGACGACCAGGGGAGAGCCGAGGATCCGCCGGTGCCCGAGCCGGCGGGTGAGGACCAGCCGGGCCCGGTCCGCGAAGGCCCCGGCGAGCCGCTCCGCCTGCTCCGCGCCCACCGCCTCGTCGTTCTCGTCGTGGATCAGGAGCAGCGGGACGCGTACGCGCGAGGCGTGATGGAGGACGGAGAAACGGGTCCACATGTCCTCGCCCGGGTACAGGTCCCGGTCCAGACGGTGGCGCAGCTCCGCGTCCGTCCGCGGGTCCAGGGCCCGGTGGGCGCTGAAGGAGTCGACCAGGTAGGAGAAGTCGGGGACCGTGCTGACGGCCACGATCCGGTCGGCGCGCAGCCCTTCGGACAACGACAGGAACAGCGCCAGCGCCCCGAAGGAGTGGCCGACCACGGCCGCGAAGTCCCCGTGCGCGCGGTGCAGTCCGCCGATGAGGGCGCGGTACTCGGCCAGGGTGGTGGTGTCGCCCCCGGACTCGCCGTGCCCGGGAGCGTCGAAGGACACCGGGCTGTAGCCGAGCGCGACGAGCCGGGTGATGAGCTTGGCATAGCGCGAGGCACGGGATTCCCAGCCGTGCACCAGCAGCACCGGGCGCATGCCGTCGCCCCAGGCGTAGGTGACGACCCCGCCGCTCCCGGCGGTCAGTTCGCCGGTCCGCGCGCTCTCGATGACCGCCCGCTCGTCGGGCCGGGGTCTGCTGCGCCCCTGCGGCCTGCGGAACAGGTCGAACATGGCCTCCCCCTGCGCGCTCAGGGCCGGTTCGGCGGCCGCCGTCGCGAGATCCATGACACACCCTCCAGTTGTTCGCCGATGCGCGAGGGGTTTCCGGGCGCATTTATCAGCACGATCGTTCGCTCATATTCATCATGAACCAGCATCCGAGGAAAGTAAACGGACGGTCGTGCTAATATACTGGCCGCCGTCAGCACTCCCCGTTGGAGGACGACATGACGATCCCGCACCCCGACCCCCGCGCCGCGGAGCCCGGCCCCAATCAGTGGATCAAGGACCACCTGGACTCGGTGATCGACGCCCAGCTCCTGGGCGACCGGCCCGCCGGGAGCGCCCCGGCGGCCGGGACGCGCGACCCCGTGCACACGGCGCGGCCCTGACCGGGCCCGCCGGGCGGGCGAGGGGGAGGGGGGGGCGGCCGTGTCCGGGCCGCCCCCCTCCCCGTACCGCCGCCGGGTCAGGCGGCTTCCGCCTCCCGCTTGGCGCGGGCCGCGCGGATGCCCTCGCGGCGGGTCGTGAACGACGTCGCCTTCTTGTCCAGCCGGTCCAGGAAGGCGGCGAGTTCCTCGCGCGCCCGCTCGCCGTCCGGACCGAGGTCCGCGCGTTCGAAGACGCCGAGCCTGCGCAGGACGGGCGTGACGACGCTGTCGTGGTGGAGGCGGAGGTCGTAGATGCCGGCGATGGCGATCTCCGCCGACTTGCGGCCGAAGTCCTTGATGGTGGAGCCCGGCATCTCGAAGCCGACGACCACGTCCCGCACGACCCGCATCGCGGTGTCCGGCACCAGCTCGAACGCCGCCTCGACCAGGTTGCGGTAGAAGACCATGTGCAGGTTCTCGTCCGCGGCGATCCGCGCGAGCAGCGCCTCGCACCGGGGATCGGTGCTCGCCTGGCCGGTGTTGCGGTGCGAGATGCGCGTGGCCAGCTCCTGGAACGCGGCGTACGCGATCGCGTGCAGCGCGCTGAAGCCGTCGGGCCGGTCGTAGCCGCCCGACATGTGGGTCATCCGGGCGCGTTCCAGGGCCCGGGGGTCGACGGCCCGGGTCACCAGGAGGTAGTCGCGCAGCGCGGTGCCGTGCCGGGCCTCCTCCGCGGTCCAGCGGTCCACCCAGGTGCCCCACGCGCCGTCCTTGCCGAACTCGGCCACCGCGAAGTGGTAGCCGGGCAGGTTGTCCTCCGTGAGCAGGTTGACCACCAGGGACGTGCGGGCCACCTCCGGCAGCGTGGCCTCGGCGTCGGTCCACGGCTGTCCGCCGAGCGGGCCGTCGAACGTACGGCCCTCGCTCCACGGGATGTACTCGTGCGGGAACCACTCCTTGGCGACGTCCAGGTGACGGTGGAGGTTCTCCTCCACCACCGGCTGGAGGTCCGCCAGCAGGGCGTGCTCGGCTCGCGCGACGGAGCGGTCGGATCGGTCGATGGGTGGCATGCGCTCTCTTCTTCACATCGTCGCGGGAACCGGTGGCCCCCGCCGGGACCTGACGGTTACGGGTTCTGGGCCGGCCGGGACCGGATCGCGAAGGCCGCCGCGGCGGCGGCCGCGGCCCCGATGGCGCAGGCGAGGAACACCCGCAGATAGCCCTCGTCGTCGAGGACGTCGTAGCGCTCCAGGATGGCCGCGAGGGCGGCGATGCCGAGGGCGCCGCCGATCTGGCGGGTGGTCATCAGCAGACCGGTGCCGGAGGCGAAGCGCTGCGGCGGCAGCGAGGCCGTGGCCGCGTTGGAGATCGCGGTCAGCGCCGCGCCGATGCCGATGCCGGCGAGGACGCCGAGGGGCAGCCACACCGCCGCGTAACTCCTCTCGGTGCCCAGCAGCAGGTACATCCCCGCGCACGAGGCGCCGAAGAGCGCCGAGCCGACGGCGACCGCGGCCCACTGGCCGGCCGGCCCGACCCGGCGCCCGACGACGATGGCGCCGAGCGCGGAGGCGAAGGCGCCCGGTGTGACCGCCAGTCCGGCCTTCAGCTCGGAGTAGCCCCACACCGCGTTCAGGAACAGCAGGGAGCTGAGGAGGTAGGAGTACATCGCCGCGCCGAACAGCAGCGAGGTGACGTTGGTGGCCGCGAAGGCGCGGCTGCGCCAGAGGTCCAGCTCGATGGCGGGCGCGGCGTGCCGCCCGGACAGCAGCAGGGCCAGCGCGAGCAGCACAGCGCCGCCGACGAGCAGGCCGAGCACGCGTCCGCTGCCCCAGCCCCACTCCGTGCCCTGGGTGACGCCGAAGACGACACCGCCGACACCGAGCGCCAGGGCGAGGGTGCCGGCCGGGTCGGGCAGCCGGCGCCCGGTCGGCCGGTCGCCGGTGAGCCGGACCGCGCCGGCCAGGATGACGAGCCCGATCGGCAGGTTGATCAGGAAGACGCTGCGCCAGCCCCAGGCGTCCACCAGGAGTCCGCCGAGGCTCGGGCCGACGGCGGCGGCCATGCTGCCCACCGCTCCCCAGACGCCGATGGCGACCTGACGGCGGGCCGGGGGAGTGTGCTGGAGGACCAGGCCGAGCGCCGAGGGGATCAGCCCCGCCGCGCCCACCCCTTGCAGGGCCCGGGCCGCGATGAGCATCGGCACCCCGGTGGCGAGCCCGCTCAGCAGCGAGGCGACCAGGAAGACGGCCGCGGACCACACGAACAGCTTCTTGCGCCCGATGGTGTCGGCGACCCGGCCGGCGACGGCCAGCAGCGCCGCGAACACGACGGTGTACGCCGTCACGACCCAGGTGAGCTGGGAGAGCGAGGCGTCGCGGAAGTCGGTGCGCAGATCCGCGAAGGCGATGTTCACCACCGTGGTGTCGAGTACGGCGAGGAACGTGGCGCCGGACGCGACGAGCAGGGCGAGCTTGGCCGCGGCCGCGGCCGCCGCCGTCGCGGACGTTCCCGGTGCGCCACCGGCGTCGTCCTGGGCTGTCTGGGCCGGACCGGTGTCCGGCGAGTGGGGTGAGGCGGTCGTCATGCGAGGTGGTCCCTTCGTCCGATGCGCCGCCGTCACCCGGTCCGCAGCGGCCGCGCCCACTCGCGTAAAAGTAGACGACCGTGCGTTCATTTAAAAGAGACTTCCCGGCTCGCCGTCGATTCCGGCGCGATGAATCCCATCGCGCTGTCGATCACCGCCGCCGCGCCCAGCACCTTGCGGTGCCCCAGGCCGCGGGTGAGCACCAGCTCCGCCCGGTCCCCGTACGCGGACTTCAGCGCGTGCGCGTGCGCGACCGGGACCATGTCGTCGTCCGTGTCGTGGATGATCCGCATCCGTACCCCGATCTGCCCGGGGCGCGAGGTGGCGTCGAACTCCCCCCAGGGGTCCGGGACCTGCGCGAAGAGCCGGTGCTCGATCCGGAGGCGGAGGTCCTGCCCCAGGCCGGGGCCGAGCCCCAGGATGCGGGCGAACTCGTCGGGAAAATGGCCGAAATCCTTCACCGCGGCGACCGTGACGAGACGCTCGGCCCGCAGCCCGCGGCGCAGCGCCAGGAAGGCGGCGGTGGCACCGAGGGAGTGGGCGGCCACCGTGTGGAACACCCCGTACCGCTCCTGGAGGAGCCGGGTGATCTCGCCGTACTCCAGGATCGTGGTGGTGTCGCCCTCCGAGTCGCCGTGCCCGGGCGCGTCGAACGCGATCCCGGTCAGCCCCAGCGCCTCCAGCCGCGGCACGAAACCCGCGTACCGCGAGGCACGGGACTGCCAGCCGTGCAGCATCAGCACCGGCCGCGCGCCGTCCCCCCACCGGTAGACCCGCACCCGTCTGCCGCCGAGGGCCAGCTCCTCGACCGCGGCCCGCTCGTGGACGGCACGCTCCCCGGGCAGCACCTTGCCCCGCCGCAGCGGACGACGGAACAGCGCGTAGGCGGCCCGCCCCGCCAGGCCCGGGGCCGGCCGGGCCAGCGCGTTGAGCGCCGTACCGACCAGCGCGGCACCCCGGGTCACCGTCCGGCCCTCGGCGCCCGGTCCCGGGCGGCCGTGCCCCCGGCCGCCCGGAGCGCCCGGTCGGTCAGCTCCCCGGCCGCCCCCGTGTACGCGGCCGGGTCCAGAAGGGTGCCGAGGGCAGCGGCGTCGAAGCGCCCGGCGAGCTCGGGGGCGGCCGCGAGGACCTCGGGCAGGGGGCGGCCGGTGGCGGCGCTCACGGCGGCGGCCCGGCCCACCACCTCCTTGGCCGTCGCCTTGCCGAGCGCGGACGCCAGCACCGCCGCGAGGCGCTCGGAGACGATCAGACCGCCGGTCAGCTCCAGGTTGGCGCGCATCCTCCCGGGCGCCACCACCAGCCCGGCCACCAGCTCCCGCGCGGTGTGCGCCGCCCCGCCCGCCAGCCGCAGACACTCGCGCAGCGGCAGCCACTCCGCGTGCCAGGCACCGGCCGACCGCTCGTCCTCCGAGAGCATCGCCTGCGCCAGCACACCCGCGTACGCGGGCACCTGGAGGGCGGCCGAGCGGATCAGCGTGGCCAGCGCCGGGTTGCGCTTGTGCGGCATCGCCGAGGAGACCCCCCGTCCGGCCGCCGCCGGCTCCGCCACCTCGGCGGTCTCGGTGCGTGCCAGCGACTGCACATCCACCGCGATCTTGCCCAGCACCCCGGTGGCCAGGGCCAGTTCGGCGGCCAGCGCCGCGACGGGCGCCCGGTGGCTGTGCCACGGCAGGACCGGGGCGCCGAGGCCGGTCTCCACGGCGAACCGCTCCGTCAGCCGGCGCGCGTACTCCGGTTCCGGGGGCTCGCCCCGCGCCTTTCGGTGCAGCCGCTCGTACTCGACGTAGCCCGCCAGCGTGCCCGCCGCGCCGCCGAGCTGGACGACCAGCCCCTCGGCGCGCAGCCGGCGCAGCCGGTCCGCCGCCTCCGTCACGGCCACCAGCCAGCCGGCTGCCTTGAGGCCGAACGTGGTCGGCACGGCGTGCAGCGCGAGCGTCCGGCCCGCCATCAGCGTCCCCGTGTGCGCGCCGGCCAGCGTGCGCAGCGAGCCGGCCGCCTCGTCCAGATCGGCCAGCAGCACGTCCAGGGTGCGGGCGGCCACCAGCATCGCGGCGGTGTCCAGGATGTCCTGGCTGGTCGAGCCCCGGTGCACCTGGTCCGCGGCGGCCGGGTCCACGGCCGCCACCAGATCGGTGAACGCCCGCACCACGGCCACCACCGGATTGGCCGCGCCCCGGCCGAGCACGGCCAGCGCACGCAGGTCCAGGCGGTCGGCGCGGGCCAGCTCGGTGATGGTCCGCGCCGCCTGGACCGGCACGTTGCCCAGGTGCGCCTGGGCCCGTACCAGCGCCGCCTCCGCGTCCAGCATCGCCTGGAGCCATGCCCGGTCGGAGGTGGTCTCCTCGGCGGGGCTGCCGGCGCGCACCGGGCTCAGCAGCCCGGCGTCGACGAGGGGCGCGCCCGGGCCGGGGGTGCCCCGGTCGGGGGTGTCCGTGCCGGGGGTGTGCGTGCCGGGAGTGTCCGTGCCAAGGGTGCTCACCTCGTCAGTTCTCCGATCATCTCGTCGTCCGGCCGCCGGTCCGCCGCCGCGAGGACGGCACGCGCGACGGCGTCCGAGTCCTGGAGCGTCACCGAGTTCACCCCGGGACGGATGCCGGCCGCCGTCGCCCAGTGCACGGACTCCGTGGGCACCCCGAAGGCGAACCGGCGCGGATGCGCTCGGCCCTCGGCGTCGATCACGCGGAACGGCGCCCCGGTGACGGCGAGGCCGCCCGTCTCGTACGACGTCCCCTCCGGGTCGCCGATCCGGTGCGGGCGGCACCGCCCGGCGGCGAGGAGCCGGCGCAGCAGCGGATCGGCGGTCGTGCGCAGGTCGGTCTCCGGCAGCCGCGCCTCGATGAGGGTGCCGGCCGGGATCCGGGAGCCGGGCACCGCCGGGGACTCGATCGTGAACGTCCCCCGTGCCCGGTCCGCCCCGGCGCGGGCGTCGGGACCGAGCACGTCCAGCACCCCGGCCTCGATCAGTGCGATCGCCTCCTCGATCCGCCCGGCGGGCGGCCCGATGGACAGGAACGCGTTCAACGGCGTGTACCAGCCGTCCAGGTCCCGCCGGTGCGAGCGGCCGGTGAGGCCGCCGTGGTCGATCACGAGCCGCAGCTCGTTGCGCAGGTCGCGCAGCACGTCGAGCGCCGCCTTCAGCGGCCCGTCGACATTGCCGGCCCGCGCCGCCGCCAGGTCCGCGCGCAGGTGGGCGACCAGCCAGCCCCGGAAGTCCGCCGGCGAGACGAAGGCGCGTCCCGCGTACGGGCGGGCGATCCGGTCCCAGTCCCAGCGGTCGGCCGGCGCCACGCCGAACTCGTCGAGGAGGTCCCGCTCGCGGCGGCTGCCCGGCGGCGCCGCGAGATAGGCCGCGCGCAGCCGGCGCGCGTCCGCCGTCCGGTCCGCGGCCGTGAGCAGCGCGGTGTAGTAGACCGTCTCGGCCTCCTTGGCGACCAGCGGCCACACCGTCTCGCGGAAGTCGATGCCGCCAAGGCGCCGGGACCGCTCCCGCAGCTCCTCGATGACCTCCGGGGTCAGCACGGCCGGTTCGTGCCGCCCGTGCGGGCCCTTCTGGTTCTCGCCCCGGGCGTGGAAGGGCAGGCCCCGGCGGGAGCCGGCCACCAGCCGGGGCTCCCGCCCGGACGGCAGATACACCAGCCGGCCGTCTTGCCGCTCGAACCGCCCGCCCCGGCCGAGCGTCAACAGGGCGGTGTGGTCGAAGAAGTTGAGCCCCAGCCCGATCAGGGCCACCGTCTCGCCGGGGCGCACCCCCGACAGGTCCACGTCCGCCGGGTTGGCGGGCGCGACGTAGCCGAGCCCGTGCGCCGCGGCGAACTCGGCCAGCTCCCGCTGGCGGCTGGAGCGCCGTACCGGCAGGTGGCCCTGGGCGAGGACCACGGCGGCCAGGCCGGCCAGGCTCCGGCCGTCGTCGAGCCGCACCCGCTGGGTGCCGTCCGGCTCGTCGGTCAGGCCGACCGCGCGGGCCCGGTGCACCACGGTCGTCAGGCCGCCCGGCGCGGTCCGGGTGACCCGCTGGAAGACCCACTCCAGATAGTGGCCGTAGAAGGCGCGGGTGGGATACGAGTCGGGGCCGAGCGCGCGGGCCTCGGCGAGCACCCGCTCGTCGTGGCGCGCACCGTCCATGGGGCCGATCAGGGTGAGGAAGCGCGCCCACTCGTACAGGCTCGGGCCCGGGGCGAGCGCCCCCTCGATCCGCACGCTGTCGTCGGTGAACATCGTGACCTGGGAGGCCACCGTGTTCATCAGCAGGTGCTCGGACTGGTCGGTGCGCCACACCCGTCCGGCGCCCGGCGGATACGGGTCGACCAGGTGCACGGTGAGCGCGGGGCGCTCCGGGTCCGCCGCGGCGTTCGCACACAGCCGTTCGAGGACCGAGAGGCCGCGGGGCCCGGCACCGATCACGCAGACGTCGAGCCGTCGGCTGGTCATAGTCACTTGCTCCACTGGGTCGAAGGTCGTCGTGGGCCCGGTCGCCCGCCCGGGGCGGGGCGGCGCCTCATGTCCCGGCGGCGGCACCGCTCAGCCGCAGGCCGCCGGGGGCCCGCCCCTGGATCAGGCCGCGCCCGCGCACCCCGCGGGCCAGGGCCGCGGTGAGCCGGGCCCGGCCGTCGGCGCCCGGGGCCGCGGGGGCCTCGGCCAGCTCCCGCAGGGCGCCGAGGGCCGTCTCCAGCTCCCCGGCCAGCTCCGTCAGCACCTCCACGACGGCCGCCGCGTTGGAGCTGAGGATGTCCGTCCACAGGCCGGCGTCGCCCGCGGCGATCCGGGTGGCGTCGCGCAGTCCCTGGCCGGCGAGCTGGAGCTGGGATTCCTCGCCGTCCAGCAGCCGGCCCGCGAGCAGGCTCGCGACCAGGTGCGGGGTGTGCGAGACGAGGGCCACCGCCCGGTCGTGCTGGGCGGGCTCCATCACCACCGGGCGCGCCCCGCACAGCCGGGCCAGCTCCGTCGCCCGGCCGACCGCCCGCTCGCCGGCCTGGCCCGCCGGGGTCAGCACCCAGGGCCGGCCGTGGAACAGGTCGGGCAGCGCCGCGAGCGGCCCCGACCGCTCCCGGCCCGCCATGGGGTGCCCGCCCACGAAGCGGGCCAGGTCGCAGCCCAGCTCCGCGGCCTCCCGCTGCGGCCGCGCCTTCACGCTGGAGACGTCGGTGAAGTCGTGGGCCAGCCCCCGCGTCTGCTGGAGGCGCAGCGACGTGGCGACATGCTGCGGGGGTACGGCGAGGACGGCCAGGTCCGCCGGGGTGCGCGGCGCTCCCACCACCCCCGCGCCGAGGCCGGCGGCGGTGCGCGCGGCCTCGGGGTCGTCGTCGAGGAGGTAGGGGGTGATGCCCCGGGCGCGCAGCGCCAGCGCGATCGACGTGCCGATCAGGCCCGTGCCCACGACCGCGACGGTGCGCATCAGCGGGTGCGCCACAGCACCGGCAGGAACTCGGGGTCCGCGTAGTCCGGGGTCCCCTCGGCGGTCCTGCGCACCAGCACGTCGTGGTTGTACGCCACCGGGGTGCCGTCGGAGCGGCGGAAGGGCCGGTAGCGGTTCTCGCCGTCCTGGAGGTGGAAGGAGATGGCGCGGCGGGGCCGGTCGCCGACGTTGGGGCCGCTGCCGTGGTAGGTGCGGCAGTGGTGGAAGCTGACGTGACCCCTGGGGATCACCATCGGGACCTTGCGGACCTCCGTGTTGTTGTACGCGGCGTTCTCCTCCAGCATCTGGTCGAGTTCGCCCCGGTCGCGCTCGGCGAAGTGCAGGGACGTCGCGTCGTTGGCGGCGGTCTCCTTCCAGTGGTGGCTGCCGTCCACCATCGTGATGGTGCCCAGCTCCTCGTCGCAGTCGTGGAAGGGGATGAACGCGGTCAGCATCCGCTCGGAGGTGGAGGTGGCCCAGTAGTGCCGGTCGAAGTGCCAGGGCACGATGTTCGACGGCTCCCCGGCCACCGGCGGCTTGTAGATCAGGGTGGACTGGAACACCCGGATCTCCGCGGCCTCGGCGAGCCGCGCGGCCACCGCGCCGAGCAGCGGCTTGCGCAGGACGGCGCCGATCGTGTCGTCCTCGTAGTGGATGTAGTCGTTGTGCCGCTGCACGGAACCGTGCTCCGGCTCCCAGTACGCGAGCTTCGGCGGGCGGACCGGCAGCGTACGGTCGCGGTGACCGGCGTAGAAGCGCTCGCTGGCGGCTTCCAGCCGTGCGGTCTCCTCGTCGGTGAAGATCTTCTTGGACAGGTACCAGCCGTGCTCGGCGTAGAAGGCCACGTCCTCGTCGGTGGGCAGGAGCGCGCGCTCCTCCTCGGTCAGGGTGAAAGCGGTGGAGTCCTGAACAGTCACGGTCTTCCTCGTGTGCCTCGAAGGGGGTGGTGGGCGTCGGCCGGCGTCAGGCCGGTGCCTTCTCGCGGGCCACGGCCTCGTAGAGCGCCTTGATGTTGCCGCTGCCGAACGTGCGGGCCCCGTGCCGGTCGATGACCTCCCAGAAGAAGGTCTTCCGTACGTGCATGGACTGGGTGAAGATCTGGAAGACCTGGCCCCAGTGGTCCCGGTCGACCAGGACGTTGGTGCGCCGCAGGTCCTCGATGCGCAGCTCCGGCTCGCCCAGCCGCCCGGCCAGCTCGTCGTAGTAGGTGCCCGGGGTGTCCAGGAAGCCGACGCCGCGCGCCTCCATGGCCGGCACCGCGGTGACGATGTCGTCGGTGAGCAGCGCGAGGTGCTGCACCCCGGCGCCGCCGTGACGCTCCAGGAACGTGTCGATCTGCCCGGGCTGACGGTCCGTCACCGGCTCGATGAGCGTGAAGGTGACCTCGCCGGACGGGCTCTGCACCACCTTGGAGTCCATGGCCTGCTCGCCGACCTCGATGAACTCCTCGAAGATCTGGCGGAACCCGAAGACCTCCTCGTAGAAGGCGACCGTCGGCCGCAGCGCGCCCGCCGGCAGGCAGATCGCCGCGTGGTCGACGGTGTGCAGCAGCCGCTCGCTCTCGTCGGGGTCGTCGGCGAAGATGTCCATCGTGCCGGGCAGGAAGTCGGCCCGGTCCCCGGTCCGCTGCGTGAAGCGGTGCGCCACGTCGCCGAAACCGAGCACGGACGCCGTGACGACCTCGGTGCCGCCCCGGCCGTGCGTGACGGGCTCCTCCACCGGCGTCGCCCCCCGCTCGACCGCGGTCGCGAACGCCTTGGCGGCGTCCGGGACCTCGAAGGCGATGTTGGCCACGCCGTCGCCGTGCCGGGAGACGTAGTGCGCCGCCGGATGGCCGGGTGTCAGCGCGGAGGTGAGCACGAGGTCGATGCCGCCCTGGCTCAGCAGCAGGGACCGGCTGTCCGCGCGGCCCGTCTCGGGACCCGCCTGGCCGCGCAGCCGGAAGCCGAACGCGGTGCACAGGTAGAACGCCGACTGCCGGGCGTCGCCGACGTAGAACTCGACGTGGTCCACGGCTCCGATGTTCACGTGCTCTCTCCCTCTTCGCGGCGCCGGGCGCGGGTGCCGGCGGTGCCGAACAGCAGGCTGACGTTGTGGCCGCCGAAGGCGAACGAGTTGGACAGCGCGGCCCGGACGGGGGTGCGCCGGGCCTCGCCCCGTACGTGGTCGAGGTCGCAGTCCGGGTCGACCTCGTCGAGGTTGTGCGTGGGCGGCAGCGTGCCGCGCGCGACGGCGAGGGCGCAGATCGCGGCCTCCACCGCGCCGGAGCCGCCGAGCAGGTGCCCGGTCATGGACTTGGTGCTGCTCACGGCCGGCGAACGGTCCCCGAACACGGCCCGCACGGCCCTCGCCTCGGCGATGTCGCCCAGCTTGGTGGCGGTGCCGTGCGCGTTGACGTAGCCGACGTCGTCGGGCGTCAGGCCGCCGGTGCGCAGCGCCCCGCGCATGGCCTGCGCGGCCCCCTCGCCGTCGGGGCGCGGCGCGGTGGGCTTGAAGGCGTCGGTGGTGGCGCCCCAGCCGAGCAGGTCGGCGTAGCCCGCGGCGCCCCGGGCGTCGGCGTGTTCGACGCGCTCCACGACCAGCACCCCGGCTCCCTCCGCCAGGACGAACCCGTTGCGGCGGCGGTCGAAGGGGCGGCTGGCCGCCTCCGGGTCGTCGTCCCAGCCGCTCGCCAGGGCCCGGGCGTGGGCGAACGCCAGCGCGGAGGTCGGGTTGAGCGGTGCCTCGGCGCCGCCGCAGACCACCACGTCGGCCTCGCCGTAGCGGATCAGCCGGGCGGCCTCCGCCACGGCGTGGGCACCGGCCGCGCAGGCGGTGGCGACGGCCGAACTCCAGCCGCGGATGCCGTGCTTGATCGCGATCCGGGCCGCCGCCATGTTGGGCAGCATGCCGGGCAGCAGATAGGGGCTGACCGCCGTCGGGCCGCGCCGGACCCGCTCGTGGGCCTGCGCCTCGTACGTGGTCAGGCCGCCCGCGCCGCTGGAGACGACGACCGCGACGCGCTCGGGGTCGACGTCCCGGCCCACCACGATCCCCGCGTCGGCGAGGGCGTCGTCGGCGGCGGCCAGGGCCATCAGGGCGTAGCGGTCGACGAGCCGGCCCTCACTGGGCGGCAGCACCTCGCGCGCCTCGATGTCCGGGGCGATGCCGGCGCTGCCCACGGTGCCGTCGAGCAGGTGTCCCTCCGGCGGCCTGCGCAGCCCGGACTTGCCGTGGCACAGCGCGTCGAAGGTGTCGGCGGCGCCCCGGCCGAGCGGGGTGAAGGTGCCGAGCCCGGTGATCACGGCACCCGGGAGGGCGGCGGTCATACGGCCACCTGCTTCGCGGAGGTCTCCCGGCCCAGCAGCTCGCCGTCCAGGAAGCGCCGGCGCAGCAGGAACTTGCGGACCTTGCCGGTCGCGCCGAGCGGGATGCGGTCGGATTCGACCACGACCACGCGCTCGACGGTGCGGGCCACCCACGGCTCCAGCGCGGCGAGCACCTCGTCGGTGCGGTCGGCGTCCTGGTCCGCCGCCGGGTCCAGCACGAGCAGCACCGAGGTCGCGACCCGGCCGTCCGTGGGCACGGCGACGACCGTGCACTCCAGCACGTCGGCGCAGTCGGCGAGGACCCGCTCCTCGCACAGCATGGTGTACAGGCGGTGGCCGTCGCCGAGGTCGACGGCGTCCACCAGGCGGTCCACGTGGTAGTAGTAGCCCTCCTCGTCGCGGTAGACGAGGTCGCCGGTGAGGAAGTAGCCGTCCCGGCGGGTGCGGTAGGTGGTCACCGAGTCGTTCCAGTAACCGAGCGACAGCGTCGGCGCCTTGACGGCGAGCTGGCCCACCTCGCCGGTGCCCAGCCGCTCGCCGTCGTCGTCGACGACCGCGATGTCGGAGAAGGCGTGCGGCCTGCCGATGCAGCGGCCGTAGCGCCCGGTGTCGGGGGTGTGCGTGATGTGGAACTGGGAGTGCCCCATCTCCGAGGAGCCGAGGCCGTCCACGAAGAACGAGCCGGGCCGCGTCACCCGCCCCTGGGCGGTGACCGACTCGCGCGTGCCGTTCGCGATGAGCTTGCGGATGTGCGCCTCGTGCGCGCAGTCCCCGGTGTTCCACCAGGTGCGCACGGAGGCGAGGTCGCGCCGGGACAGGTCCTCGCCCGCCAGCTCCGACCAGGTGGCGGCGAAGCCGAGGACGCTGGCCGGCTGCCAGGTCTCGATGGCGTCGAGCACCAGGGTGCCGGTCTGCCGGGAGAGGACGGCCAGCTGGGCGCGGTTGGTCAGGGCGAGGTTCACGGCGATGACGGTGGCCGCGTGCGCGGAGGGCAGCGCGCCCAGCATCCGGTCCAGGCCCTGGCCCTTGGGCAGGGACAGCCGGTGCCGGATGGCCGCGAACAGGCTGTGGTGGGAGTGGACGACCGCCTTGGGCAGGCCGGTCGTGCCGGAGGAGTGGGTGACGACCACGGGCTCCCCGCCGTGGTGCCGGTAGGCCGCGGGGGCCGCCCCGGGGTCGCCGGTACCCAGGTCGGCGGGGTCCGCGAGCAGCGGGGTGGTGCTGCCGGCCGAGGCCAGCGCGTCCCGGTGCGGGCGGTCGGCGATGACCCCGACGGCGCCCAGCCGCCTGATGTACTCGGCCGCCTGCTCGGCGGGGAGCCTGCCGTTGACGAGCGCGGGGATCGCGCCCAGGCGGGCCAGCGCCAGATAGCCGAGCACCTGGTCGGCGCCGTCGCTCACCCAGACGGCGACCGGGTCCCGGGGCCTGACGCCCAGGGTGTGCAGGACGGCGGCCCGGGCGGCGACGCGCTCGCCGAGCTCCGCCAGGGTGAGGGCCTGCCAGGCCGGGTGGCCGTCCACCTCGGTGTCGAAGGTCAGGGTCGGTCGGTCGAGGCCGGTGCCCCGCTCGATCAGTGTGGTCAGCACGTTGCCCACGCCCAGCCGCTGATCGGCCGCGAGCTCCGCGCGCTCGTTCTTCGGGTTCATTTCCCGTCGGTCCCTACTGTCGGGCCTTTGTCTGTCTCGGTCTTCGCGTACGCGCACGGCCGTCCGGGGCGGCCGGCCGCCGCCCCTCCCGCCCGCCGCCGGGGCGGGCGGGACGGGAGGGGGCGTGCGGGCCGGGCCGTGGCCGGCCGTCAGGTCACTTGGCCGCGGCGGCGGCGGAGGCCCGGTCGACGATCTCCTTGACGAGGCCCGAGACCGTCAGCAGCGCGACGGTCTCCATCTCGTCCTCCTCGAACTTCACCCCGTACGTGTCCTCGACCTGGATCGCTATCTCGGCGACCGAGAGGGACTCCAGGTCCAGGCCGGCCGGGCCGAGCGGGGTGTCGCCGGTGACCTCGGACACGTCGTAGTTCATGTTCTGCAGCGCCTCGATGATGAACTTCTCAACCTCAGCGGACATTTGATTGACTCCTGCTTCATGGACGGGCACCCGGGACTGGACCCGGACACGGTGACGGTGCTGTGGTGCACCACGGACGGGGACGAGCGCGGTACGGCACGCGCCCTGCTGCTGCGGGGCGCGGCCGGGATGCTCGGCGTCCCGGAGTCCGGGGTATGGGTGGGGCACGAACCCGGCGGCCGGCCGTTCCTCGGCGGGGCCGGCGAGGGCGTGCGGGTGAGCGTGGCCCATACGCGCACGGCGGTGGCCATCGCCCTGACGCGCGGGGCCGCGGTGGGTGTCGATGTGGAAGGGGTACGGCCGCTGCGCGCCGAGCCGATGGCCCGGGCGTGGCTCCACCCCGCGGAGGCGGCCTGGATCGGCGCCCTGCCCGAGGCGGAACGCTCGGTGGCCTTCCTGTGGTTGTGGACGCAGAAGGAGGCCGTCGGCAAGGCACTCGGCCGGGGACTGCGCGGTGGTGGCATGAGCCGTCGTATGCCGCTGCCGCGGAACTGGCCTCCGGGCCGGGACGGCCGGCCGGTGCCGAGCCCGCTGCCCGGCGCCGACGCGCTGGCGTCCGCCGCCGTCCTCGTCGACGACGGCCGTCATGTCCTCGGTGTCGCGCTGTGCGGTGACACCGGGGGGATCGGGGGTGGTTCAGGCGAGGGCGGTGTCCACGTCCAGGTGCGCCGGATCGCCTCCGGAGCCCCGGGCTGACCCGGCCGCCGGGGCCGCGGCGCGCGCGGCGGTGCGCAGCACCTCGGCGTTGCGCACCGGTTTGCCGGTGACGGTGCGCGGGATCTCGGGCAGGGCGTGCAGCGTGCGGGGCCGCTTGTACGGCGCGAGCCGCGCGGCGAGCGCGGCGGCGAGGCCGTCGAAGACCTCCCGTTCCCGCACGGTGACGAAGGCCTCGATGCCGGTGCCCTGCACGACCACGGCCTCGGCGACCCCCGGCAGGGTGCCGAGCACCTCCTCGACCTCGGCGAGGTCGACCTTCAGCCCGCCGACGGAGACCTGCGAGTCCAGCCGCCCGTGGACGGTGAGCAGGCCGGTGTCCTCGTCGAGGCTGCCCGCGTCCTTGGTGCGCAGCCAGCCGTCGACGAACCGGGCCGGGTCGGCCGGTCCCACGTACGGGCTGGCGGGCAGGCCCAGCAGGATCTGGCCGTCCTCGACGCGCACGCTCATCCCGGGTGCCGGGGTGAGGCCGGGGCGGTGGGTTCCGGTGAGGTCGGTGGCGATGACCCCGGCCTCCGTCATGCCGTACATGGCGCCCAGGTCGGCGCGGTAGGTGCGGGTGAACCGCTCCCAGACGTCCGCGCGCACCAGTTCGCCGCCGACGATCATCCGGCGCAGCTGGGGGAGGCGCGGCGGGGTCCGGGCCGCGGTGAGGAGAGCGGCCTGCGAGGGGACGCCGAGAAGGGTGGTCGGCGCGTCGCCCGCGGCGACGGCCCTGAGGATGCCGTCGACCGTCTGGGTGCCGGGCAGCACGATCTCCGTGCCGGCGGCGAGTCCGTGCAGCAGCCCGCCGACGAGTCCGAGGACGTGGACGACCGAGGCCAGGACGACGGTGCGTTCGCCCCTGCGGGGGAAGCCGTCCAGCCGGGCGTACCGGTCGAGTTCCGTCAGGAGGCTGCCGACCGTGCGGCCGATGACCTTGGACGGGCCGGTGGAGCCGGAGCTGAGCTGGAGCAGCGCGTGCGGTGTGGCGGCCGGCCGGCCGCCGTGCGGCGCGGTGACGCGGGTGGTGATGTCGAAGTGGCCGCGCAGCCGGCCGGTGACGTCCCCGACCGGCTCGACGACCAGTTGCGGAGTGAGCCGCGCGATCGCCTTGCCCACCTCATGGGGAGTCAGCCGGTGGTCCAGCAGGGCTACTTGGGCTCCCGTGCGCCACCCGGCGAGCATGGCGACGATACAGGCGAGCGAGGGTGGCACCCGCACCGCGAGCGTGCCCCCGGCCGCCAGGCCGGCGGCCCGCAGACGCTCCTGTTCCTCCGCGACGAGCCGGCGCAGTTCCCCCCTGCTGACCGGCCCGGACAGCCGGAGAACGGTCGCACGGCCGTCCCCCGCGAGTAAAAGGTCGTCTATCCAGGCGCCTTCACTGCAAACGGCCCTTTTCGGCACCGCTTCCCCCACGGAAATCCCCACCAATCAAAGCTTTGTCGTTGCGGCCGCCTCGTATCCCCCGGGGCCGCAGATTCATCGTTGCCTACTACTTTCGAGTAATCAAGAGAAACTTTGGCGAGTTTGCCGCACATCCGACAGATGTAGACAGCAGCTTTTCGCGCATGCCGAAGCCCCCTTCATCCGGGGTGGAAAAAGATGAATGGGAGGCGACCCCGAGGGTGGGGTCAATTCACTGCCGAGTAACCCCCGTGGGCCCGAAAAGGTGGACGCGAGGCGCCCCCATCAGGGCCATGACCTCGTCGAATTCCTCGGTCAATGTGTGCAGGACGGCGGCGGCACCGGCGGTTCCGGAATGCGCCAGTCCCCACAGGACGGGACGTCCCACAAAAACGGAATCCGCGCCGAGACAGAGCGCCTTCGCGATATCGGCACCATGCCGGACCGAGCCGTCCAGGATCACCGGACAACGCCCGGACACGGCTTCGGCGACCTCCGGAAGCGCCTCCGCGGCGGGCTGGGCGAAATCGAGCTGCCGACCTCCGTGATTCGACACCACGATGGCGTCCACCTCGTGTTTCACGGCGAGTTCGGCGTCCTCCGCGGTGAGCAGTCCCTTCAATACCAGGGGCAGCGGCGTGCGCTCGCGCAGCCAGGCCAGGTCGGCCCAGGTGAGGGAGGCGTCGAACTGCTCACGGGAATGCCGGGCGATGGCGGACGCCCCGGGCGCGCCGGTGTGGGAGGCGGACATGACGGAGGGGTCGAGGTTGACGGCGCGGACGTCCTCGGGGACGGCGAAGCCGTTGCGGGCGTCCCGCGGGCGGTGGGCGACCCTCGGCGCGTCGACCGTGAGCACGAGCGCGCGGTAGCCCGCGTCCTCCGCCCTGCGGACGAGTGCGAGCATCGCTTCCCGGCGCCTGAGCCAGTAGAGCTGGAGCCACAGCGGGCCCGTGGCCGCCGCCGCGATGTCCTCCAGGGTGCGGCTCGCGAACATGCTGACCGTGAAGAGCGTGCCGGTCTCGCCGGCGGCCCGCGCCGTCGCCACCTCCCCCTCGGGATGGGCGAGCCGGTGGTAGGCCATGGGCGCGATGCCCAGCGGTGCCGCGAGATCCGCCCCCAGCAGGGAGGTGCGGGGGTCGCAGTCCGAGACGTCGACGAGACAGCGCGGCCGCAGCCGGATCCGGTCGAGGGCCGCGCGGCCGGCGGTCAGCATCGACTCGGTCCCGCTCCCGCCCGCCAGGAAGTCCCAGACCGGGCCGGACAGCCGTTCCCGCGCCGCGGACTCGTACTCGTGCAGCGCCAACGCCACCGCGTCCACCCCTGCTTCCTCGCGCGTTCCCGCGCCGCCGACCGTGTCCCGAACTAACCGCACGGTCGTACACTAACCTAACTCCCTCCACATGTCCGCACGGTCGTCCACATAATGTGGTCGTCATGTGGTCACGGAGCGGACGTCCCCCTGGCGGGAGACGGCGAGGAGGTGTGCCTTGGCAAGGACAGCGACGGACGGGCGGATCGAGCGTGGCAACCAGACCCGGCGGGCGATCCTCCAGCGAGCCGTCAGGATCGCGTCGGTCGAGGGGCTGGAGGGCCTGTCCCTCGGCCGTCTCGCGGGCGAACTGCACCTCAGCAAGAGCGGGGTGTTCGCCTTGTTCGGGTCGAAGGAGGAACTGCAGCTCGCCACCGTGCGGGCCGCCATCAAGGTCTTCATCGAGCACGTCGTGCAGCCGGCCCGCGCCCTGCCCGCCGGTCTCGGCCGGCTGCGGTGCCTGTGCGGCAACTGGCTCGCCTACTCCGCGCGGCGCGTCTTCCCGGGCGGCTGTTTCTTCTACTCGGTCTCGGCCGAGTACGACGCCCGCCGGGGCAAGGTGCACGATGCCGTGGCGAGCGCGCACGGCAACTGGTTCACTCTCGTCGAGCAGATGATCGACGAGGCCAAGAAGGCGGGGGAGGTCCGCGCGGACGCCGACACCGCCCAGCTCGCCTTCGAGCTCGTCGCCCTGCTGGAGATGGCCAACGCCGAATCCGTCCTGCACGCCAACTTCACCAGCTACGGCCGCGCCGCCGACGGCATCGTCAGCCGGCTGCGCGACGCCGCCACGGACCCGGCGCTCATTCCCGACACCCTGTGAACCGCCCGCGGGCGACGCCCCGCGGGCCCTGGACCTCCCGGAGGCACCATGCCCTTGGACCCGCAGCTCCAGACCCTCTACGACCGGCGCGCGGCCGAGGGCGCCCGTCCGCTGTACACGATGACGCTCCACGAGGCCCGAGCCGCCGACCTCGCGGCCATCCGGGCGGCGGCCGGCACGCCCGAACCGGTGCACGAGGTCCACGACCTCACCGTCCCCGGCCCCGGCGGGCCCCTGCCGGTCCGCGTCTACCGGCCGGCGGGCGAGGGCCCGCTGCCGGTGCTCGTCTACTTCTTCGGCGGCGGCTGGACCCTCGGATCCCTGGACACCAGTGACGCGCTCTGCCGCACCCTGGCCAACTCCGCGGGCTGTCTCACCGTCTCCGTCGGCTACCGGCTGGCCCCCGAGCACACGTTCCCCGCCGCCCCCGAGGACTGCTTCGCCGGGCTCCGGTGGGCCGCCGAGCACGCCGGGCGGTTCGGCGGCGACGCGAGCCGGCTGGCCGTGGGCGGCGACAGCGCCGGCGGGAACCTCGCCGCGGCCGTCACGCTCATGGCCCGGGACGCGGGCGGCCCCGGGCTGCTGACCCAGCTGCTCGTCTACCCGAACACCGACTACCTGGCGGACACCCCGTCCCGCCGGGAGAACACCGATCCGCTGCTCTTCAACGACAAGTCCGTGCACTGGTACTGGGACAACTACCTGGCCGCGCCCGAGGACGGGACGCACCCCCTCGCGTCCCCGCTGCGCGCCGCCGGCCACGCGGGCCTGCCACCGGCCCTGGTGATCACCGCCGAGTACGACCCGCTGCGCGACGAGGCCGAGGACTACGCGCGGCGGCTGCGGGAGTGCGGGGTGCCCGCCGAGACCACCCGCTACCCGGGGACGGCGCACGGCTTCTTCACCATGTCCGGCACCCTCGACGCGGCCCGCCGCGCCGTGGAGCAGGCCGCGCACCACCTGCGCACCGCCTTCGCGGCCGCCGGCGACAAGGTCCGGCCGTGACCGCCCCCGCCGCCCCCGGCGAGGGCCGGAGACGACCGCCGCTTCCGGCAGGGACCGGCCACGCCGCCCGCCCCGACCGCCGCCACCAGTAAGGGCCGACCATGACGGACACCACCGTGACGGACGCCGTCGCCGTTCCGGCGCTCGCGCTCCAGGACCTGCACGCCTCGCTCGCCGATCCCGTGCTGGACGCGATGAACTTCCTCAACGAGGTCGTCGCCCGCTTCCCCGACGCCCTCTCGTTCGCGCCCGGCAGGCCCGCCGAGGGCACGTTCGAGACCGACGACCTCGCCCGCCACCTGCGCTCCTACACCGACCACCTGGAACACACCCGAGGCTGGCCGAAGGACCGGGTGCGCACCCACCTCTTCCAGTACGGGCGCACCAACGGCCTCATCCACGAACTCGTCGCCCGCACCCTGGCCAACGACGAGGGGATCCACGTCGCCCCGGAGGCGATCGTCGTGACCACCGGCTGCCAGGAGGCGATGCTGCTCACCCTGCGGGCCCTGTTCGCCGGGCCCGAGGACACACTCCTGGTCAGCTCGCCCTGCTACGTCGGCGTCACCGGTGCCGCCCGGCTGCTGGACATCCGGACCCATCCCGTCCCGGAGGGCGCCGACGGCCCCGACCCCGACGCCTTCCGGGACGCGGCCCGGCAGGTGCGCGCGGCGGGCGGACGGCCCCGCGCCCTGTACGTGGTGCCGGACTTCGCCAACCCGTCGGGCACCAGCATGACCGTGGCCGCGCGCGAACGGCTGCTGCGGGTCGCGGCGGAGGAGGACCTGCTGATCCTGGAGGACGACCCCTACGGGTTCTTCGTCCGGGCCGGATCCGCCCGCCCCACCCTGAAGGCGATGGACCGCGCCCGCAGGGTGCTCCACCTCGGATCCTTCGCCAAGACGGCGCTGCCCGGCGCCCGCGTCGGATACGTCGTCGCCGACCAGGAGGTCATCGGCCCCGGCGGCCGGCGTTCCCTGCTGGCCGACGAGCTGTCCAAGATCAAGAGCATGACGACGGTCAACACCTCGGCCGTCGGCCAGGCCGTGATCGGCGGGCTGCTGGTGGAGTGCGACTGCCGGCTCCGAGAGGCCAACGCCGAGGCCATCGCCTCCTACGGCGCCAACCTGGCCACCCTGCTCGGCGAACTGGAGCGGCACTTCCCCGAGGAGCGCCGCCGCGAGCTGGGCGTGCGCTGGAACGAGCCGACGGGAGGCTTCTTCCTCGTCGTCGACGTCCCGTTCGTCGCCGACACCAAGGCCCTCGAACACTCCGCCCGTGCCTTCGGGGTCCTGTGGACGCCCATGAGCGACTTCTACGCGGACGGCGGCGGCGACCACCGCCTCAGGCTCTCCTGCAGCTCCCTGACACCGGAGGAGATCGTGGAGGGCGTGCGCCGGCTGGCCCTGTTCATCGAGTCGGCGGCGCGCGAGGCGGCCGGGCGGGACTGAGGCGGCGGTGCGGGTCCGGGGCGCACGCGCCCACCGGCCCATCGGCCGCGGGGATCCGGGGCCCGGCCGGACACCCCGCCGGGCCCCGGATCCGCTCCGCCCTCTAAAACTAAACGCACGATCGTGCTAATGTCTGGCTCAGCCCGCACACCCCCTCGCGAAAGGGCCCGCATGGATATCCGGAAGCTCGACCGGACGGCTGTGCTGGAGACCGTACGCCTGGTGCGGCAGGCCCACCCGCAGGACTGGGCTCTGCCCACGCCCTGCGCCGGCTGGACGCTCCATCAGCTCGTCTCCCACATGGCGGGCCAGCACCGCGGCTTCGCCGCGGCGGCCTCGGGAGGCGGTGCGGACCTCGCCGCATGGCAGCCGGGCGCGCTCGGCGACGACCCGGCGGCGGCGTACCGGGACGCGGCCTGGGCCGCCATCGACGGATTCGCCCGGCCCGACGTGCTCACCCGGGAGTTCGCCCTCCCCGAGATCAGCACCAGCAGGCACTTCCCGGCCTCGACCGCCATCGGCTTCCACCTCCTGGACTACGTCGTCCACGGCTGGGACGTGGCCCGCACCCTCGGCCTGCCCCTGGACCTGGACGAGGAGGTGGTCGAGGCCGCCCTCGCCGTCGCGCTGCGGGTGCCGAACGACGAACGCAGGCTCGGACCCGACCCGTTGTTCCGGCCCGCCCTGCCCACCGCGTCCGGCGCGGGCCCCCTCGACCTCGTCCTGACGTCGCTCGGCAGGTCCCCCGACTGGTCCGCGGCGGCGGCCGACTCGGTCTGAACCGGCGTTCCTCCAGCGGACGCTCCCCGAACGGAAGGCGGAAGGCGAGGCACATGCCGATCACGACCGACATCGTCCGGGAACTCCGCTCCGGGGCCACCGTCGCCGACGTGCTGCGCGCCCAGCGGAGCGACCACGAACGGCACCGCTGGTCGCCCGACGCCCTCTTCGCCGGCCGCCGCCTGTCCGGCCCGGGGGAGCGCACGCGGACCGTCCTGCTCCGGCACCCGGCGTTCACGGCCCGCCCGTACGGCCCCCGCCCGGCCGTCGACGGCGCGCGGCTCGCCGACGAGATCGGCGGGACCAACCCGCTCGGCGCCGACGTGCTGCGCATCGCCGCCGCCTGGACGGCCCGCCACTGGCCAGTGGAGGAGGCCCGGCACGCGGCCGCCCTCGGCCGCCTGGGGGAGATGGCCGGCATCGGTCACCCCGGCGCCGGCGAGGCCCCCGGCACCTTCCCCACCCGCAACTACGCCCGGTTCTGCGCCCTTCGGGCCTGCGCGGCGGCCGACGCCCGCGGGGCGTACGAGGACGCGGCCCGCACCGGCGAGGATCCCCTCCTCCGCGACGTCCTCCACGCCGTCGCGGAGGACGGGGCGCGGCACCGGCGGTACTTCACCGCCTTCGCCAAGGCCCTGGTGGACTCCGGGGTCTACCCCGTCAAGGACGTGCTGTCGGTGGCCTACACCTGGATCCGCCGCACCGGCGACGACGCGCCGCCCGCGCGGAAGCAGGGCGGCGCGCTGTCCCTGGTCCGGGAGGCCACCGGCATCGAGATCCGGTCGTACGACGCTCTGAGGCGCGCCTGCTTCACCAGTCTCCGGACGAACGACGCGGACCGGATCCGCGCCGCGGCCGAACGGACCGGATAGCGCGGCCGGAGCCGGTCCGGCGGTACGGACCCCCGGGTCATCGGTCCTCGGACGACCGCGTGCCTACGGGCCCTCGCGGCCGGGTCGGCCCGTGAGCAGTGGTTCCACGCGGGACAGGGTCTCCCGGACGTTCTCCTCGGTGATCACACGGCGTGCCTCCCGCGGTGTCAGCCAGCGCAGCGGTGCCCGCGGGTTCTCCGGGCGGGCCGCCCCGGGGGAACGGGTGGCCAGCACGAAGCGGATGTCGGCGTGTTCGTGCGCCGCCTCCCGGCCATGCGCCGGCACCGGAACGATCACCAGGTGCCGCACCCCGGCGTCCGGCCAGGGCGCGAGGTCGGTAAGGCCCGTCTCCTCGCGTCCCTCCCGCAGGGCGATGGCGAGCGGGTCGCACTCGTCCGGGTCGGCGTGCCCGCCGACCAGCAGCCAGGACCGGTGCCGCTGGTGCCAGCGCAGCAGGACCCGGCCGCTCTCCTCGTGCACGACCAGCGCGGACCCGGTGATGTGCAGCGGGTTCGACCGCCGCCACGGATCGCCCGCCGCGACGAGGGCGCGCACCCGCTCCACGTCCGCGCGTTCGGCGGGACCCCGCGGGTGGTGGCGGGCAAGGAGATCGAGGACCGCGTGCGGGGCTGTGACCACGCGCGGCATCCTAGCGGCGGGATGCCGGGAACCGTCTCGTGTGCGCCCGCCGGCTCCTCGACGGGTGCACCGGGCCCGTGGGAAGCGGGCGTTGACCGCCGAACCGGCTGTCGATAGCCTCGCCCGGACATCGTTTCGAACGTATCACCGAAACTTTCGCTCCACGCCGCAGGCGCGGGCCTTGCCGGAAAGGACTCGATGTGCCGAGCGTGCCCGACGGCGGCAGCACTCCCGTGATCCCGGGCTTCCACCCCGATCCGAGCGTCTGCCGGGCCGGCGAGGACTACTACCTGGTCTGCTCCAGCTTCGAGTACTACCCCGGCATCCCGGTCTTCCACAGTCGCGACCTGGTGCACTGGACCCGGATCGGCAACGCCCTCGACCGGCCCGGCCAGTTGCGGCTGCCGCCCGGCGCGCCCTCCTCCGGCGGCCTCTACGCCCCGACGCTGCGGTACCACGACGGCCGCTTCTGGCTGATCGTGACGAACGTGAGCGGCGACGGGAACCTCCTCTTCACCGCCAACGACCCGGCCGGCCCCTGGTCCGACCCGGTCCGGCTGCCCGGGGTGCGGGGCATCGACCCGGACCTGGCCTGGGACGAGGAGGGCACCTGCTGGTGCACCGTCGCGGGCGTCAGCCAGGTCCGCATCGACCCCCGCACCGGAGAGACCCTCGGCGAGCCGCGGCGGCTGTGGTCCGGGACGCCCGGCGCCAAGGCCCCGGAGGCACCGCACCTGTACCGCGTCGGCGCGTACTGGTACCTGCTCATCGCCGAGGGCGGCACCGAGCGCTGCCACGGTGTCTCGGTCGCCCGGTCCCGCACCCCCGACGGCCCGTTCGAGCCCTGCCCGGCCAACCCGGTGCTGACCCATCGCGGCACCGGCCACCCCGTCCAGAACACCGGCCACGGGGACCTGGTGCGGGGACCCGACGGCTCCTGGTGGCTGGTGTTCCTCGGCGTCAGGCCGCGCGGCGGCTCGCCCGGCTGGCACGTGCTCGGCCGGGAGACCTTCCTGGCCCCGGTGACCTGGGTCGACGACTGGCCGGTCGTCGGCGAGGTGGCGTCCGCCCTCGCCCCGCCACCCTGGCCGCTCGATACGCCCGCCGCCGCGCCGGTCCGGGACGACTTCGACGGCGGCGGCCTCGCCCCGGGCTGGATCTCGCCCCGCTTCCGGCACGAGGAGGACTGCACCACCGGGCAACGCGCCGGCTGGCTGAGCCTGCGGGCCCGGGGGCAGTCGCTGGACGACACCGACGTCACCTTCGTCGGCCGCCGCCAGCAGCACCTGTCCTGCCGGGCACGGACCCTGGTCGACCCGGCGGAGGGCAGCGGCGGGCTCGCCGTCCGCCTGGACGAGCGGCACCACTACGAGATCGAGGCCACGGCGACCGAGGTACGGGTCGTCGCCCGGATCGGTCCCCTGCGTTCGGTCGTGGCGTCCCGCCCGTCGGCCGGCGGCCCGGTGGTGCTCGGCGTCGAGACGATCCCCGCCGAGGAGGTCACCGACCCGCGCGAGGGGCCCGACACCGTCGCGTTCGGCGTGCGGGAGGCGGACGGCGCCTTCACCGAACTCGCCCGGCTGGACGGCCGCTACCTCTCCACCGAGGTCGCCGGCGGCTTCACCGGCCGCGTGCTCGGCCTGTACGCCTCGACGGGCACGGTCCACTTCGACTGGTTCGACTACGAGCCGTACGGGGGCTGAGGCGCGGCCGGTGCGCCCGGCGGACGGCCCGCGCCTTCCGGCCGGACCGGTGACGCGTCGATCACTGGCTACGAGGTCCTGGTCCCGCCCCCGCCGCGCGTCCGCGCGGTGTGCTCGCTGTTCCCCGACCATGTCACCCCGGCGGAGCCGCGGACCCTGGCAGAGGCCGTCGCGCGCGTGCTCGGGAAGCCGGACGAGGAGGACCCAGCCGGGCGGCGTACCCCGGGAATACCGGCGCAGGGGTGACGGTTGGCGCTGCTGGTTGATGCGTCAACAGAAAGCGCGTCGCCCGCTCACCCGAGGGAGGACCCATGAGCGACACCTTCCACGACTACCCGGCGACGGGCGGGATCGCGCCGGACCGCTGGGCGAGCGCCCTGCACCTGTTCGACCGGGGACCCGGCGTCCCGCACGAGAAGACGACGGCGGAGCGCTGGGAGCGGGCCCGGCTGCTGTTCGACGCCAAGGACTACATCGGGGCGGCCAGGCTGCTCCCCGCCGTGGTCGAGGAGGCCCCCGGGCAGACCGCGCCCCGGCTGCTGCTGGCCCGCGCCTACTACCACTCGGCACAGCTGCGGCGGGCCGAGGAGCAGCTGCGGCTGGTCGTCGACCGGGACCCGGTGGAGCACTACGCCCACCTGATGCTGGGCCGCACCCTGGAACGCCAGGGCCGGCACCAGGAGGCCGCGCCCTGGCTGCGCCTGGCCGCGGCCTTCGCCGGCGAGATCCCCGCCGGCAGCTGACGGCCCGCCGTCTCAGGAAGCTCCGGTGTGCCGCCGGGCGGGGAGCACCGCCTCGTCCCGGCGGCGCGGGATCTCGTCCACGGTCCGGTCCGCGCTCAGGCCGGTGCTGTCCCGCCACAGACCGATGCGCGGGGTCTCCTCGCGCAGCACGGTGTCGAGCTGGGCGGGTGTCCGGCGGGAGCCGTAGGCGACCTTGCCCCGTGCGGACTCGCGCCGGCGCACGGCCTCCGCGTCGGGGGCCGGGACCACGAGCCGTACCGTCCGCTCCGGCGGAAACGGCAGGAACCCTTCGAGGTGGTCGCCGAGGATCACGTCCTCGACCACCGTGTGGAAGCCCTCCCGCAGACAGGACGCGGCCGGCAGGGCGGCGTGCCGGTGGCGCAGCCGCAGCTGGGCCAGCGCGCCCGCGGTGCGCTCGGCCGTCATCTCCCGGCGCCCGTTTCGCACCATCCCCCGCAGGACGTCCCCCTCGACCAGCGCGCTGGGGGAGAGCCGGTCGGCGAGCAGCCGGGACACGGTCGGCTTGCCGCCGGCGGAGACACCCGTCACGACGTACAGGTCCCGGTCGGGGGACCGGGGCATCGGGGGTTCCTCGTCTTCCGGCGGTCGGGCGCGGCGGCGGGGGGACTCGCGGTCCCCATCCTCCGCCCCGCCGGGCGGTTCCGTCACGCGCCGAGCGCGTCGATCGCGCCCGGGCCGTGGCCGGCCGCCAGCAAGGGTGCGCGGATGTCGGTGTCGAGGTCGGGGAGGTAGCCGAGCAGGACATCCGCCGGGCCCTCGATCCGCAGCCGGCCCAGCGCGGCGGGCAGCAGCAGGGTCTCGGCCCGGCCCAGCCGCTCCCGGCCCCCGGGGGTGGTGACGGTGACGGGTGCCCCGGCGTTGCTGAGGACCATCGCGGTGGAGAACGCGTGCACCAGGGGTGCCGCGGTGCCGGCCCGCCACCGCTCCAGCGCGAAGTGGCGTCCGGCGCACAGCACGGTGCGTTACACCCCGTCGTCCACCGGCACGCTCAGCCCGGACCGGAAGTCGGGGCGCGGCTCGGGCCGCCACTCCTCGAGGAGCCGTTCGAGGTTGGCGTGCCACTCGCGGTCCGGGACGGGGGAGCCGTCCTCCATCCGGTGGCGCATGGCGTGCTGCTGGATGTCGGAGGTCTGCTCGATCTCGTAGACCAGCGTGCCGGGACCGAAGCTGTGCAGGGTGCCGCCGGGCACGTAGAGGGTCTGCCCGGCGCGCACCGGCAGGCGGCGCAGGACGGCGTCGAAGTCCTGCGCCAGCAGCGCCCGGTGGAGCCGGTCGCGGTCGACGCCGCGCCGGACACCGGCCAGGGCGGTGGCCCCGGGGGCCGCTTCCAGGATGTGCCACGCCTCGGTCTTGCCGTTGGGTGCGCCCTCGACCCGGCGGGCGGTCTCGTCGTCGGCGTGCAGATGGACCGGGAGCGGCCCGGTGGCGTCGATGAACTTCGTCAGCACGGGGAACCGGTCGCCGCGCCGGCCGCGTCCGAGCAGGTCCTCGGGGTGCTCCCGTACCAGAGCGCGCAGCCCGGCCCCGGCCAGCGGCCCCCCGGTCACCACCGCCCCCTCGCCGTCCACGTCGCTGACCTCCCAGGTCTCGGCGACCGGGCCCGGGGGCAGCCCCGCGCGTCCCCACCGTCCGGCGAGCACGTGCCCGCCGAACACGTGCTGCTTGACCGGCGTCGTCAGGCGCAGCGGATACCAGTCCATGGGCTCCCCTCCCCGTGTCGGCCGGGCGTACTCCGCTGCGGGGTTCCCGCCGGGCCGGTCGGCAAACCGGGGCAAAGGGTCACGGTGCGGGGTCCCGGTGCCCGGGGTGGCGGCGGGAACCGGCCCGCGGCACACGTCGTGCCGCCTTTGGGGCGGCGCGGGCGCCCCTGAAGCGGCGTGCCGGACCGCGAAGGCTCGGCGCCCGCGCCGGTGACCGGCGGCCGTCGCGGGGGCCGGGCGAGCGCCGGGGGCTGGGGTGCGCCGGGCGGTCGGGCGGGCGCCGGGCGGTCGGCGCGGGTCCCCGCCGGGTGCCGGGCGGCTACGCCTTCCCCGCTCCGGGCGCGGCCGGTACGACGCGGGTGCCGGGCGCGGTGGTCCGGCCGGGCAGGGTGAGGAAGGCGGTCAGGCCGGCGCTCGCCAGATACAGCCCGGCGAAGATCCACATCACGCCCTCGACGCCGAGCGGCCCGAGGAAGAGCCCGACCACGGCCGGGCCGACGAACGTGCTGGCGCCCGCGCCGAGGTTGAGCGCGGACATCGCCTGGCCCTTGTGGTCCGGCGCCAGCGAGGGCATGAGCGCGGACAGCGGCACATAGCCCGCGAGGGTGGCGCCGAAGAGGCCCACCAGCACCATGGCCGGCGGGAAGTCGTCACCGGCGGCCGCGGTGCCGTAGTAGAGCAGGAGCGTGGTCACCGCGCAGCCCACCCCGCCGAACCAGGCGACGGTGCGCTGCCAGCCGATGCGGTCGCCGACGAGGCCGAAGAGCAGGTTGAAGAAGATGTTGGTGGCGAACATGACCGCGAGCAGCCGCAGCCACTCGGTCAGGGAGAAGCCCAGCGTGTCGGTGAAGAACACCGGCAGGAAGACCAGGAAACCGAACTGCGCGGCGGTGTTGACGGTGCGGACCACCGCGCCGGCACCGATGCGCGGCTCGCGCCAGACGATGGAGAGCGAGCCGAGCAGCGTGGCCACCGGACGCTCGCCGGGCGGCGCCAGCCGCTGCCCGCCCGTCGGCTCGCGCACCAGGAGCAGCGCGACCAGCCCGCCCGCGACGACCAGCACCAGCGCGAACCACAGCGTGCGGTAGGTGCCCAGCCACGGCACCGTGAAGCTGGCGACGAGCGAGCCGAGGGTGGGCAGCCCGCCGGTGAAGGCGAACCAGAACCAGCCCACGGCCGAGCCCAGCCGGTGCCGGGGCGTCACCGCCGTCACCCACACCAGGAAGCCGTAGGCGAACAGCGGATAGCCGAAGCCGCGCAGGCCGTAGGTGACGACCAGCAGGACGTAGTGGTGCGTGGGGACCGCGAGGCCCAGGAAGGCCACCTGGAGCGCGGCCCAGACCCCGAGGCCCAGCAGCATCACCCGGCGCGGCCCCCACAGGTCGGACAGGGCCCCGGAGAACCACGCCGACACGCTGGCCGTGACGCCGTAGACGGTGAACAGCAGCGCCACGCGGTCCTTGGAGAGTCCCTCGTCCAGCAGATAGGGCGAGAGGAAACCCGATTCGACTCCGTCACCGATCATGAAGATCAGGACACCGAGAAATCCCCAGGAAAGGGCCTTCGGAATGCCGACACGGTCCAGGATTCCACGGGGAGCGGTTTCCCCGGGAACGGCCGGGGGATTCGGGAGGACGGTCACGGACGCCACCTCTCGGAAAAGGGGGGAGCGGAGTGCCGTACGGCGTGGCACCGATGAAAGGTCCGCTCGAAGACGGGGTCAATCCGTCGGGGAGAACACCACGCGGGCCATGTGACGGCCGGTGTGAGGTCGTGGTGCGGGCGACCCGGTGACGAGACCGTCGGCCCAGGTCACGTGCGCGTGCGCGGTCGGGTGCGCCGGAGCGCGCCGAGTGAGGGCCGTGTGATGTTCACGCGGCGTCGTGCGGGCCGGGCGGTTCGGGGGCCTGGCCGACCGTGCGGACCTGCACCCCGTCGTCCCGCAGCCGCCGTATCTCCGCCGCCGGGGCCGCGTCGTCGACGAGCACCAGGTCGAAGTCGGTGAGCGGCGCGAGCGCGTACAGCCCCTGGTGGGCGAACTTGGTGTGGTCGATGATCAGGACGCGGCGCGCGGCGACCGCCATCATCGCCTGCTTGACCTGCACCGTCTCGGGCGACATGTGATAGCAGCGGCCCCCGGTGACCGCCGTGGTGGACATGAACAGCACATCCGCGCGGAACGCCTGCACGCTCTGCGCCGTGTGCGCGCCCATGAACGCGTCGTAGGCCGGGAAGTAGGTGCCGCCCAGGGCGATCAGGGCCACGCCGGGCTCGTGGGCCAGCGCGGAGACCACCGGCAGCGAGTTGCTGATCACCGTGACGGGGGTGTGCTCCGGCAGGTGCCGCACCAGGTGCAGACAGGTCGTGGAGTCGTCGATCATCACGACCTGCCCGGGCGCCAGCTCCCCGGCGGCGGCCCGCGCCAGGGACTGCTTCGCCCGCACCATCGTCGTCAGGCGCTCCCCGGTACTGCCGTGGAACTGCGTCGAGGGCAGACAGCTCGCCCCGCCGCGCACCTTGCGCAGCCAGCCCTGCGCCTGGAGGGCGTCCAGGTCGCGGTGGACGGTCATCACGCTCACCCCGAACTCGGCCGCGAGATCGGCGGTCCGCACGAACCCGCGGTCCGTGACGAGGGCGCGCAGCCGGCCGCGGCGTTCCTCCCGGGCGTCCGTACGGGCGTCCACACCGGCCATGGCAGCCGCTCCTCTCCCGGGCCCGGGCCCCCCGCCGACGGCGTGGGCGCGAAGTGGCTCATGAGAATCCCACACGAACGTAACACGGTGCGGGCGGCCGGTGACCCGGCCGGTGTCCGCGCGAGCGGCGCACCGGCCGGGCCCCCGCCCGGACGGGCGGGGGATGTCACACGGTGTCCGCGTCCGGCCGCGGGATAAACCCCGGGGCCGATTGACGGCCGCTCCGAGGCCGCGTTTACCTGATTTCCGCGAGCCGCAC
Organism: Streptomyces sp. NPDC029296; assembly: GCF_055569255.1. NCBI lineage: Bacteria > Bacillati > Actinomycetota > Actinomycetes > Kitasatosporales > Streptomycetaceae > Streptomyces > Streptomyces sp. NPDC029296. The sequence goes on from NZ_JBVHXT010000013.1 coordinate 60,540, forward strand.
ACGGCCGGACCCCCTGGTCCGGCGGACCTGGTCCGTGGGCGCGGCCTTTTGCGAAAGGGCGGGTATTCGCGGTCATGGCGGTTCTCACCATCGACGTCGGAACCTCGGTCATCAAATCCGTCGTGTTCGACGACCAGGGCCGGGAGCTGGCGGTCTCCCGCACCGTCAGCGAGGTGCTGCGGCCCCGCCCCGGCTGGGCGGAGCAGGACATGGACGCCGTGTGGCACGGGGTGGTGCGCACGGTGCGCGACGCCCTGTCCCGGCCCGCCCCCGGCCGGGGCCCGGTGCGGCTGGTGAGCTTCACCGCCCAGGGCGACGGCTGCTGGCTCGTGGACGGCGCGGGCCGCCCCACCGGACCGGCGATCCTGTGGTCCGACGGACGCGCCGGCGACCTGCTCACCCGCTGGCAGGCCGACGGCGTCCTGGACCGCGCCTTCCGCCGCAACGGCTCCCTCACGTGCAGCGGCATGCCCAACGCGGTGCTCGGCTGGCTCGCCCGGCACGACCCGGAGCGGCTGCGGCGCTCCCGCACCGCGCTGACGGCGGCCGGCTGGCTGTTCCTGAAGTTCACCGGCGTCACCGCCGTGGACGCCTCCGACGCCTCCGCGCCCTTCCTCGACCACACCACCGGGGCCTACGACCCGGTGCTCCTCGACCTGTTCGGCCTGGCCTGGGCCGAGCCGCTGCTGCCCCGCGTCCTCGGCGAACACGAGCGGGTCGCCGGGATCACCCGCCGCGCCGCCGACGAACTCGGACTGCCCGCCGACCTGCCCGTCGTCATGGCCCCCTACGACATCGCCGCCACCGCGCGCGGCGCCGGGGCCGTCGAACCCGGCCAGGCGTGCGTCATCCTCGGCACCACCCTGTGCACCGAGATCGTCACCCGCGCACCCGAAACCGGCGGCGAACCGTGCGGCGTCACCATCGCCTACGACGGCGAACGGATCCTGCGCGCCTTCCCCACCCTCGCCGGCACCGAGGTCCTCGACTGGGCCTGCCGCACCCTGGCCGTCCCCGACCCCGCCCGCCTCGGCCGGCTCGCCTTCGGCGGCGAACCCGGCGCGGGCGGGCTGGCGTTCCTGCCGTACCTCTCGCCCGCCGGCGAACGCGCGCCCTTCCTCGACCCCCGGGCCCGCGGCGTGTTCTTCGGCCTCTCCCTCGACCACACGCCCGCCCACGTCGCCCGTGCCGTCTTCGAGGGCCTGTCCCTCGTCGTGCGCGACTGCCTCGCCGCCTGCGGGACCGACGTCCACGAACTGCGCCTGTGCGGCGGCGGCGCCGCCAGCGACGGCTGGTGCCGGCTCATCGCGGACGTCACCGGAGTGCCGACGGCCCGCTCCACCGACACCGAACTCGGCGCCAAGGGCGCGTTTTTGACCGGGCTCGTCCGCACCGGGGCGGAGCGCGGCGTCCGCGAGGCCGCCGCCAAGTACGTCCGCATGGGCGCCGGCTGGACACCCGACCCGGCCCGCGCCGCCTTCTACGACGGCCTCCACGACACCTGCCTCACCTGGCGCGCCGCCGCCCGCTCCCTCGGCTGGGCCCCCACGTCCGCACCCGCGCCCGCGCCCGCCACCACGCCGGTGCCCGCCGCCGTCCCCGCCCCGGAGCTGCCGCATGTCTGACGCACTGTCCCCCGACGCCGTCCACCTCGGACTCGACCTCGGCACCCAGAGCGCCCGCGCGGTCGCCGTGGACGGCACCGGCCGGCTGCTGGGCGCCGCCTTTCGCCCGCTGACCGGCCGCCGCACCGGCGTACGCCACGAACAGGACCCCGGGCTGTGGTGGTCCGCGCTCGCCGCCGCCTGCCGCGAGGCGCTCACCGGGATCGACCCGCGCCGGGTACGCGGCCTGGCCGTGGACGCCACCTCCGGCACCGTGCTGCTGACCGACCCGGCGGGCGTCCCGCTCACCCCGGGGCTGATGTACGACGACCGCCGGGCCGACGCGTACACCGACCGCGTCAACACCCTCGGCGGACCCGTGTGGGACCGGCTCGGCTACCGCGCCATGCAGCCCTCCTGGGCGCTGCCCAAGCTGCTGTGGCTGCTGGACGACACGGACCGGCCGGCGGGCGCGCGGCTGCTGCACCAGGCCGACTTCGTCACCTGGCGGCTGGCCGGGCACCAGGTCCCGAGCGACGCCAGCCACGCCCTGAAGACCGGCTACGACCTGATCGCCGAACGCTGGCCCGAGGCCGAACTCGACGCCCTCGGCGTCCCGGCCGGCCTGCTGCCCGACGTCGTGCGGCCCGGCACCGTCATCGGCACCGTGTGCGCCGCCGCGGCCGAGACCACCGGCATCCCCGCCGGCACGCCGATCACCGCGGGCATGACCGACGGCTGCGCCGCGCAGATCGGCGCCGGCACGCTCGCCCCGGGCGCCTGGAACTCCGTACTGGGCACCACCCTGGTCCTCAAAGGGACCAGCCCGCACCTCGTCCGCGACCCCGGCGGCGTCGTCTACTGCCACCGCGGCCCCGACGGCACCTGGCTGCCCGGCGGAGCCTCCGGCAGCGGCGCCGGCGTCCTCGCCCGGCGCTTTCCCGGCGCCCGCCCCTCCGACCTCGACGCGCTCACCGCACGGGCCGCCGCGACCGGCTCCACCGCCGTCGTCTACCCGCTGGCCGGCCCGGGCGGCGAACGCTTCCCCTTCCGCGCCCCCGACGCCGTCCCCTTCACCCTCGGCCGGCCCCGCGGCGACGCCGAGGAGTTCCACGCCTGCCTGCTCGGCGTGGCCCTGGTCGAACGGCTCTGCCTCGACTACCTCGACCACCTCGGCGCCCCCGTCACCGGCCCGCTCACCTTCACCGGCGGCGGCACCCGCAACCGCTACTGGACCCGGCTGCGCGCCGACGTCCTCGGCCGCCCCGTCCGCCTCCCCGAGCACGCCGAGAGCGCTCTCGGCATGGCGGTGCTCGCCGCCACCGCCTCCGGCGCCACGCTCCAGGACGCCGCGGGCAGCATGGTGCGGCCGGGCACGGAGGTCCGCCCCGACCCCGCGCGCACCGCCCGTCTGCTCCCCGTCTACCTCGATTTCGTGGACGCGCTGGCCCGCCGCGGCTGGCTGCCGCCGGCCGTGGCCGGCCACGCGCGCGGAAAGGCCCGGCCGTGACCGACTTCCTGCTCGTGCGCCACGGGGAGACCGTGTGGCACGCCGACAACCGCTACGCCGGCCGCACCGACGTCCCGCTCACCGAACTGGGCCGCCGGCAGGCCGCCGAACTGGGCGCCTGGGCCGCCGGGCAGCACCTGGACGCCGTACTGTGCTCACCGCTCACCCGGGCCCGGCTCACCGCCGAACCCGCCGCGACCGCCCTCGGCCTCACCCCCTGGGTGGACGAGCGCCTGTACGAGGTGGACTTCGGCCGCGGCGACGGGCTCACCCGCGCGGAGATGGCCGACGCGTTCCCCGAGGAACTCGCCGCCTTCCTCACCGACCCGGTCGCCCACCACCTGCCCGGCGGCGAGGACCCCGCCGCCGCGGCCGGCCGCGCGATCGGCTGCCTGGAGGAGACCGCGCACAAACTCCCCGACGGCCGTGTCCTCGTCGTGGCCCACTCCACCCTGCTGCGCCTGGTGCTGTGCGCGCTCCTCGGCATCCCCCTCGCCCGCTACCGCCGGGTCTTCCCCGTCCTGCGCAACGGCGCGCTCACCGAACTGCGGCTGCGCGACGGCCAGGCCGCGCTGCTCCGCCTCAACGCCCCCGTCCGCTGAACCCTCACCCCCTCCGGGAGAACCTCCGTGCCCACCACCGTCCTCGCCGCGGGCGACCACTTCGTCCTGCCCCGCCTGCTGGAACAGGAACTGCGCGCCGCCGCGCCGCCCGGCACCGCACTGGACGTCCGCCGGCACCGGCTGCCGTGGCCGCACACACCGTTCGGCAAGGTCGCCGAGGTCGACGAGGCCTCCGGCAGCGAGGAGGAGATGATCGAGGCGCTGCGCGGCGCCCGGATCTGCGTCACCCAGATGGGCCCGCTCACCGGCCGCGTACTGGCCGCCTGCCCCGACCTGGAGCTGTTCTGCGTCAGCCGGGGCGGGCCGGTCAACGCCAACCTGGAGGCCGCCACCCGGCACGGCGTCGCCGTCTGCTACGCCCCCGGCCGCAACGCCGTCGCCACCGCCGAGCACGCCCTCGCGCTGATCCTGGCCGCCGCCCGGGGCATCGCCGACGCGCACACCGACCTCAAACGGGGCGTGTGGCGCGGCGACCACTACGACTACATGCGCTGCGGCGTGGAGATCGACGGCTCGGTCGTGGGCCTGGTCGGCTTCGGCGCCATCGGCTCGCGCGTCGCCCGGGTCCTGCACGCCATGGGTGCCACGGTCCTCGTCCACGACCCCTACGTGCGCCCGGAGGCGGTGGGGGACATCGCCCGGCTGGTGCCCCTGGACGAACTGCTGAGCCGCTCCCGGATCGTCTCCCTGCACGCCCGCGTGACCGACGAGACCCGCGGCATGATCGACCGGGACCGCATCGGCGCCATGCCCCGCGGCGCGGTCCTCGTCAACTGCGCCCGGGGCGCCCTGGCCGACTACGACGCGGTGTGCGACGCGCTCGAGTCGGGACACCTCGCCGCCGCCGGGTTCGACGTGTTCCCCACCGAGCCGGTACCGGCCGGCTCCCGTCTGCTGTCCACCCCGGGGATCGTCCTCACCCCGCACATCGCCGGCGCCAGCCGCGAGGTCGCCCACAAGGCGGCCCGGATCGTCGCCGCCGAGGCCGCCCGCTTCCTGCGCGGCGAACCACCGGCCCACTGCGCCAACCCGGAGGCCCTGGCCCGCCGTCACCGCCGGTAGGACACGGCAAGTTCGGTGAGGTACCGCTTGGTCACCCGGCCGCCGTACCGCCCGTCGGCCAGAGCCGCGACACAGCCGAGCAGCCCCCTCCGGGCGGTCTCCGGCAGCGCCCGGTGACCGGAGTAGGTGCGCAGTACGTCCAGGTACTCCGCCGTGGTGTAGGTGATGTCCCGCTCGTGGCGGCGGAAGACGGTGGGCCCGAACCGGCCGCTGCGCTCCACCTCCGCCGCGTGGTCCGAGCCGTCGATCGCGGCGGCCTCGACAGGCAGCGGCCCGGGCCGGGTGTCCGGGTCGAAGCGTTCGTACCAGCGCTGGACCTCGGCGAAGAACTCCTCGGTGCCGCCCCGCACATGCTGGGTGCGCACCACGGCGAGTGCCCCGCCCGGGCGCAGCGCGTCGGCGGCCCCGGCCATCCGCACCGCCGGGTCGATCCAGTGGAACGCCGTCGCCGAGACCACCGCGTCGGACGGCTCCGCCGGCAGCGGCCGGCGCTCGGACTCCGCCGTCACCACCTCCACCGCCGCGAACGCGTCCGGCTTGCGGCGGGCGACGGCGGCCCTGCGCGGCCCCGCGACCAGCGCCGTGATCCGGCAGCCCCGCGCGGCCGGCGGCACCCTCGCCTGCCCGGTCCCGCAGCCCACCTCCAGCACCCGGCTGCCGCGGCGGACGCCCGCCAGTTCCGCGAGGTCGTCGTAGAGCCGGGACGGATACCCGGGCCTGGCCCGGTCGTACAGCTCCGCGTCCTCGTCGAACGTCCGGCCCAGCCGCGCCCGCCGGGACTCCGCGGGCCGGTCGTCACGTCGCGCGCGGGCGGGGTCGTCGGGCATGCGGTGCAGGGTCGTCCCCGGGGCATGCCCGCCACCCCCACCAGTGACGATCGGCTTGATGAGCCTTGTACCGGCCCGGACGGGGCGACCCGGCCGGAGCGTCGGCGGCGCGGGCCGGGGCGGCGGGGGAGCGGGTGCCGCACCCGGCCGCGGCACCCGCCCCGGCCCTCCGCCGTGGCCGTCCGCGGCCCCGTGCCGCATCGTGGAGAGGGCTGCTGATCTGCGGGGGTGGCGCCGGCCGAGGGAAGGAGCGCGGTGCGATGAGACGAGACACACGGCGTCCGGAGCCGGCCGACCATCTGGCGGGCGCCGCGGCCGACCCCAGCGGACTGCTGGACCTGCTGGGCGTCGCCGCGGTGCTGCTGGAGGCCGACGGCAAGATCGACATGTGGAGCCCCCAGGCCGAGGAACTCTTCGGCTACACCCGCGGCGAGGCGGTCGGGCGGTACGCGGCATCGCTGCTCCTCCAGCCCGAACACCAGGACGCGGCGCTCACCCTTTTCGCCCAGGTCATGGAGACCGGCCGGCGCTGGGCCGGCGCCTTCCCCGTCCGGCACAAGGACGGCACCGTCCGGATGATCGAGTTCCGCAACGTCCGGCTGACGGACAGCCTCGGCGACCACTACGCCCTGGGGCTCGCCGTCGACCGCGTCGCCCTGCGCCAGATGGAACGCAAGCTGGCCCTGTCCAACCGGCTGGTCAGCCAGGCGCCGATCGGGCTGGCCGTCCTGGACACCGAGCTGCGCTACCTGGCTGTCAACCCCGCCCTCGCCGCCATGCACGGCGTCTCCGAGGCCGACCACGTCGGCCGCGGGTTCCGCGAGATCCTGTCCGACCCGACCTTCGAGGGCGCCGAGGCACTGATGCGGGGCGTCCTGGAGACCGGTAACCCCCTGGTGGAGCAGCAGGTGGTGGGCCGTACGTCCGCCGACCCCGAGGAGGACCACGCCTGGGCGGTGTCCGTCTACCGGCTGGAGGACCACCGCGGCCGGGCCCTCGGCATCGCCAACGTGGTGGTCGACGTCACCGACCGGTACCGCGCGGCGCAGAAGGCCGACCAGGCCCAGCGGCGGCTGCGCCTGATCGCCGACGGCTCGGCCCGGATCGGCACCACCCTGGAGGTGGAGCGCACCGCGCGGGAACTGGCCGACGTCCTGGTGCCCGGCCTCGCCGACATGGTCGCCGTGGACCTCCTCGACTCGGTCCTGCAGACGGGCCGCACCGACCTCGGCGACGGCCCCGCGCTGTTCCGCGCCGTGGCGGTGAAGACGGCCTACCCCACCGACGCCGGCCGGGCCATGGTGCCCCCCGGACGGCTCACCACCTACCACGCCGACCACCCCGCGTCGCAGTGCCTGCGCACCCGCCGCCCCCTGCTGATCACCCATGTGCGCGGCGGCGACCACTCCCGCATCGCCGCCGACCCCGAGGCCGCCTCCCTGCTCGCCCGGGCCGGCGTCCACACCGACATGGCCGTCCCGCTCATCGCCCGGGAGAAGATCCTCGGCGTCATGGGCCTGGCCCGGGCCCGCAACCCGGCCCCGTTCGACGAGGACGACCTCACCCTCGCCTGCGAGCTGGCCTCCTCCGCCGCCCTGAGCATCGACAACGCCGTCCTGCACCAGCACATCCGCAGCGCCGCCGAGACCCTCCAGCGCAGCCTGCTGCCGCAGCCCCCGCCCCGCCGCCCCGGCCTGGAGGTCGCCGTCCGCTACCGCCCCGCCCAGGCCCGCGACGAGGTCGGCGGCGACTGGTACGACGTGATCCCGCTCGACGGCGACCGCACCGCCCTAGCGGTGGGCGACGTCATGGGCAGCGGCATCCCGGCCGCCACCACCATGGGCCGGCTGCGCACCGCGATGGCCACCCTCGCCGACCTCGACCTCGAACCGGCCCGCATCCTCACCCACCTCGACAAGATCACCCGCGAGCTGGACCCCTACATCGCCACCTGCCTGTACGCCGTCTACGACCCCCACCGCGCCCGGCTGCACGTGGCGTCCGCCGGCCATCTGCCCCCGGCCCTCGTGCGCGCCGGCGAGCGGCCGCGGCTGCTGGACCTGCCCACCGGCACCCCGCTCGGGGTCGGCGGGGTGCCCTTCGAGACCACCACCGTCGGGCTCGGGCCCGGCGACCGCCTCGTGCTGTACACCGACGGGCTGGTGGAGACCCGCGACGACCCCATCGACGAGCGCCTGGAGGCGCTGCTGCGCCTGCTGGAACCGCCGGACCGCTCCACGGAGGAGACCTGCGACCGGCTGCTGCGCCTGCTGCGGGACCCCGCCGACCACGACGACGTCGCCCTCCTCATCGCCCATGTGCGGCCCCTGGGGGCCGGCCCGGCAGGGTGAGCACGGCCAGGACGGCGCACACGGCCACGGCGGCGAAGAACCAGAAGCCCCAGGGGTGCCCGACCCCGGCGGTCACCAGGGCGCCCGTGACCGACGGGCCGACGATGGAGCCGACCCGGCCGATGCCGGACGCGGAGCCGAGGGCGGTGCCCCGGACGGCGGCCGGGTAGTAGTGCGTGACGTACGCGTAGACGAGCACCTGCGCCGAGAAGACGAACACCCCGGTCAGGAAGACGACCGTGCCGAGCAGCAGGTCGCTGCGCATCCGGACGCCGAGGCAGGCCAGCATGACCGCCGAGACGGCGAACCAGCCCAGCGCGGTCGGCTTGATGCCGCGCCGGTCGGCCACGAAACCGCCCAGCACCAGCCCGGCCACCCCGCCCGCGTTGAGCACGAGCAGCTGCGTCACGGCCGTCGGCACGGGATACCCGGCGTCGTTCATCAGCTTCGGCAGCCAGGTGTTCAGGCCGTAGACCAGCAGCAGCCCCATGAACGAGGCGGCCCAGATCCCGACGCCCGCACGCAGATACGCCGGCCTCAGCAGCTCGGTGAACGGCACCCGCGACGGCCCGGCCGCCTCCCGGGCACGGACGAACGCCGCCGACTCCGGCAGCCGGAACCACTGCACCACCGCGACCAGCAGTCCGGCGACGCCGAGGACGTAGAAGAGCACCTGCCAGTTCCCGGCGACCCGGAGCGCCAGCAGCGAGGTGATCACGGCACCGGTGTGATACCCGGTCATGGTCAGCGTGCCGGCGCGCGCCCGCCACCCGGCCGGCAGGCGCTCGGCCGTCATCGTCAGCGACACGGGCATGCACGCGCCGAGCCCCACCCCGGCCGCGAGCCGCAACGCGGCGAACACCGCCACGGAACCGGCCAGCGGGACCAGGAGGGTGAACACCGAGAACACCACCACCGAGGCGATGAGCAGCAGCCGCCGGCCGAGCCGGTCGGCCAGCGGGCCGACCAGCAGCGCGCCGACGGCGACACCGACGAGCGACAGCGTGGCGACCGTGGTCGCGTCGCCCGCCGTCATGCCGAGGTGCCGGGTCTTCAACAGGGTCGGGATGACGGCGCCGAGGACGACGAGGTCGTAGCCCTCCAGCAGGACGGTGATCCAGCACAGGACCACGGTCCAGGCGGAGCGGCCGGCGGTGCCGAAGACCGTGGTGAGTCCCTGACGCTCCAGGAACTCGTGGGCGATACGGCGTACGGATGGCACGGGCGGCCCCTTCCGAACGGGCGGTCCCCGACGAGGCGACGCGGCACACAGTAGGGAGCGCGCGCCCCGGCCGCCATACGCCGGCCGCCTCCGGTCCGCCGCCCGGACCCGCCGCGCCTACCCGGCGGGGTCCAGGACGACCGGCAGTTCCGCCAGGCCGCGGAAGGCGGGGAACGGCACCTCCAGCCACCGCGGGCCGGCGGCCGGGTCGGCCAGGGCCATCCGGGGGAACCGGTCGAACAGCAGCGTGAGGGCCGACTGGGTCTCCAGCCGGGCCAGCGGGGCGCCCAGGCAGTAGTGGCTGCCGTGCCCGAAACCCAGATGGGCGTCCTGCGCGTTGCCCGGCCGGGTCACGTTCAGCTCGTCGGGGGAGTCGAACTTCTCCGCGTCGCGGTTGGCCGAGCTGAGCGCGATCTGGACCAGGGCCCCCTTGGGGATCAGGGTCCCGCCGTACTCCACGTCCTCGGTCGCGTAGCGGAACGTCGCGGTCTCCACCGAGCCGTCGTAGCGCACCAGTTCCTCGACCGCCGCGCGGATCAGCTCCGGGTTCTCCCGTACGGCGGCCAGCTGCCCGGGGTGCGCGAGCAGATGGTGCACGGCGTTGCCGATCAGGTACGCCGTCGTCTTGTGCCCGGCGAACATCAGCAGGAAGGCCGTGGAGACCAGCTCGTTCTGGGTGAGCGAGCCGTCCTCGCCGTCCCGCACCGCGATGAGCGCGCTCAGCAGGTCGTCACCCGGGCGTTCCCGCTTGGCGGCGATCAGCTCGGTGAAGTACGCGTGCAGGTCCTCCTCCGCCCGCTGCTGGGCCCGCTTGAAGTCCTCGCCGAATCCGGTCTGCGCCACCGTGGTGGACAGCCGCTGCATCCTCGACCGGTCCTCGGCCGGCACGCCGAGCAGATCGCAGATCACGATGATCGGCAGCGGGAACGCGAACACCGGCAGCAGGTCGACGGGTTCCCGGGGCGGGCACGCGTCGAGCAGTTCGCGGACGATCTCCTCGATGCGCGGCCGCAGCGCCTGCACCCGCCGCGGGGTGAAAGCCGAGTTGACCAGCCTGCGCAGCCGGGTGTGCTTGGGCGCGTCGGAGTTGAGCATGTTGTCGTCCAGCGCGATGGACGAGTCGCCGAAGATCCGCCGGTAGGCGTCCATCGCCCCGTACATGTCCTTGCTCAGCCGCGGGTCCGACAGCGCGGCCCGCGCGTCCTCGTAGCGGGTGATCAGGTACGTCTCGTTGCCGTGCGGCGGTCTTACGGCGCAGACCGGTGCCTGTGCGCGCAGCCGGGCGTAGACGGCGTGCGGGTCGCGGCGGAACTCGGGGGTGCAGCGCTCGGCCGCGGCGACGGCCTCCTGCGTGGTGGTCACGGACGGCTCCTGAGGTCGAAGACGGCTTGGGCGTTTCCGCCGAGGACGAGCTGCTGGGACGCCTTGTCGAGCGGCAGCTTCTCGATCATGCGGACGAAGTCCCCCAACGGCGCGGCCATCGGCGGCGAGTCGGTGCCGAACAGCATCCGCTCCGGGCCCAGCACCTCCGCGTTCAGACTCAGGTGCGCCGCGCTGAACGGGCTGGTGTCGACGTACATGCGGCGCAGGGCGGCGGCCGGGTCGGGGGAGGGGGGGAGGGCGGTGCCGGAGGCGGGGGACGGGGGAGCGGGGGGTGCCTGGCGCGTGCCGGGGGCGCCCGGGCTGCCCGGTGCGCCGCCCGGGCGGGACGCGTTGGCGCGGGAGGGACCGGACGCACCGGCGGCACCGGGCGCCTCGGCGGCGCCCGGCCGGCCGGCGGGGGGGGGGGGGGGGGGGGGGGGGGGGGGGGGGGGGGGGGGGGGGGGGCCCTCCCCCCCCCCCGGTG
>NZ_JBVHXT010000013.1:71594-179556 GCF_055569255.1 Streptomyces sp. NPDC029296
AGACGGCCCTGGAGGTCCGGCGGGTCGACCGCGATCTGCCGGTCGAAGCGGCCGGGGGCGCGCCGCGGTCTGCAACCGCTCCGGCAGCAGCGCGATCGCGCCGCCGCCGGTCGCGCCGATCAGCCGCAGACCGGGGTACTTGTCCAGCCACCCCGCGTACGCGATCATCGCCATGCCCAGGGTGATGTCGCCGAAGCGGCCGATCTGCTCCACGAACGCCGTCTGCCCGACCCGCTCGGTGCCGGCCGGCTCCGCCGGGGCGTGCACCAGGACCGGCACCCCCGCCTCCGCGGCCAGCGCGAAGAACGCGTCGGCGCGGGGCGAGCCGAGCAGCTCCCCGTGGACGCTGGAGGTGGTGATCAGGCCGACGAAGGCAGGGTCCGCCAGGGTCTCCCGCACCCCTTCCAGGTGGTCGTCGTCCCCGAACGGGTTGGCGTACACGTAGCCGCGCAACTGGTCCGGGAACCGGCGGATCAGGCCCGACATCCAGGCGTGGAAGGCGCGCAGCCGGTCACGCGGCTGCGCGTAGTTGTCCACGCCCGGCACCCGCGCCATCGCCCCGGCCCCGACCGGGCTGCCGATGATGGTCAGGTCGATGCCGGCTTCGGCGCGGGCGGCGAGCATGCCGTCCACGTCGGTCAGGCTCGGGGGCATGGGGAAGCGCGCGGCGGCTTCCGGTGGGGACAGGTGCCCGTGGATGTCGATGATCACGTGTCGGTTCCCGGTTTCGGTCTCAGTGCGCGGGTGATCGCGGCACAGTCCTGGTCGCCCAGTCCCTGCTCGGTGGCGCGGACGTGGGTCTCCGCCGCGGCGGTCGCCAGCGGCAGGCTCAGGCCGGCGGCTGCCGCCTGCTTGGTAGCGAGCATGAGGTCTTTCGCCATCAGCCGCAGCCGGAAGTCCGGCTCGTCGAAGCGGCCCGCCGCCAGCCGCCGCGACTTGAACGCCATGACCGGCGAGGCGAACCCGCTGCCCGCGACGGTCTTCAGGACCTGCTGCCGGTCCAGTCCCGAGGCCTCCGCCAGCTCGGTGGCCTCGGCCAGCGCCTGCACCTCGATGCCCATCAGCAGGTTGAGGAGCAGTTTCATCCGCATGCCGGAACCGAGCGCGCCCAGATGGACGACGTCCTTGCCCAGCGTGTCCAGCAGCGGACGGGCCGCCTCGAAGTCCTCCTCGGCGCCGCCGACGAACAACCGCAGTTCCCCGTCGCGGGCGTGGTCGCGGTTGCCGAGCATGCCCACGTCCAGCGCCGCGGGCAGGTCCCCGGCGATCTGGACGACCTCCTCGGGGGCGACGGTGCTCGCGCACAGCAGGGTGCCCGCGTAGGGGCCGTGGGCCAGCACGCCGTCCGGTCCGCGCAGCACGGTGCCGAGGGCCTGGCCGTCGGCGACGACGCAGAGGGCGGCGCTCGTGCCCGCGACCGCTTCGGCCGGGTGCGCGGCGACGTGCGCGCCGGCCTGGGCGAGCGGCGCGGTGCGGTCCGGGGTACGGTTCCACACCCGGACCTGTATGCCCTGGTCGAGCAGGCGGTGGGCCAGTCCGGCGCCCATCGCGCCGAGGCCGAGTACGGCGACGGGGCCGTGCGCGGTGCGCGTCACGACGTCACCCCCCGGGTCTCCTTGACGACGCGGTAGCGCAGCGACTGCCGCTGGTCGACGAACTCGCGCAGCGGCGCGACCAGCTCGCGGTGCTCCTCGCTCTGCTGCCAGGCGAAGAACTGCTCGGCCGACTGCCACTCGCTGGTGATCACCCACTGGCGGGAGTCGTCGGCGGGCCGGCCGAGCCGCTCCACGATGTGACCGGGGGTGCCGGCCACGGACTTCCGGAGGTGTTCGTACAGGTCCAGGAAGCCCTGCTCACGGCCCTCGATGACGCGGACCGCGAAGACGACGCCCAGCTTGTCGGCCGATCGGCCCTGGTGGTTGGTGTCCATGTCTCCTCCTGAGTGAGATCCGATGGGACACGACACCCACGGACTCATGTCGCCCGTACGGCCGCAACTCCGAACGGGTCGGGGCCCAGTGGGGACAAGGCATGCACGCTGCGTCATTGGTCGGTTCGGGTGAGTGGGGGGTGGTGTCCGGGGCCCGGCGGGCGGGGCGCGGAGGGAACCCGTCGGCCGCCTCTTCCGGGTGGCCGCCGGCCGGTCCCGGGGAGAGGGGCGGGACCGCTTCCGGACCGTTGCCGGGCTCCTGACCGCCGCCCCGTCGGCGGTCAGGAGCCCGGCGCGCGTCGGTCTCCCCGCGTCGCTCTCCGCACGGCGTCCTCCGGGAAAACCGGATGCGCGGGGGCCCGAGGCCGTGTCAGGCTCCGCCGGTGGATCGTGAGGAGATGTCCCGGCGCGCTCACGCGGATCACCCGATAGCCGCGCCGCTCGACGACGACGCGGTACGGGGGCTGCTGGAGCGGGCCCTGCCGTCCGGCGGCGGCCGCGTGCTCGACCTCGGCTGCGGCGGCGGGGAGTGGCTCCTGCGGGCCCTGACCGCGCGCCCGGGCCTGCGGGCCGAGGGCGTCGACCTCTCCGAGCGCGCGCTGGCGGACGCGCGCCGGGCCGCGCACCGGCTGGGCGTCCGGGACCGCCTGGTCCTCCACCGCCAGGACGCCGCGCGGTTCACCGCGCCGGACGCCTTCGACCTCGTCCTGTGCGTGGGGGCGACGCACGCCTTCGGCGGTCTGCCGTCCACCCTGGCGGCGGCGCGCCGCCACCTCGCGCCCGGCGGACGCGTCCTGGTCGGGGAGGGATTCTGGGAGCACGAGCCGTCCGCCGAGGCCGTCGCCCTGCTCGGCGACCTCGACGACCTGCCGACCACACTGGACCGGGTCGTCGCGGACGGCTGGACGCCGGTCCACGGACACGTCAGCACGCGCCGGGAACTGGACGACTACGAATGGGCCTGGACGGGGACGCTGGCCTCCTGGGCGCTGGACCACCCCGGCCACCCGGACAGCCCCGGGGCACTGGAGACGGCCACGGCCCACCGCGACGAGTGGCTGCGCGTCTACCGCGACGCCTTCGGCTTCGTCTGCCTGGTGCTGCGGCCGGCACCGGACCCGGCGGGGACGAGCGGGGCCGCCGGCCGCGCCTGACGGGACACCGGGCCGCGGACGGGCCGGGCGGCGCGGAAGCGGTACGCGAGCGCGAGGCCGCCGAAGACGGCGTGCCGCCGCCTGGTCCATGAGACCTCCCGCGCCCCGTCCCCGGCGCGTGGAGGGGGCCGCCGCCACCTCGCCGGGCACGGCACTGAGAAGATCGTTCGCGACCGTGGGCGCACCCGACCCGGAAGGAAGCGACGAGATCATGCGTGTCACCGTGGACCGTGCCCCGACGGAGGCGTCCGGATGACCGGCAGCGCGCGGACCGGCGCGCCCGACACCGCCGGCCCCGTCCTGCTGCGCACGCGCGGACGGGCCGCGTACCTCACCCTCAACCGGCCCGAGGCCCTCAACGCCCTGAACCACGTCATGGTCCGGCGGATCGACGAGGCCCTGACCGCGTGGGAGCACGACCCGGCCGTGGAGACCGTCGTCATCACCGGTGCGGGAGAGCGCGGCTTGTGCGCGGGCGGCGACATCCGCGCCGTCCACGACGACGCCCGCGACGGCGACGGCACCGCCTCCGCCGCGTTCTGGCGCGACGAGTACCACCTCAACGCCCGCATCGCCCGCTACCCCAAGCCCTACGTCGCCGTGATGGACGGCATCGTGATGGGCGGCGGGGTCGGCGTCTCCGCGCACGGCGGCGTCCGCGTCGTCACCGAGCGCTCGCGGATCGCCATGCCCGAGACCGGCATCGGTTTCGTCCCCGACGTCGGCGGCACCCACCTGCTCGGCCGCGCCCCCGGCGAACTGGGCACCCACCTCGCCCTGACGGGCACCGCGATCGGCGCCGGGGACGCCCTGCTGTGCGGGCTCGCCGACCACTACATCCCGTCCGGGGCCCTCGGCGCCTTCACGGCGGACCTCGCCGGCCTCCCCGCGCCGGACGCCGTGGCCCGCCACAAACAGCCGGCACCCGAGGGGCTGCTGGCCGCCCGCCGGGACTGGATCGACGCCTGCTACGCCGCCGGCACGGTCGAGGAGATCGTCGGACGGCTGTCCGCCCACGGCGCTCCGGAGGCGAAGGAGACGGCCGAGACCCTGCTCGCCAAGTCGCCCACCTCGCTCAAGGTCACCCTGGCCGCGATCCGCCGCGCCCGGCGCCTCGGCTCGCTGGAACGGGTCCTCGACCAGGAGTACCGCGTCTCCTGCGCCGCCCTGAGCAGCCCCGACCTGGTCGAGGGCATCCGGGCGCAGATCATCGACAAGGACCGCACCCCGCGCTGGTCCCCCGCGAGCCTCGCCGAGGTCACCGACACCGCCGTGGAGCGCTTCTTCGCCCCGCTCGGCGACCGCGAGCTGGGACTGGGCGGCTGACGCGGCCGTACCCGGCCCGCGCCGGGCCGGGTACGAGAACGCGCGCCGGGCGGCGCGGACCCCGCCACCCGGCGCCGTCCGCGCCGCCCGTCCGCGCCGGCGGGTGAGAGCGGCCCCGGCAGGCGGTCCGTCACCGCTCCCCGTCCCGCCGGGCATCGGCGTTTCGGCCACCCGCGTGCCGCGCGCCCCCGTTACCCGGCAAGGACCCGCGCGGCCCGCACCGCCCGCATCGCCCGCGTGCCGGTCGTGCCGCCCGGCGTCCGGCGGCGTTGTACCGGGTGTACGACGCTCCGCACCCGCCGAACGGCACCGCCCCGGAAGGATCCTCGCGCACGTGTTCCCCAAGCCCCTCGGCGCCCGCCTGATCACCCCCCGCACCTCCGGCTCCGGGCGGGTGACGTCGTGACCCGCGTCTGGCTGCCGCCCGAGGAGTACGCCGAGCAGCTGATGAAGGCGACCGGGTTCGCCTGTGTGCACTTCACCGACGAGCGGGACCGGCCCGTCCAGCTGCACGCCCCGTACAGCCCCGCGCACCCCTGGCAGATGGCCGGCGGCACGATGGAGCCGGGCGAGCGGCCGTGGGAGACGGCCGTGCGGGAGTGCCGCGAGGAGACCGGCATCACGGTCACCGGCCCGCCCCGGCTGCTGGCCGCGGTCTACGGCCTGCCCGGCGACGAGTGGCCGTACAGCAGCATGGGCCTGATCTTCGACGGGGGCCGGCTCGGCGAGGCGGAGATCCGGGGCATCACCCTCGACCCGGACGAGCACGACGAGGTGCGCGTGCTGTCCCTGGCCGAGTGGCGGCCGTTGATGCCGGACCGGGACTTCGCCCGGCTCGCGGCCGTGGCCCAGGCCCGCCGTACCGGAGTGGCCGGGTACTTCGACACCTGGGACTGGGGGGAGGCGTGAGGAGGGCCCGGTCCCGGAGCGGAGACGCCCGGGGCGGCCGGGAAGCCCCCGGACGCCGCGGAGGAAGCCGTGCCGCCCGGCCCGCTCGCCGTGCGCCCCCCGGACGCCCAGGCACTCCTGGTGACGGGGGCCCTCCCGGTACACCCCCGCGGGTGTCCGTACGGCCGCCGTCACGACGCCTGGGCGCCCGGCGGTTCAGCCGCCGATCAGGGCGGTGAAGCGGGCGGCGTCGATGTTGCCGCCGGAGGCGATGACCCCGATCCGGCGCGGAAGGGCGCCGACGCGTCCGGCGAGCAGCGCGGCCAGCGGGGTGGCGCCGCTCGGCTCCAGGACGATCTTCAGGCGCTCGAAGGCGAACCGCATCGCGGTGAGGATCTCGGCGTCGCTGACCAGGGCGATGGAGTCGACCAGCCGCTGGTTCACGGGGAAGGTGAGTTCGCCGGGGGTGGGCAGGGCCTGTCCGTCGGCGATGGTGCGGGGCACCGGGACGGTGACGCGGGCGCCGGCCTCCAGGGAGCGCCTCGTGTCGTCGCTCCCCTCCGGTTCGACGCCGACGACCCGGATGCCCGGGTGCAGCGCGGTGGCGGCGGTGGCGCTGCCGGCGATGAGGCCGCCGCCGCCCACCGGCACCACCAGGGCGTCCAACGGGCCGGTCTCCTCCAGCAGTTCCAGGGCGGCGGTGCCCTGGCCGGCGATCACGTGCGGGTGGTCGTAGGGCGGGATCAGGGTCAGACCGCGGTCGTTGGCCAGGGCGTGGCCGAGCGCGATGCGGTCCTCGGTGTAACGGTCGTAGGTGACGATCTCCGCCCCGTACCCGGCGGTCGCCTCCCGCTTGGAGCGGGGCGCGTCCTCGGGCATCAGGATGACCGCGCTGGTGCCCAGTTCGCGGGCGGCCAGCGCGGTGGCCTGGGCGTGGTTGCCGGAGGAGTAGGCGGCGATGCCCTTCGCCAGCTGCTCCGGGGGAAGCTGGGCGGCGGCGTTGTAGGCGCCGCGGAACTTGAAGGCACCGATCCGCTGGAAGTTCTCCGCCTTGACGAACACCTCCGCGCCGACGAGGGAGTTCAGGGTGCGGGAGGTGAGGACGGGCGTGCGGTGCGCGACGCCCTCGAGGCGGGCGGCGGCGGCGCGGACGTCGGCGAACGTGACGGGCGGTGCGGCGGGCATGGGCGGGTCCTCCGGGCGACGGGACGGGGCGGGGAAGCGGAGCGGGGCGGTCACCAGCCGGAGATCCGGGGCCAGTACGCCTCGATCGCGGGGCACGCCGTCGTACCGCCGGAGCTGTCGACGACGTGGTAGCCGTGGTGCTGGGCGGCCGTGGCACAGGCGTGGTTGGGCAGGACGCGCAGCCGGGTGCCGATGGGCAGTTCGGGCAGGACGGCGCCGTCCCGGGCGGTCAGCGTGCCGTGCTCCTGGCTGGCGGCGGTCATGACCAGGCCCGGGATCAGGGTGCCGGACAGATCGGTGACCAGGCCGTAGCCCTGGTCCTGGGGCTGGGCGGCGGTGCCGCGGTCGCGGGAGAGGGCCATCCAGCCGCCGTCGGTCACGATCCACCCGTACTCCGGGCGGTGCCCGATGACGGTGACCACCACCGACAGGGCGAGATCGGCCGGCGCGCAGACACCGAGCCCCGCCATCACCAGGTCGAAGAACACGTAGTTCCCGGCGCGCAGTTCGGTGACCCCGGTGAGGTCCTCGGCGGCGTGCGCGGTGGGCGTGGAGCCCACGCTGACGGTGCGCACCGGCAGGCCCGCCGCGCGCAGCCGCTGTGCCGCCGTGACCGCCGCGTCGCGTTCGCCGCGCGCCGCGGCGCGCCGCTCCCCGGTGGTGAAGGCGGAGTACGACTCGCCCGCGTGCGTCAGCACGCCGTCCAGGCAGCCCGCGTCGTGCAGGATCCGGCCGATCCCGGTCAGCCCGGGGGCGTCGGGCCTGAGGCCGCCGCGGTGCCCGTCGCAGTCGATCTCGATCAGCGCCGGCAGGGCCACGCCGGCCTCCCGGGCCGCCCCGGCGACGAACGACGCCTGCTCGGTGCTGTCCAGCAGGACGCGCAGGGTGACCCCGCGGCGCACCAGGGCGGTCACGCGCGGGAGTTTGCGCGGTTCGATGCCGACGGCGTAGGTGAGGTCGCGGTACCCCGCGCCGGCGAACGCCTCGGCCTCGGCGAGGGTGGAGACGGTGACCGGACCGGGGGCGCCGCCGTGCAGGAGGGCGGCGGCGTCCAGGCTCTTCGACGTCTTCACATGGGGGCGCAGACCGACCCCGAGGCGGTCCGCCCGGGCCCGCAGCCGGTCGATGTTGCGCCGCGACCGGTGCGCGTCCACGACGGCGAACGGGGTGTCGGGGTCGGCCAGGGTCCGGGCAGCGGGGAAGAAAGCGGTGCTCATGGGCGGGTGACCCCTCACTTCGCGTAGTTGTAGACCGTCGCCCGGGACACGCCGAGCAGGTCCGCGATGGTCTGCGCGGCGTCGCGCGAGTCGAAGTAGCCGTCGCGCTGCAACTGCCGTACCAGCGCCTTCTTCTCCTCCCGGCTCAGCGAGCGCGGGGTGGCGGCGCGCTCGGCGGCGCGGGCCTCCACCGTCTCCCGCAGCTCGCGCGCGGTGCGGTCCCGCAGGGTCTCCAGGGGCGGCTCGCGGTGCGCGCGGTCCGTGGCCACGAGGTTGGACAGGGCCAGGGTGACCGGGGACAGGACGGACACGTCGAGGTTCAGGCACAGGGCGGCGACGTACTCGCCCGCAGCGTTCTTGATGCCGATGGACGTGCTCTTCGCCGGGCGGCCGTCGGGGAACCGGTTCGGGTAGTTCTGCACGACGCCGGGGTAGTCCGGGTCGGCGATGCGGGCCAGGCCCAGCTCCGTGGCGGGGTCGCCGACCCGGCGGCCGGAGAGGTTGTTCTCGATGGCGCGGATCGCGTGGTCCGGATCGCGCAGATCGTGCAGCACGACCTCGCACAGGCCGGGGAACATGCGGCCCAGCGCGACGGCGATCTTCTCCGCCTCCCTCAGGAGGTGCTCGTCACCCGCGCCGTCCGCGCCGTTGGCGTGCCCGGCGTCCGGCCGGTGCTCCACGGGCCCTCCCCACCGATCTCGACGCGTGGTCCATTTCTGGACGGCGAGTCTAAGCCGGGTGGGCCGCCGCTGTCCACGTGATCCGGCCCGCATCGCCGCCGGGCGTCAACTACCCTCCGTACCAGCGCGTTTCGCGCACGGTACAGACCGACGAGGGGGATCCATGGCAGACCGGTCCAGCGCGGGGCACCCGAAGTGGCTGCGCCGCTTCCACGAGCCGGACCCGGGTGCGCCGCGGCTGCTCTGCCTGCCGCACGCCGGCGGCTCCGCGAGCTTCTACTTCCCCTTCTCCAGGGCGCTGTCGCCCGCGGTGGACGTGCGTGCCGCGCAGTACCCCGGCCGCCAGGACCGCGCCGGGGAACCCTTCGCGCACTCGCTCCGGGAACTCGCCCAGGGGGTGTTCCACGCGCTGGACGAGCGGGACGGGACGCCGCTCGCGCTGTTCGGGCACAGCATGGGCGCCCTGGTCGGCTTCGAGCTGGCCCGGCTGCTGGAGAACGCCGGCCGGCCGCCCGCGGTGCTCTTCCTCTCCGGCCGCCGGGGCCCGTCCGTCGACCGGACCGAGACCGTCCACCTGGGCGACGACGCCCAGCTGATCGAGGAGGTCATGCGCATGGACGGCACCGACTCCGCCGTCCTCCAGGACGAGGACCTGCTCCAGCTGGTCCTGCCCGCGCTGAGGGCCGACTACCACGCCGTGGGGACCTACCGGCCCGTCCCCGGCCCACCGCTCGGCTGCCCGCTCGTCGCGCTGACGGGCGACGCCGACCCGCGGGTGACCCCGGACGAGGCCCGGACCTGGGAAAAGGAGACCGACGGCCCCTTCGAGTTCCACGTCCACCCCGGGGGCCACTTCTACCTGGTCGACCAGCGGCAGGCCGTCCTCGACCGGATCCGGGCCGCGCTACGGCGGTTCGCGCCCGGCACCGGCGCGGCGCTCTGAGCCCGCGGACGGCGACGGCGGCACCGGCCGGGGACACGGCACGGGCGGCACCGGTCGAGACGGTGCCGCCCGGCGGAGGGCGTCAGCCCAGGATCTTGGCGGACTCGATGACCACCTGCTCCTTGGGAACGTCCTGGTGGCCCTGGTAGCTGCCCGTCTTCACACCCTTGATGGCGTCGACGACGTTCTGGCCCTCGGTGACCCGGCCGAACACGGCGTAGCCCCAGCCGTTCGGGGTCTTCGAGGAGTAGTTGAGGAACGCGTTGTCCGAAACGTTGATGAAGAACTGGGCCGTCGCCGAGTGCGGGTCGTTCGTCCGCGCCATCGCCACGGTGTAGTTGTCGTTCTTCAGGCCGTTGTCGGCCTCGTTCTGGATCGGCGCCTGGGTGGGCTTCTGCCGCATGTCCGGCGTGAAACCGCCGCCCTGGATCATGAAGTTGTTGATCACCCGGTGGAAAATCGTGCCGTCGTAGTGGCCGCTGCGCACATACGCCAGGAAGTTCTCGACCGTCTTGGGCGCCTCGGCGTCGTTCAGCTCCAGCACGATCCGGCCGGCGCTGGTGTTCAGCTCGACTGTCGACATCAAAAATCTCCTCATTCCGGTGGGACTCGCCCACGCTACAGGTACGGCCCGGCCGGCCGTTCTCCGGTGCGACCGACGGGCACGCCGGTCCGGCGGCCCGAGATCACCATGGAATATACGACCACAGGTCACGCGTACGACGCCGCGGCGCCCCGGGCCTCGAACGGCCATCCGGGTCACGACGAGGTGCGGGCACGGCCCGCGGACCCGTCGCCGGGCGCCGGGGGCAGCGCCAGATGGGCCAGGTCGCCCGGCGGCGGCGTGGTCACCGGCCACAGCGGGGCGGCCTGCCCGTCGGCGAGCGCGGCCGGCGCGTCGGTGAGGTTCATCCGCTCCCGCAGCCGGCCGTAGAAGTCCATCGGACCCAGCCGGACCGCCCTCAGCCGGCGCGGAGCGGCGTACACGCCGATCCAGTCCCCGGGGCCGAGCACCCCGCGCAACTGGCCGTCGACGCTGACCGCGGCCCGTCCCGACCGCTGAAGCACCCGCAGCGCGATCGGCTCGTCCGGCGCGGCCACGACCGACCGGTCGAACACCATGTGCGGCGCGACCGGCGTGAACACCAGGCCCTCCGCGCGGGGCGAGACCACCGGGCCGCCCGCGGCGAAGCTGTACGCCGTGGACCCCGTGGGCGTGGCCACCAGCAGCGCGTCCGCCGAGTACGAGGCCAGCAGCCGGCCCGCCAGATACACCCCGACCGACACCTGCCGGTCCCGGGACAGCTTCTCCAGGACCACGTCGTTCAGCGCGGTCACGTCCAGGGCCACCCCCCAGTCCCCGCCCGACTCGCACTCCGTGCGCACCGGGGGCGGCGGCAGTAGCGGCCCGCGCCCGTACTCCAGCAGCGCCTCCATGTGCGCGGGCACCTCCAGCCGGCAGGACGCGCGCAGGGTGAGCAGCATCCGGCTCTCCACATGGATCCGGCCCTCCCGCACGGCGTCCAGCGCGGTCCGCACCGCCGGGGCGGGCACCTCCGTCAGGAAGCCGACCCGGCCCAGGTCGACACCGAGCACCAGGGCGTCGTTCTCGGCCGCCAGCCGGGCACCGCGCAGGAACGTGCCGTCACCGCCCAGGGTGATGACGAGGTCCGGGTCGCCCGCGTCGGCCAGCTCCTCGCGGGCGCTGTGCCGCGCGCCCTCCCGCCACACGTCGATGTCCGCGCACCCCACCCCGTGCTCGGCGCACCACGCGCGCACGTCCCGCGCGGCGGCCACCGCCTCGGCGCGCCCGCCGTGCACGACCAGGCCGACACGGTTCACCGTCATACCCGCACACCCGCCTCCCAGCCGGTTTCCTGCCCGGCGCCATCCTCGCCGCGTACGGCACCGGCCCGACGCGCGCCACGCCGCCGGACGGCCCGGACACCGCCGGGGCGGTGCCGTACGCCGAGCCGGGCCGCACGCCGGGCCAGCCGGGCCGTCCGGCGCCGTATCGCGTCCGCGCGGGCGGCAGCCGTCATCCCCGGCCGTCGTCCGCCGCGAGGAACGGCTCCAGCAGGGCCAGCAGCGCGTCCGGGCGGTGCAACGGGATGATGTGGCCGCAGTCGGGGACGACATGGCCGGTCAACCGGTCGGCGTACGGCCGCAGTTGCCGTTCCAGCGAGCGGCCCACCGGGTGGGCGCCCACGGTGAGGACGGGCACGGTGAGGCGGGCGCCGGCCACGGCCTCCCGGACCTGCCGGGCAGTGACGGGCAGCGCCCGGTAGGGGCCGAACGCCGCGCGCAGTGCCCCGCCGCCGGTGTAGGCGCGGCCGAACGCGGCACGCACGTCCGCCCGCACGCCCCGGCCCAGCGTGCCGCGCTCCAGGAACCAGTCGACGTACGCCGCCTCGTGACCCGTCAGCACCGACTCCGCCAGCCCGGGCGCCGCGTGGAACCCGAACCACCACGGCGGCCCGGCCGCGAGGAACTCCTCGGCGCCCGGCAGATCGCCCAGCAGGGACTCCATCAGCACGAGCCGCCGTACCAGGCCGGGCCGCCGCATGGCCAGCAGGAACGCGGGCGGGGTGCCGAGGTCGATGCCGACCACGGCCGCCGGCCCCGCGTCCAGCGCCTCCAGCAGGCCCGCCGCGTCGGCGGCGAGCGTTGCGGCGTCGTACCCGTCCGCCGGCCGGTCGCTGTCGCCGAACCCGCGCAGATCCGGCGCGATCACCCGGTAGCGGCGGGCCAGCGGTCCGATGACCTCGCTCCACAGCCGCCAGGTGTGCGGGAAGCCGTGCAGCAGCAGCACCGCCGGGCCCGCGCCGGCCGTGGCGACGTTGAGTCCGGTCCCGCCGACGGTGATCCGGCGCAGCCGTACGCCGGGCACGGAGGTGACAGTCATGAGCGATCCCTCGCCGTCCTCGAGTAACCGATGGTGACAAGGCGACGCTAGGTAACTATGCTCGGCGGCAACAGACCGCACTTTCCCGTCAGTTGGTGAGTTCCAGGTGACTTCCCTGGCCAAGGACGCGTCCGCCGCGCGCGGCGACCTGTTCGACCCCGCGTGCCCGACCCGCCGGCTGCTGGACCGGATCGGCACCAAGTGGACGTCGATGGCGGTGAAGGTGCTCGCACAGGCCGCGCCGGGAGAGGTGCGCTTCGCCGAACTGCTGCGCCGGATGCCGGGCGTCTCACAGAAGATGCTCTCCGTGACCTTGCGGAACCTGGTCCGCGACGGCCTGGCCGAGCGCCGGGTGGAGCCCTCCGTACCGCCCGGCGTCTACTACCGGCTCACCGCGCTCGGACTGTCGCTCGACGCCGTTCTCGCCGCCGTACGGGACTGGGCCGAGGAGCACATGGCCGAGGTCGACCGGGCCAACGAGCTGAGCGACCGGCGGGAACAGCGGTGAGCGACCAGGTGTGATCTCCCTCCTTGCGGAGGGCACGTCGCCCCTGTGAGCCTCCCCTCGAACGATTCTCCGAAGAACTGTCATCCGAAACTGTTATCGGCGCCGCACCGGACGGTCTCCCAGGTGACGCACAGCATCGTTCGGCGCCGAGGACAGGGAAGCTCTGATGAGGACACAGCACACGGTGGACACGGCGGCACTGGTCGACGCCGCCCGGGCGGGGGACCCGGGGGCCCAGGACGCCCTGGTCGGCGCTTACCTCCCACTGGTGTACAACATCGTGGGGCGGGCCCTGAACGGTTCGGTCGACGTCGACGACGTGGTCCAGGAGACCATGCTCCGGGCCCTCGGCTCGCTCGGCGGCCTGCGCACCCCGGAGAACTTCCGCTCCTGGCTGGTGGCCATCGCGATGAACCGGGTCCGCGCGCACTGGCGGGACCGCCGGCTCGCCCCGGATGCCGTGGAGGAGGCCGCCGACGTCGCCGACCCGGGCGCCGACTTCGTCGACCTGACCATCGTCCGGCTCCAGTTGTCCGGCCAGCGCCAGGAGACCGCGCACGCGACGCGCTGGCTGGAGCCGGACGACCGCGAGGTGCTCTCGCTGTGGTGGCTGGAGTGCGCCGGGGAACTGACCCGCGCCGAGGTCGCCTCCGCCCTCGGGGTGTCGCCGCAGCACACGGCGGTACGGGTGCAGCGGATGAAGGCGCGGCTGGAGTCGGCCCGCGTGGTGGTACGCGCGCTCGACACCCGGCCCGCCTGCGGGGACCTGGGGGGCGTGCTGACCTCCTGGGACGGCCTGCCCTCCGCCCTGTGGCGCAAGCGGATAGCCCGGCACGCCCGCGACTGCGCACGCTGCGGCGGCCTGTGGAGCGGCCTGCTCCCGGCCGAGGGCCTGCTCGCCGGGCTCGCCCTCGTCGCGGTGTCCTCGGCCCTGCTCACGACGACACGCTCCGCCGTGGCGACCGGCCTCCACCTGACCGCCCACACGGCCTCCCCCCTGCCGCACACGGGCTTCGCCGCGGCGGACGGGGGGCAGCACGCGGGCTTCGGCGGGCCGGACGGGACGCAGGCAGGCTTGGGCGGCTCCGACGCGGGGCAGGCGGGTTTCGGCGGGCCGGACGTCACGCAGGCGGGCTTCGCCGGGCCCGAGGCGGCGGAGCCGGGCTTCCCCGGGCCGGACGCGGGTCTCCCCGGGCCGGACGCGGGGCATGCGGGTCTCGCCGGGCCGGACGCGGGGCATTCGGGTTCCGTCGGGCCGGACGCCGGGAGGGTGGGCTTCGGCGGGCCGGACGGCGTGCCGGGCGGTGGCTCTACCGCGGGGGCCGGCCAGGCCGGCGACACCGCGGGGGCCGGCCCCGTCGGCGTACGCGCCTCCCGCCGGCGTGCGACCGCCCGCGACGAGGCACGGCGTCGGCGGCGCGGCCGGCGCCGGGCCGTCGGCGGCGCCGTGGTCGCGGTCTGCGTGGCGGGCGGCGGCATGTGGTACTTCGGCACCGGCACCGGCACCGGCACCGGCTCCGGGCCCGAGACCGGGCGGACGGCCGCCGCGCCCACCGCCGACGCCCCCGCCGCGGACCTCTCCGCGCCCGGCCCCGTCCGGACCTCGGCGCCGCCCTCGGCCTCCCCGTCGCCGTCCCCCTCGCGGCCGCGGAAGCAGAAGACGAAGAAACCGGGCCCCGCCAAGAGCCCTGGACCCGCGCGTACGACCGGAACGCCGAAGGCCCAGCCGCCCGCGCCCGCGTCCGCCACCCCCCCGCCCCGCCCCGACGACACCGCGGACACGGCCGGCGCCCGCCGGTACCGTGGCGCAGGTGGTCGCGCTGGTGAACAAGGAGCGGGCCGCCGCCGGATGCGGACCGGTCACCGAGGACCCGCGACTGGACCGGGCCGCCCAGGGCCACTCCGACGACATGGCCGCGCGCGGCTTCTTCGACCACACCAACCCGGACGGCGCCGGCCCCGGCGAGCGCGTCACCGCCGCCGGCTACCGCTGGTCCACGTACGGCGAGAACATCGCCCGGGGCCAGCGGAGTCCGCAGGCGGTGATGGACTCCTGGATGAACAGCCCCGGCCACCGCGCCAACATCCTCAACTGCTCGTTCAAGAACATCGGCGTGGGCGTCCACAACGGTTCGGGCGGCCCCTGGTGGACCCAGAACTTCGGCGCGAGACTCTGAGCCGCCGGCCGGCCCGTCACCCGCCCCCCGGCCGGGCCGCCGAGGGACCACTGCCCGGCGTGTGCCCGAACGCGCGCCGGAAGACGTCGATGAACGCGCTGGCCGAGGACCAGCCGCACCGGTGCGCCACCGTGGTCACCGGCAGCCCCTCGGCCAGCAGGACCAGCGCGTGGTACAGCCGCACCTGGGTGCGCCACTGAGGGAACGTCATCCCGAGGTCGCGGCGGAACAGCCGGGACAGCGTACGGTCGCTCGCCCCGACCTCGCGGCCCAGCTCCGCCAGCGTCCGGCGATCGGACGGATCGGCGCGCAACAGGTCGCACAGCGCACGCAGCACGGGAGACGCGGGCGCCGGCAGGTGCAGCGGCTGCTGCGGCGAGGCACGCACCTGGTCCAGCAACACCGCGCGCAGCCGCGCCCGTTCGGGGCTGCCGTCCCGTGGGCCACGGGTGTAGGCGACGATCAGCTCGCGCAGCAGCGGGCCGACGGCCAGCACCGTCGGCGCGTCCAGACCGAGCGGGTTCTCGGCCGCGGGCAGCCCCAGCAGATGCAACTCCAGCGCGCCGTGCGCCTGGTGGGCGTGCACGGTGCCGGCCGGTATCCACAGGGCACGGGTGGCCGGCGCGATCCAGGACCCCGCGTCGGTGGTGACGGCCAGCACGCCGCGGCCCGCGTAGACGATCTGGTGGTCGTCGTGCCGGTGGGCGTCTATCGCCGCGCCGGCCGCCAGCCACTGGGTACGGGTGGGCGCCACCGGCTGATGGCGGATCCGCGTCATCACACGGCAGTTTATCGAAAGCGCGACAGCCGGCCGGGGCCGCAGCATGGCCGGGTGCGAAGCAAAGCATCGATCACCCTGCTGTCCGTGGGACACGCCTGCGTCGACGTCTACCAGGGCGCCGTCGCGTCCCTGATCCCCTTCCTGGTCGCCGAGCGCGGCTACGGCTACGCCGCGGCCTCGGGCGTCGTCCTCGCCGCCGCCCTGCTGTCCTCGGTGGCGCAGCCGCTGTTCGGCGCCCTGACCGACCGCCGCCCCGTGCCCTGGCTGCTGCCCGCCAGTACACTCCTGGCCGGCCTGGGCATCGCCCTGAGCGGCAGCGGCGGTTCGTACGCGCTGACACTGGTGTGCGTGGCGGTCTCCGGGCTCGGCGTGGCCGCCTACCACCCGGAGTCCGCCCGTGTCGCCCGGCTGGCGGGCGGGGGCGCGCACAGCGCCATGGGCTGGTTCTCGCTGGGCGGCAATCTGGGTTTCGCCCTGGCCCCGCCGCTGGTCACGGTCGTCGTCGGCACCGGCGGACTGCGCTGGACGCCGCTGCTGGCACTGCCGGCGCTCGCCGGGGCCGCCCTGAGCCTGGCCGTCCTGCGCGCTCCCGGGCAGCGCCGGCGCCTGTTCGCCCCGGCCCCGGCGGCCGGCCCCGACGACCGGGCGTCCTTCCTGCGGCTGTCGCTGGCCGTGGTGTGCCGCTCGGTGGTGTTCACCGGTCTCGGCAGCTTCCTGTCGCTGTACGCGGCCCAGCGGCTGGGCGGCAGCGTGACGGCCGGGACGGCCGCGCTGTTCGTGCTCTACCTCGGCGGCGCGGCCGGCTCCCTGCTGGGCGGCCGGCTGGCCGGGCGCTTCGACCGGGTGACGGTGTGCCGTTGGTCGTACCTGCTCTCGGCCGTCGCGGTCGCGGGCGTCGTGTGCGTCCCCGGCCCCGCGCTGTACCTGTGCGTGGCGCTGACCTCCGCCGGTCTGTACGTCCCCTTCTCCCTCCAGGTGACGCTCGGTCAGGACTACCTGCCCTCGCGCGTCGGCACCGCCGGCGGCATCACGCTCGGGCTGACCGTCAGCGTCGGCGGGCTGGCGAGCCCCCTCATCGGCCGGGTCGCCGACGCCACGTCGCTGCGGACCGCGCTGGCCCCCTTGGTGCTGATGCCGGTGCTGAGCTGGCTGCTGCTGCGCGGCCTCCCCGAGCCCGGAGGCCCCGGCCGGCGGGCGGACCCACCGGCCGGCCCGGCTCACCGGGACGTGCCGAAGTCCTGGGTCCAGTAGCCGCCGGGCTGCGCCAGACCGACGCCGATCTCCCGGAACCCGCAGTTGAGGATGTTGGCCCGGTGGCCGGGGCTGTCCATCCAGCCCGCCATGACCTGTTCCGCCGCGGTGTAGCCGTACGCGACGTTCTCGCCGTAGCTGCTCCAGGTGTAACCGGCGCGCGTGAGGCGCAGGCCCGGGTCGGAGCCGTCGGACCCGGAGTGCGACATGTTCCGGTGGGCGGCCATGTCCTCGCTGTGGGCCTGTGCGGCCCGGGTCAGCACCGGGTTCGCGGTCAGCGCCGGACAACCCACCTTGCCGCGCTCGGCGTTCACCAGCCGCAGGATCTCGGCGGTGACCCCGGACGCCGTGGCGGCGGGCCGGGGGGCGCCCGGCGTGGCGGTCGTGGCGCTGGTGGAGGTGCCGGACGCCGTAGGTGTGGGGGTGCCGGGCGTGGCGGTCACGGGGGTGCCGGGCGTGGCGGGGGTCTGGGTCCGCTGGGCGGTGGGCCGGACCGTCACGACCGGACGCGTCTTCGGCCGTGCGCTCCGGTGCGTGTGCGAAGGGCTCGCGGCCGGTGGCGCGACCGGCGCGGAGGCGGCCGGCGCGGCGGGCGGGGGAGTGGTCGCGGGTGCCGTGGCGGCCGGTGCGCCGGCCTGTCCCGTGGCCGCTTCCACACCGTTGCGCCGGTGATTCCCGTGCGGCTGCTGCCCCCGCGCCACGGGCGCGCCCGTCACCTCCGCGCGGGGGGGCGGGTCCGCGCCGTACGGCCAGTCGGTGCAGGCCAGGGCGACGGATGGCACGCCCACGGCGCCGACGGCGACGGCGGTGACGACTATGCGCCGGTAGTGCTTGGTCTTGCGGTGCTGTCCCATACGTCAACCTCACTCGGTGATCGCGGAGCGCCCATTCTCGGGACGGCCTCACACGAGACGCAAAGGGACCTTCTACTACCGCCTTACGTAGATCGTCCCGGCCCTTGTCAGCGGGACCGGGAGATGCAGATCTTCGCGACCGCGACGTTCGCCTGGTGCTGTCGGCTCCTCAGGAACGCGCCACGGGCGAGGGATACGGCGAGACACCCGCGGGCCGCCCCGCCGTCGCCATCCCCCCGACCCTCGTCCACGGCAAGACGGACAAATCCCATATGTCGTGGGAGTGGCGTCTACTATCCGGCCCCCTTAGTCGCCGACCGCCGTGTGACGGTTGTCACCTCCGGCCGGGGCCGCCGGATGCGCGTGCGCGGCGGCCGGAACCCGGCCGGCCGCCGCGCACCCTGTCTTTCCGCCCTGTCGGCAGAGTGCCGTCACTCGTTCCGGAAGACGGCCTTGCTGACCTCGGCGGGGTTCTCGAACTTCTTCTTCCCGAGGTGGGAGATGCGCTCGGTGATCTCCTTCGGCGCGTGGTTCTTCTCGGCGACCTTCCGAAGCTGGTCGGTGTCGGCCGGGTAGTCCACGCCGGACAGGGCCTTCTGCAGATCAGGTGGGGTGATGCCCGCCATGGTCCCTCCAGGCAGTGCGTTGGTGATCGGACCGGCGCTGATGCCGCGCCGGGACTGCACAGGTACCCCTCCGACAGAATCGGATTCAGACATTCCGGTAGTGATGGGGCGCGCGGCGCACGGGTACCCGACGGCGTGACCGGCAGGGGACCGCGTAGGAGAGGACCCGATGAGCGAGAACACCCCATCGCAGGCCGAGGGCGGACGGGAACCGGACGACGCCCTCGACGCCGAGCAGCCACCCCGCACCACTCCCTCCCAGGCGGAGGGAGAGGACACCGACGAAGAGAACCAGGGACAGGAGGACGACGTGTAGGAGGCGTCATGAGCACGGCACACCCCAGCGTCCCCGAGGTGCTGGACGCGCTGAGGGACGTGACCTACCCGGCCGGCAGGGAACAGCTGGTCTCGGCCGCCCGGCGGGCCGGAGCCTCCCAGGAGGTCGTCGAGGCGCTGCGCGGCATGCCCGCCGGGGAGTACGCCGGCCGCGCCGAGGTCGCGCGGTCGGTCCGGGTGGAGCCGGGCTTCGACCTCGGCCTCGACAGCGGCCGGCAGGAGCGGCGCGGCGGCCGGCCGGGGTTCTCCTTGCACCTGCGGGAAGAGCCGAAGACCCCGATCCAGGAGGAGTTCGACCGCTGACCCCGGCCACCGTCCGCCGGACGGGACCGGCCACCGTCCGCCGGACAGGACGCGGCACCGTCCGCATCCGCCCGGCGGCGAGCCGTGTCCGCGGGTGCCCGCGTGGGCGCGCACCCGGCCGCCGCCCGGACTCGCGCGGCACCGCCGCCTCCTTCCGCCGCCGGGACCGGACTCGCCCCCACCGCGTGGCCGCCGCGCTCCATCCGACTCCTTGACCGCCTTCCCGGGCGCGACCTAGCGTGACGCGGACATCCGGACAGGCAGGTCGGGAGGCTCGGTGACGGCGGATCCGCACGGCCCCGGCGGCGGGGTGCCCGCCCGGCGCCCCGCGCGGGTGGAGACACACGGCCTCGACGTCATCGGGGACGCGGAACGCAAGGGCACCCCCCGCACCCTCTTCTGGCCCTGGTTCGGCGCCAACGTCTCCGTCCTCGGCCTCGGCTACGGCGCGTTCGCGTTCGGCTTCGGCATCTCCTTCCGGCAGGCCCTCGCCGCCGGTGTGCTCGGCATCGTCGCCTCCTTCCTGCTGTGCGGCTTCGTCGCGGTCGCCGGCAAGCGCGGCTCGGCGCCGACCATGGTCCTCAGCCGCGCCGCGTACGGCGTGCGCGGCAACCGGCTGCCGTCCGTCGTCTCCTGGATGCTCACCGTCGGCTGGGAGACCGTCCTCACCGCGCTCGCCACGATGGCCACCGCGACCGTCCTCGGCAGCCTCGGCCGGGGCGGCGGCACCGGGACCAAGGTCGTCGCCCTCGTCGTGGTGGCCGCGCTGACCGTCGTCGGCGGGGTCATGGGCTTCGACCTGATCATGCGGCTGCAGACCTGGATCACCCTGGTGACGGGCGTCCTCACGATCGTCTACGTCGCCCTCGTCGCCGACCGGATCCACTGGAGCACGGTCGACGCCCTTCCGGCCGGCCCGGCACAGCGGTTCATCGGCGCGCTGGTGTTCATGATGACCGGCTTCGGCCTCGGCTGGGTCAACGCCGCCGCCGACTACTCCCGCTATCTGCCCCGGAACTCCTCCGGCCGGGGCGTCATCGGCTGGACCACGTTCGGCGCGTCCCTGGCCCCGCTGGTGCTGCTGGTCTTCGGCCTGCTGCTGGCCGGCTCCTCCCCGGAGCTGAGCCGCGCCATCGCCGCCGACCCGATCGGCGCGCTGGCCACCCTCCTGCCGGCCTGGTTCCTGGTGCCGTTCGCCGTGGTCGCCGTCCTGGGCCTGGTCGGCGGCGCCGTCCTCGACATCTACTCCTCCGGCCTGGCCCTGCTCTCCGCCGGCCTGCGGGCACCCCGCTACCTGGCCGCCCTCCTCGACGGCCTCCTGATGATCGCGGGCTCGGTGTACATCGTGTTCTTCGCCGACGACTTCCTCGGCCAGTTCATGGGTTTCCTCACCACACTCGGCGTGCCCGTCGCGGCCTGGGCGGGCGTCGTGCTCGCCGACCTGGCGCTGCGCCGCCGCGACTACGACGAGGGCGACCTGTACCGCCCGCACGGCCGCTACGGCGACGTCCCCCTCCTCCCGCCGTGCCTCACCCTCGCCGCCACCGCCGTCGGCTGGGGCCTGGTCACCAACACCGCCGCGCACTGGCTGACCTGGCAGGGCTACCTGCTGGCGCCGCTCGGCCTGGGCGGCCGGACCGGGCCCTGGGCGTACGCCAACCTCGGCGTCCTCGTCGCCCTGGTGCTCGCCTTCCTCGGCACGCTGCTGACGGCCCGGACCCGGGTACGGCGCCAGGAGGC
This sequence comes from Streptomyces sp. NPDC029296, assembly GCF_055569255.1. Taxonomy (NCBI): domain Bacteria; kingdom Bacillati; phylum Actinomycetota; class Actinomycetes; order Kitasatosporales; family Streptomycetaceae; genus Streptomyces; species Streptomyces sp. NPDC029296. The sequence goes on from NZ_JBVHXT010000013.1 coordinate 92,399, forward strand.
GCGGACACCCGGCCCGGGCCCCCGCCGGGAGGCGGCGCGTCCATGAGCCCGTCCGCGGCCCGGGGAACGCCGCGCGGCCTGTGTGTCCGGGGTCCGTCCGGGTGTTCCGGACGCATGTGCTTCGCACACGCATGCCCCGCACCCCACCGGGTACGCGAGGCGGGAGCACGCCCGGAGCGCGGAGCCGTCCGGGCAGCCCGTACCACCGCCGACCCTGGGGACCAGCCATGGAGACACCCGCACACGCCGACCCGCCCACACCGGCCCAGCAGGCACTGGACGCGCTGACCGTCAACGCCGAGGACCAGGGCGCCCTGGAGACCCTCGCCCACAGTGACGTGCTCGTCCCGGTGCCGGACGACGCGTTGGACGGAGAGGGGGCCGACGCCACGACGGTGGCCCTGCCCGTCCTGGAACAGCCCGGCGGCGACGCGGTCGTCCCGGTGTTCACCACGGAGGGCGAGATGACCGATCTGCTGCCCTTCGTCTCGCGCTACCGTCTCATCCCGCTCGGCGCGCTCGCCGCGCAGTGGCCGGACGAGAACCTCTCCCTCGCCATCGACGGCAGTTCCTCCCACGCGCTGACCCTCACCTCGCAAGGGGTCCGCACGCTGCTGGCCCGCTGAGCCGCACGGACACGTCCCACGGGCGCCGCCGGGGTATTCCCCGACGGCGCCCGCGGCCGTACCGCCGGCAGGCCCGCGGCCCCGGCGGGCCGGCCGCACCGCCCGTCGCGCCACGGCGCCGGCCCCGGCGCAGGTCGTCGTCCGGAACTGCTCCCCGCCGCCGGTGGTCACCGGCCCGCAGGGTGGGAAGGTCCCGGCGGAGGACACGTCCGGGCGAGCGCGAAGGAGCCGATGCCGTGAGGGTCGTTCTGCTGGGCACCGCCGCCGAGGGCGGCGTCCCGCGGGGGAACTGCGCGTGCGCGCCGTGCACCACCGCCCGGAACGGCGAACTGCCCTCCCGTACCCGGGATGTGCCGCCATCACCGGCAACGGCCGCGACTGGTGGCTTCTCCACACATCCCCCGACCTCAGGACCCAGCTCACCGCCACCCCGGTCCTGTGGCCGGACCCCGGCCGCCCGGGCACCGCACCGCGCGGCGTGCTCCTCACCGACGCCGAGGCCCACCACGTGGCCGGCCTCGCCGAACTGCGCGGGACGGCGGGGCTGAGGGTGTACGCCGCGCCGCCGGTGCGTGCCGCCCTCGGCCCCGCCCGCCGCGCACTGGACCGCCACACGCCCCTGGGAGTGGGCCGACAGCCTGGCCGACGGCGGCTTCGTGCTGGCCGGCGGGCTCGTGGTGACCGCCCACCCGATGGCCGGCGCGACGATTCCGGCGTACGTGCCGGCGCGCACGCCCGTGCCGCCGGGGCCGTGGGCGACGGCGTACCGCGTCGAGGACCTGGCCGGCGGGGGAGTGCTGGTGTACGCGCCCCGCGTCGGAGCCTGGAACTCTAGGACTCCTGCCCGGCCAGCAGGCGCCGCAGCACCGCCCGCTGGAGCGGCAGCACCTCGGCGTGCAGCGCACGGCCCTTGGGGGTGAGCGCCACCCACACCCCGCGCCGGTCCTCCGCGCACACCGAGCGCTCCACCAGGCCGTCCTTCTCCAGCCGGCCGATCAGCCGGGACAGCGCGCTCTGGCTGAGGTGCACCCGGCCGACCAGGTTCTGCACCCGGCACTGCTCGCCCTGCTCGGGCGGCTCCGTGGCCAGCAGATCCAGCACCTCGAAGTCGCTGGCGCCCAGTCCGTGCGGGTGCAGGACGCGGTCGATCTCGCACATCGTGCGCGCGTGCACGGCGAGGATGTCCCGCCAGCGTTCCTCCAGCCGGGTCTCGGCCGTCTTGACTGCCATAACCGCACGGTAGCACCGAACCGGACACTCGTTGAGTGTGCAACTAATGCCCGGTCGTGCGGGTCGTGCCGGCCTCAGGCCGCGGGGTCCTGGAGCAGCCCCAGGTGGTTGCCCTCGGCGTCCTTCACGAAGGCGATCAGCCGGCCGCCGCCGACGTCCTGCGCGTCCTGGAGCAGCTCGGCGCCCGCCGCCAGCAGCGCCGCGAGCCGCTCCGGCAGATCCGTCACGTGCCAGTACGGCACCGGCCCGGTCATCCCCTTGGCATGCCCGTTCGGATCGAGGCCGACGTCCTGGCCGGCGGCCTTGTAGCCGACGTAGTACGGCTCGTCCGCGTACGGCTCGACGCCCAGCAGCGCGCCGAACAGGGCCTTGGCGCGGTCCAGGTCCTTCACCGGGTAGATGATCGTCTGCAGGCCGGCGGCCATGATGCTCACTCCTTCGCACAGCGGTGCCCGACAGCGCGGGCGGGGCACCGGCGGTCTGCCCGCCGGTCCCCCCCACGCTAGGACCGGGCGGCCCGCGGCGGCTTCTCCGATCCTGACCGGTTGCCGTCACTCGTTGCGCAGCACCTCGGCGACGGTGAGCCGGGCCGCCCGGCGGGCGGGCACCAGCGCCCCCATGACGGCGATCACCACCCCGGCGAGCGCCAGGAGCGCCAGGAGAGGCGGATGCCAGACATCCGTCATGGAGCCGGGCAGCGTGATGTCCAGCCCGGCCGCCATGCGCGGCACCACCACCCGGTGCGCGGCGATCCCCAGCGGGACGCCCAGCAGCGACCCCGCCACCCCGAGCACCGCCATCGACGTCACCGTCATCACCGTCACCTGGCGCGGGGTCATCCCGATCGACTTCAGCATGCCGAGGTCCCGGCGCCGGTCATGGGTGTTCAGGACGGCGGTGTTGAAGACACCCAGGGAGGCGACCAGGGCCAGCATCAGGGTCAGCGCGGTAGCGGAGCCGACGATGGTGCCGGTGACGGTGTTCGCCCCGCTCACCTGGACGGACAGCCCCCGATCGGCGGCCCGGACCGCACGCGCGTACGTCTCCCGGTCCACGCCCTCGCCCAGCCGCACGTGGTACGCGATGGGGCGTGCCCCGGGCAGCAGCGCGGTGACCGTAGGCCAGTCGCCGACGACCAGCCGGTCGTCGGTGTCCATCGTCTCGCCCACGACGGTCACCTGCTCCTCGCGGCCGTCCTTGCGCAGGCGCAGCCGGTCCCCGAGCCGCACCCCGTTGCGGCGCAGGAACGGCGACCCGGCCACCACCTCCCCGGTCCGGTGCATCCAGCGCCCCTTCAGCAGCACGCCGTCCAGCGACCGGTCGCCGCGCCGGCCCTCGAACATCACCACGTTCGTGCTGCCCACCAGGACCACTTCCTCGTCGGACCGCGCCGTGACACGGTGCGCGCCCGGCAAGGCGCCCAGCAGCTCCTGGAGTTCGCGGTCGCCGTGCACCGGCCGCACCTCCTCGCCGTGCCGGTGGGCACCCACGTAGACGGTGACGTCGTAGGAGTCGTGACCGCTGCCCCCGAAACTGTTCAGCGTGGCCGCGAGGCCGGTCGCGAAGGTCACCGTCGTCACCCCGAGGACCACGGCGGCCAGCGTGAGCGCGCTGCGCGCGGGACGGGCGAACGGGAGTCCCGCGCCGAGGCTCACCGACCGGGGCAGCCGCGCGCCCGCCAGGCGCCGCTGGAGGCCGAGCGCCCGTCCGGCCCGGGGAGCGCTGCCCGCGCTGATGGCCCGCGCCGCCGGCAGCCGCCGCGCCCGCACCGCGGGGCCGAGGGCGGCGAGCACGCAGACCAGCGGCATGCCGAGCAGCGCCGACAGGTTCACCCAGGGCGCGACCGACAGGCCGTCGTGCAGCACCCCCGAGGCCGGCCCGGAGAACACGAACTCCAGGAACGGCTTCGCCAGCAGATCGCCGGCCAGGGTGCCGAGCACACAGCCGAGGACGGCCGGCACGCAGATCATCGTCAGATAGACGCCCAGCACCTGCCCCGGGGTGAAGCCCAGCGCCTTCAGGATGCCGATGTGCCGGAACCCGGAGACCACCGCCCCGCCGACCACATTGGCGACGATCAGCACCGCGACCAGGATGCCGAGCACCCCGAACGCCATCAGATACGGGGCGTACGCGCGCGCGTTGCCGCCGATCCGGTGCTTGAGCGCCAGATACGTCTGCGAGCCGGCGAGCGCGCCCGGCGGCAGCTCCCTCGTCACCTCCGACAGGTGCGCACGCAGATCCTTCTGCGTCGACGCGTCCCGGAACCGCAGCAGCAGCTGCCGGCCGGTCGGGTGCAGCGCGCCGATCTGGTCCGGGGACACCCAGGCGTCCGCCGTGTGACTCAGGTCGAAGGCGAACCCGACGATGGTGAGCCGCGGACCGGACGGCACCCGGAGTTCCCTGCCGAGGTCGTCGGCGGTCCAGTCGCGTTGCCGGTTCAGCACCGTCTCGCCCGGCCGGGTGGGCCAGCGGCCCGCCCACAGGTCCACCCGGTCCACCGGACCCCCGGGGCCCGGGCGGCCCACCACCGTGATCTGGCCGCCCAGACCGAAGTCGCCCGCACCGCGCGGAATACCGACCGTCGCCTGCGGGAACGGCCCCGCCACCGCCTCCACCCCCGGCCGCCGTGCCGCACGCGCCAGTCGGGCGTCCGTCACCCCGCGGCTGTCGAAGGCGGCCACGACATGCGGCCCGTGCAACCTGTCGAAGGCGCGGTCGAACGGCGCCGACGCCGCGTCGACCAGTCCCAGCGCCACCACCATCGACCCCGTCGACACCAGCGTCACCAGCCAGATCACCACCGTCTGCAGCCGCCGCCGGCGCACCGCCGCCCGCGCGACCGGCCACACCGCCCTCATACCGACGGCTCCAGGGTGTGCCCGCCGGTCACCCGGCCGTCGGCCAGCAGCACCAGACGGCTCGCGCAGCGCTGCGCGAGCTGCTCGTCGTGCGTGACGACGACCAGGGTCTGGCCGATCTGGTTCAGGTCGATCAGCAGGTCCATCACCTGCTCCCCGGCCCGGCTGTCCAGCGCGCCGGTCGGCTCGTCGGCCAGCAGCAGCGCGGGCCGGTTCATCAACGCCCGGGCCACCGCCACCCGTTGCCGCTCGCCGCCGCTGAGCACCGCCGGATAGGCATGGCGCCGGTCCGCGATCCCCAGCTCCTCGAACAGCTCCAGCGCCCGCCGCCGGGCCTGCCGGGCCGGTGTCCCCGTCAGCTGGGCCGCCAGCGCCACGTTGTCCAGGGCCGACAGGTCGTCGACGAGATTGAAGAACTGGAAGATCATCCCGATCCCGCGCCGCCGGTACAGCGCCAGCCCCTTCTCGCTCAACTCCCCGATGTTCTCGCCGTGGACGACGACCCGCCCGGCCGACGGCCGGTCCAGTCCCGCGATCATGTTGAGCAGCGTGGACTTGCCGCACCCGGAGGGCCCCATCACCGCGACCGCCTCCCCGGCCCGGATCTCCAGCGACACCCCGTCGAGCGCGACCGTCTCGCCGTACTCCTTGCGCACCCCGTCGAGCCGTACGACGACGTCTTCCGTTCTCACCTCGGTGACCATGGGCAGGACGCTAGACGCGGGCCCGCCCCTCGGGCATCCCTCCCCGGACGGCACTCGGCCGCAGGACTCATCCCGGGGATGCAGTCCGCTGTATCCCCAGGTCGATGCGGATGCCGGTGCCGTCTGCGAGAGTGGTGGCCATGGGGGAGTACGAGGTGTTGACGGCGGCGCTCGCGGTGGCGGGCGGGGCCGTCCTCGCGCTGGCCGTCGCGCTGGCGCGCACCCGGCGCCGCTGGCGCACGGCGGTCGGCGAGCGGGGCTGGCTGCTGGAGAGGGAGCGGGAGAGCGCCGCCGAGGCCGCGATCGCGGCCGAACGGGACCGGATCGCGAGGGAGTTGCACGACATCGTCAGCCACAACGTCAGCCTGATGATCGTCCAGGCGAGCGCCGCCCGCGAGGTGCTGGGCACGATGCCGGACGAGGCGGCGACCGCGCTGCGCGCCGTGGAGGACGCGGGCCGCGGCGCGATGACCGAGCTGAGGCATCTGCTGGGCCTGCTGGCGCCCGCGCAGGACGGCACGGACGCCGGCCCCGCTCCGGGCGCCGAAGCGGTGGGTCCGCCGCTCGCCCCGCAGCCCGGCCTGGACCGCCTCGGCCCGCTGGTGGACCGGATATCGTTCGCCGGGCTGCCCGTCGAGGTCCGCCTCTGGGGCGAACCGCGCCCGCTGCCGCAGGGCGTCGACGTGACCGCCTACCGCATCATCCAGGAGGCCCTGACCAACGCGCTGCGGCACGGTGACGGCGGCAGGGCCCAGGTGACCGTGCGCCACGCCGACCACGCCCTGCGCGTCGAGATCCTCAGCACCGGCCCCAGCGTGCTCACCGGCGCCGCGGCGGCGGCCGGCACCGGCAGCACGCCGCCGGGCAGCGGCAGCCCACGTCCCGCCGGGAGACCGCACGGCGAGGGCACCGGACGCGGTCTGCTCGGTCTGCGCGAGCGGGTCGCCCTGTACGGCGGTGAGCTGGACGCCCGGCGCAGACTCGGCGGCGGCTTCCGCGTCCGCGCCCGCATACCCCTGGACCGGCCGTGACCCCGGACGCGCCCGGGCGGGCGCCCCGCGTCCTGATCGCCGACGACCAGACGCTGATCCGCAGCGGCTTCCGGCTCATCCTCAACGCCCGCGGCATCGAGGTCGCGGGTGAGGCCGCCGACGGCGCCGAGGCCGTCGCCGCGGCCCGCGAACTGCGGCCGGACGTCGTCCTCATGGACATCCGCATGCCGGTCATGGACGGCCTGGAGGCCACCCGCCGGATCCTGGCCGAGGCACCCGGCTGCCGGGTGCTCATGCTGACGACCTTCGACCTGGACCGGTACGTGTACACGGCCCTGTCCCTCGGGGCCAGCGGCTTCCTGCTCAAGGACGTCACCCCCGAGCACCTGGCGGCGGCCGTACGGCTCGTCGGCACCGGTGACGCCCTGCTCGCCCCGCAGATCACCCGGCGCCTGGTGGAGCGCTACGCGGCCGAGGCCGACCGGACGGCCGGGGCCGCGCCCGCCGGCCTGACCCCGCTCACCCCGCGCGAACGGGAGGTGCTCACCCTGATGGGCCGGGGCCTGTCCAACACGGAACTGGCCGCCGAACTGACGCTCAGCGAGGCCACGGTGAAGTCGCACGTGGCCCGCATCTTCGCCAAACTCGGCCTGCGCGACCGCGCCCAGGCGGTGGTCGTCGCCTACGAGACGGGCCTGGTGAGACCGGGGGCACGGTGACGAGCGCCCCGCGGGCGGTGTGCCGTCCCGGTCTTGTTCCGAGCCTCGCCACGCCGTGCCCCGGAGGCGGGACGGCCTCCGGGGCACGGTGCTCACGACGGCCGGACCGCGGGCGGAGCGGTCACGGCACGAGCTTCAGCAGGCGGTTGGGCGAGCCCGAGCCGGCGCCGGTGACCTTGCCTGTCGTCGCCCCGTCCACCAGGGCCGTGGCGACCTGGGCCGGTGTGGCGGAGGCGTGGCCGGCCAGGTAGACCGCGGCGGCTCCGGCGACGTGCGGGGTCGCCATGGAGGTGCCCGAGATCGTGTTGGTCGCGGTGTCGCCGGTGTTCCAGCCGGCCGTGATGGAGGATCCCGGGGCGAAGACGTCCAGCACCGAGCCGTAGTTGGAGTAGCTCGCCCGGGCGTCGGTGCTGGTCGTCGCGCCGACGGTGATGGCCTCGGCGACCCGGGCCGGGGAGTACGAGGAGGCGTTGGCGTTGCTGTTGCCGGCGGCCACCGCGTACGTCACGCCGCTCGCGATGGAGGTGCGCACGGCCGCGTCCAGCGTGGCGGAGGCACCGCCGCCGAGGGACAGGTTGGCGACGGAGGGGCCGGAGTGGTTCCGGGTCACCCAGTCGATGCCGGCGATGACTCCGGCGGTGGTCCCGGATCCGTTGTTGTCCAGTACCCGCACGGCGACGATCTTCGCTTTCTTGGCCACGCCGTAGGTGGAGCCGGCGATGGTGGTGGCCACATGGGTTCCGTGGCCGTTGCCGTCCGCGGCGTCGGTGTCACCGTCGACGGCGTCGTAACCGTAGGAGGCGCGGCCGCTGATCTGCTGGTGCGTGATGCGTACGCCGGTGTCGATGACGTAGGCGGTCACACCGCTGCCGGCGCTGTCCGGGTAGGTGTAGGTGCCGGACAGGGGCAGGGAGGTCTGGTCGATGCGGTCGAGGCCCCACGGCGCGTTGGACTGCGCGGTGTCGGTGACGCCGACCCGCTGGTTCTGCTCGACGGCCGCCACCGCCGGGTCGGCGGCCAGGCGCTCGGCCTCCGTCGCGGAGAGGGTGGCGGTGTAGCCGTTCAGCGCGCTGCCGAACGTCTTGGTCACGCTGCCGCCGTACTCCTCGACCAGATTCCTGCCCGTGATCGAGGAGGCCTTGAATCCGGCGTCCTTCCGGAGCGTCACGATGTAACTGTCCCGGACCGCCGTGGGCGAGCCGGCACCGATCACCTTGCCCACGGCGGGAGCGGCCTGGGCGGGGACGGCGGCGAGGCCACCGGCCAAGGTGGTCGACGCGATCGCGGCGATCGCGGCGAACCGTATTCTCTTGCTCCGCAGTTGTGCCATTACGAGGGATTCCTCCTCTTGGCGGCGCACGCACGGGTGGGGCGCGCGTCTGTGGGGGCGGGTGCGCGTGATCGCGCACCCCCGCCGGGGCGGGGGCGAGGCGTCCCGCTCGGGCTGTGATCGAGGGTTGCCGACAACAGGCGTTGCGTACAAGGCAGTTGACGAAGTGTCAACAAGCCTGCCATGCGCACGACATAACGACTGCTCGCTCGAACGCGGACGCCGCCTCGCGGGGCGCGGTGGCGTGCGTACAGGGGCCAGGAGACGGGCGACTTGCGGTCGACGCCGATGCTGATGCCCTGGAAGGGTGCCTTTCCGATGTGCTGGTGCACGCTGCCGGACACGGCCCGTTCGGTCCCGTCGACGGCCAGCGTGAACCGCCGGCGCAGGCCTTCCTCGGCGGTGGCGCTCAGCAGGACGTGGTGCGCACCCGTCGCCGGGGGACCGGCGTCCGTCTCGTGCGGGACGCCGTACTCGTTGTGGGCGAGGCGCAGCCGTCTGGCCGGGCCTTCGGGGCCGAGCGGTGCGCGGGCCCGGCCGGGCGGGGCTGGTCCTCACAGGCCCCGATGCGCGACCGGAGCGAAGCGGGCCCGGCCCGGACGGCCGCGCACGGCCGGGCAGGAGGCGCCACGTCCTCACCGACGGCCGGGGCAACCCGCTGGCGGTGTCGTCGGCCGGCGACGACCGCGCGACGCGTCCTCGCCGGCGTCTAAGCGGATGCGCGCCGCACCAGCTCCGTGGGCAGGATCACCGCCGCCGGCTCCTCACCGCCCAGCTGGGCGAGCAGCACCCGGACCATCTCGCTGCTGATCCGGTCCCACGGCTGCCGGATGGTGGTGAGCGCCGGGGTGGCGGCGGTCGCCGCCGGGGAGTCGTCGAAACCACCGACGGCGATGTCCTCCGGCACCCGCTTCCCGGCCCGCTGCAGGGCCACCAGCACGCCCTGCGCCATCAGGTCGGAGGCGACGAACACGGCGTCCATGTCCGGCGCCCGCTCCAGCAACCGCTCCGCGCCCGCCTCACCGCTCGCGCGGCTGTAGTCACCGGAGACGACCAGCCGCTCGTCGGCCGCGAGACCCGCCTCGGCCAGCACCTCCCGGTACCCGGCGAGCCGCTCCACACCACCGGGGGTGTCCGGCGGGCCGGTGACCACACCGATCCGCCGCCGCCCCAGCGACAGCAGGTGCCGGACCATGTCCCGGGCGCCGTCCCGGTCGTCGGCGGCGACATAACTCACCTTCGAGCCCAGGCCGATGGGCTTGCCGCAGGCGACCAGGGGCACCCCCGCCGCCCGCAGCTCCTCGGCGACCGGGTCGCCGGAGTGGCTGGAGACCAGCAGCACCCCGTCGACGTGCCCGGCGGTGATGTACCGCGTGATCCGGCGCCGTTCGTCCCGCGTACCCGCCAGCATCAGCAGCAACGGGATGTCGTGCGCGGCCAGCGCCTGGGTGCAGCCGCGCAGCAGGACGTTGAAGTTCGGGTCCTCGAAGAACCGCTCCTGCGGCTCGGTCAGCAGGAAGCCGACCGAGTCCGAGCGTCCCGTTATCAGCGAACGGGCGTGCCGGTTCACGACGTACCCGGTCTTGCGGATGGCGGCGTTGACCGCCTCCTGGGCCGCGGGACTGACGTAGTGCCCGCCGTTGAGCACGCGCGAGACGGTGCCGCGCGAGACACCGGCCTCGCGCGCCACATCGTGGATCGTCGGTGCCCTGCGCCGGCCCCCCGTGTTGCTCATGGTCATGACTTTACGGCCCCGGACAGCAGATCCAGGCTCCAGAACCGCTGGATGACCAGGAAGAGCGCGATCAGCGGAAGCACCGCGAGGAACGCCCCGGTGATCACCAGGGTGTACAGCGCGGGCGTGTTCGCGCCCTGCTCCAGCAGCGTGTAAAGGCCCAGCGTCAGCGGGAACTTCTCGTCGTCGCTGAGCATGATGTACGGCAGCAGGAAGTTGTTCCAGACCGCGACGAACTGGAACAGGAACACCGTCACCATGCCGGGGATCATCATCGGCAGCGCGATCCGGGTGAAGATCCGCCACTCGCTCGCCCCGTCCATCCGCCCGGCCTCCACCACGTCGGCCGGCACGGCGGCGGACGCGTAGATCCGGGCCAGGTAGACGCCGTAGGGGGAAAGGATCTGCGGCAGCAGCACGGACAGGTAGGAGTCCGTCAGGTCGGCTTTCGCCAGCAGCAGGTACTGCGGGATCGCGAGGATCACCGGCGGCATCAGCACGCCCGCGAGCAGCACGTTGAACAGCGTCTCGCGGCCCCTGAAGCGGTACGTGGCGAGCGCGTAGCCGCTGAACGCCGACACGGCGGTGGACAGCAGGGCGCCCAGACCGGCGTACAGGGCGGAGTTGCCCATCCACGTCCAGTAGACCCCGCCCCGGTAGGCGTTGAGATCCCTGATGTTGTCGGTGAAGCCGGTGCCGGGCAGGAACGTGAACGTGGAGAACAGCTCGTGCCCGGACTTGGTCGACGCGATCACCACCCAGGCGACCGGCAGCAGCGTGTAGACCGCGCCGAGCAGCAGGGTGACCGTCGGCACCAGCGCGATCCGGCGGCGCAGCGGCGGACGCCGCGCCGTACCCGGCGTGGTGCCGGCGGCCGGGGCCGCCTCGTGGACGGCGAGGGCACTCATCGCGCTGCCTCCTGCTTGTTGCGGCGGTTCGCGGCCCGCAGGAACCCGAACGACAGCAGCAGCGTGACCACGGCGATCAGCGTCGCCTCGGCCGCCGCCGAGTACATGTCGTTGCGGCCGAAGGCGTCCTGGTACACCTTCATCAGCGGACTCCAGGTCGTGTTGACCGAGTTGGTGAGCGGCTTCAGGGTGGTCGGCTCGTTGAACACCTGAAGCGTCGCGATGATCGAGAAGAAGAAGGTCAGCACCAGCGAGGGCGCCACCATCGGGATCTTGATCCGCAGCGCGATCTGCAGCGGGGTGGCACCGTCCAGCCGCGCCGCCTCGTACACCTCGGCCGGGATCGACCTGAGCGAGGTGTAGATGACGATCATGTTGAAGCCGGTGCCGCCCCAGACCGCGATGTTCGACAGGGCGAGGTAGAGCGGGCCGCCGTCCAGCAGGTCCGGCTGCGGCAGCCCCAGCTTGTCGAGCACGAAGTAGAACGGGCTGACGTCCGGCAGGTACAGGAAGCCCCACAACAGCGCGGCCACCACGCCGGGGATGGCGTACGGCAGGAAGATCGCGAGCCGGGTGAACGGGGCGAGCCGTACCTTCTCGGAGTCCAGCATCAGCGCGAACAGCAGCGCGAGGCCCAGCATCACCGGGACGACGACGCAGCCGTAGCCGAGCACGCGCAGCGCGCCGTGCAGCAGCTCGCTGTCCTGGAAGGCCGCGGTGTAGTTCTCGAAGCCGGCCCAGACCTCGTGCCGGGCGCCCGAGCCCAGGCCGAGCCCGGAGACGCGCACCTTGCGGAAGCTGAGCCAGACCGCGTAGCCGATGGGCAGCGCGAAGAAGAGGACGAACAGGATCGAGGCGGGGAGGAGGAAGGTGTACGGGGCCGCCTTGACCCCGTACCCCCTCCGGCTGGTCGAGCTGCTCACCGGGAGACCTCGAAGCCCTGCTTCTTCATGTCGGCGACCGTGTCGTCCTGCATCTTCCGCAGGGCGCCGGCGAAGTCCGACTTGTTCTTGGCGGCGGCGCCGAAGGCGTCCTTGAAGGACGTGTAGGCGACGTTCACGTTCGGGCCCCACGAGGCCGGCGCGGTGGTCTTCGCGATGCCGGCGGCCTTGGTGTAGAAGTCCGGCTGGTTGGAGAAGTACGCCGGCGGGTTGGAGAAGGCGCCGCTGAGCTGCGCGGAGGTGGACGCCGGGTAGATGCCGCCCTCCTTCGCCAGCGCGTTCAGGGCGTCGTGGTCGGTGTTCAGCCAGACCGCGAACTCGGCGGCGGCCTCCTGGTGCGCGGAGTCGGTGGTGACCGCCGTGGAGGAACCGCCCCAGCTGCCGGTGACGTCCTGCTCCGCCGACCACTGGGGGAGCGGGGCCATGGCCCACTTGCCCTTGGTGTCCGGCGCGGCCGTGTTCAGGGTGCCGGGCGCCCACACCGCGCTCACCCAGGCGATCTGCTTGCCCGTGTTCAGCGCCTTGTTCCAGGACGGGGTGTACATCGGCTGGTTGTCGATGACGCCCTCCTTGACCAGGCCGCCCCAGAACTGGGCGACCTTCCGGGTGGCCGCGTCGTCGATGCCGACCTTCCACCGGTCGCCGGAGGTCGTCCACCACTTCGCGCCGGCCTGCTGGGCGAGGCCCGCGAAGAGGCCGGAGTCGTTGGCGGAGAAGGTGGTCAGGTCCTTGTCGGGGGCCTTCTTCTTCAGCCGGCGGGCGGTCTCGGCGAACTGCTCCCAGGTGGTGGGGACCTTCAGGCCGTACTTCTTGAACAGGTCCTCGCGGTAGTAGAACATCATCGGGCCGATGTCCTGCGGCACCGCGTAGACGGCGTCCGTGCCGAGCGTGGTCTGCTGCCAGACGCCCTCGGCGAACTTGTCCTCGACGCCGTCGACGTCGTCGGAGACGTCGGCCAGGGCGTCGTTGCTGACCAGCGTCGGCAGCGCCTGGTACTCGGCCTGCACCAGGTCGGGGGCCTTCTTGGCCTTGTGCGCGGTGAGGATCTTGGTGACCAGCGTGTCGCCGGACGCCTGCTTCTTCACCGTGACGGTGATCCGCTCCTTCTTCCCCGGCCCCTTGTTCCACAGGTCGACGACCTTGTCCATGCCGGGCGTCCAGGTCCAGTACGTCAGCGACACGGGACCCGATTCGGCCTTGCTGTCGTCCCCGGAGCCGCAGGCGGCGAGGGCGGTGGCGCCGAGCGACACGGCGACGGCGGTTGTCACGAGGCGGCGGCGCTTCGTGTGCGGCATGTTTCTCCCCTGACCCGGGTCCCCGCCCGCTGCGGGGACCTGTCACGCAGTTGTGCACGCTCACATGACCCGGGCGCTCGCCTGCCGGGAGCCCCTGCCATGCTTCTGTGAGCGTTCACAGTAGAGAAACATCCCGGACACTTGTCAATGGTTGTTGCTGTGCGGTTATGTTGGGCTCGCACCGCCGTCGTTGTGTGTGCACGTTCCCATCTGATCGATTCTCCGGGAGACATTCATGCCGGACACCGCCCCCAGGGGCCTCACGAGGCTCGCCTTCGGCGGGGACTACAACCCCGAGCAGTGGCCGGAATCCGTCTGGCGGGAGGACGTCCGGCTGATGCGGGAGGCCGGTGTCACGATGGTGAGCGTCGGCATCTTCTCCTGGGCCCTGCTGGAACCGGCGCCCGGGGAATACGACTTCGGCTGGCTCGACCGGGTCCTCGGCCTGCTGCACGAGGGGGGCATCCGCGTCGACCTCGGCACGCCCACCGTGGTGCCGCCCGTCTGGTTCTACCGCGCCCACCCCGAGGCCCTGCCGGTCACCGCCGACGGGGTGCGCTACGAATTCGGCTCGCGCGGCGCGATCTGCCACGGCAACGCCGACTACCGCGCCGCCGCCGCGAACATCACCACCCGGCTCGCCGAGCGCTACGGCGACCACCCCGCGCTCGCGATGTGGCACGTCCACAACGAGTACGGCGTCCCCGTCTCCGCCTGCTACTGCGACACCTGCGCGGCCCGCTTCCGCGACTGGCTCGCGGACACCTACGGCACCGTGGACGCGGTCAACGCGGCCTGGGGAACGGCGTTCTGGGGCCAGCACTACACGGACCTCGCGCAGATCAACCCGCCCCGCACCACCCCGACCGTGGGCAACCCGGGCCAGGCGCTGGACTACCGGCGGTTCACCGACGCCACCATCCGGGAGAACTTCCGCGCCGAACGCGACATCCTGCACCGCCTCTCACCCGGCGTCCCGGTCACCACCAACTTCATGACCGCCCTCAGCCAGTGCGACTCCATGGACTACTGGGCCTGGGGCCGCGAGGTCGACCTCGTCACGAACGACCACTACCTGATCACCGACGGCCGCCGCACCCACGTCAACCTCGCGATGGCCGCCGACCTCACCCGCTCGGTCGCCGGCGGCGCCCCCTGGCTGCTGCTGGAACACTCCACCTCGGGCGTCAACTGGCAGCCCCGCAACCCCGCCAAGGCACCCGGCCAGATGGCCCGCAACTCCCTCGCCCACGTCGCCCGCGGCTCCGAGGGCGCGATGTTCTTCCAGTGGCGCCAGTCCCGGCGCGGCGCCGAGAAGTTCCACTCCGCGATGGTCCCGCACGGCGGCACCGACACCCGCGTCTGGCGTGAGGTGGTCGAACTCGGCGCCGCCGTCGAGGCGTTGAGCGAGATCCGGGGCACCCGCACCGAGGCCGACGCGGCCATGCTGTGGGACTGGCAGTCCTGGTGGGCGCAGAGCCTCGACTGGCGCCCCAGCGAGGACCACGACCCGCGCGAGCGCGCCGACTCCTTCTACGAGGCCCTCTACGACCGCCACCTCACGGTCGACTTCGCCCACCCCGAAGCGGACCTGTCCGCATACCCCCTGGTCGTCGTCCCGGCCCTGTACCTGATGACCGAGGCCGCCGGCCGCAACGTCCGCCACTACGTCGAGAACGGCGGCACGCTCGTCGTGTCGTACTTCTCCGGCATCGTCGACGAGCACGACGCCGTCCACGAGGGCGCCTACCCGGGCGCGCTGCGCGAGGTCCTCGGCCTGACCGTGGAGGAGTTCTCGCCGCTGCTGAAGGACCAGCGGGTGCTGCTGACCGGCCCGGACGGCACCGGACCGGCCGGCGACGTGTGGACCGAGTTCGTCGTCCCGCGCGGTGCGGAGACCGTGTGGCGGTACGCCGACGGGCTCACCGCGGGCCGCCCGGCCGTCACCCGGCACCGGTTCGGCCGCGGCACCGCCTGGTACGTCTCCACCCGCCTCGACGCCCGGGGGCTGGACGCCGTCCTCGGCCGCGCGGCCGACGACGCCGGACTCGCCCCGCGCGCCGAACTGCCGCGCGACGTCGAGGTCGTGCGCCGCAGCGGCGAAGCGGGCACCTTCCTCTTCGTCATCAACCACACCGCCGGCGACACCAAGGTGCCGCTGGCGGCGCCCGGCACCGAACTGCTGACGGGCGAACGCGCCGCGGGCCGCCTCGCGGTCCCGGCCGGAGCCGTCCGGGTCGTGCGACTCGACGGCTGAGCCGACTCCCCTCCGCCCGCGCGAGCCGTGGGAGCCGCGGGCGGAGGGGGCCTCCCGCGGTCCCACCGCGGGAGCCTTCCCCCAGTTACGTCGAAGGGACGACGGACGATGAAGTTCCATCCCAGACGCACCATCACCGCCCTGCTGCCGCCGCTCGCGGCCGCTCTCGCCCTCACCACCCTGCCCGCCCAGACCGCCCAGGCCGCGAGCACGCTCACCAACGGCGGATTCGAGACCGACGGCGCGGGCGTGGCCACGCCCGCCGGCTGGTCCGAGTACGGCGACACCGGGGCCTCCTACACCGAGGCCGGCGGCCATGGCGGCGGCTACCGCCTCAGCCACTACTCGGCCTCCGCCTACAAGACGGAGACCTACCAGTACCTGTCCGGGCTGGCCAACGGGAACTACACGCTGACCGCGTGGGTGCGGTCCGGCGGCGGACAGAAGGCCGCCTACATAGCGCTCAAGAATTGCGGGAGTGCCGAACAGCGCACCGATCTGCCGGTCTCGTCCAGTGGATGGATCCGGATCGTCACGCCGGTCAAGGTGAGCAACAACCAGTGCACCATCAGCGTCAACAGTGACGCGAACGCGGGCAACTGGATCAACGTCGACGACCTGACCTTCACGCCCGGCACCACGGGCACCTCCGTCCATGGCGCCGACATCTCCTCCCTCGCCAAGAGCGAGGCCAAGGGCGGCACGTACAGGACGAGTGCGGGCACCGCCGGCGACGCCCTCCCCATCCTCAAGTCGTACGGCATGAACTACGCGCGTCTGAAGGTGTGGGTAAACCCCGCCGACGGCTTCAACGACAAGGCGCACGTCCTGGCGGTGGCCAAGCGCGTCAAGGCACAGGGCATGAAGCTGCTGGTCGACTTCCACTACTCGGACACCTGGGCCGACCCCGGCGCCCAGAAGAAGCCGGCCGCCTGGGTGGGCCATACATACAGTCAACTGAAGACGGACGTGTACAACCACACGTACGACGTGTTGAACGCCTTGAAGGCTCAAGGCACCACCGCCGACATGGTCCAGGTGGGCAATGAGATCAACGGCGGCATGCTGTGGTCCGAGGGATCAACGGACAACTGGACCCAGCTCGCCGGGTTGATCAACTCCGGCTACAGCGCCGTCAAGGCGGTCGACTCGTCCACCCCCGTCGCGCTGCACCTGGCCAAGGGCGGGGACAAGGCCGGCACCGAATGGTGGTTCGACAACGCGGTCGCGAACGGCGTCAGGTTCGACGTGATCGGCCTGTCGTACTACGGCTACTGGCACGGCGCGCTCTCCGACTTCCAGACCACCCTGGACGACGCGGCCTCCCGCTACGGCAAGCCGGTGTTCGTCGCCGAGACGGCCTACCCCTTCCGTCTCGACAGCGACGACGCGCTCACCAACCAGATCGACACCACCGGCGAACTCGTCTCCGGCTACCCGGCGACCGTGGCCGGCCAGACCCGGTGGATGAATGACGTGGCGAGCATCGTGGAGGCCGTCCCCAACGGCCGCGGCCTCGGCGTCTTCTACTGGGAGGCCACCTGGACCGCCGTCGCCGGCAACGGCTGGGACCCCGCGGACGCCGGCTCCGGCAACGGCTGGGAGAACCAGGCCCTCTTCGGCTACGACGACAAGGCGCTCACCTCCATGACGTGGTTCAGCCACCGCTGAACCCCGGCGAGGGAGCCCGGCCGCACGGCGGCGGCCGGGCTCCCGCCACGGGCCTGGGGGGTCACACGCCGCCCCGGGCCCGCGGCCGTCCGGTACCGGACAACGGACGCCGAGTCCCGGACGCGGCGGCGTCGCCCGGGACACAGTGGGAACACTGCGTACGAGGAGGCCGGGGACGGAAGGCGGACGGATGACGGTGACTTTCCCGGGGGCTCCCACGGGCCGGATACGGCAGACCGTCCTGGAGTGGCTCAAGGACCCGGCGGCCCACTTCCCCGCCGGACGCCACCGCGACCTCGCCGCGACCGGCGTCACCGCGCGCGCCGTCGCCGCCAAGCTGGGCCTGCCCCCGCGCACCGTGCGCGCCCACCTCGACTTCCTCGCCCGCCTCGGCCTCCTGCGCACCCGCCGGATCCGCTGCCGCGTCCACTACCGGCGCGACGAGATCCGCGTCGCCGAGGTGGCCAGGCTGTTCGAGAAGGGCTGGTGACGCGGGTGAACGCCGTGACGACCGCGCGGCCCGGTGAGAAGGGGGCGCCCATGGACGGACCCGCAGAACTCGTGCCGCTGCACTACGTCTCCCTGGGCGCGCACGGCCCCGAGGACGTCGTGACCGACCCGCACGGGCGCGTGCTGACCGGAGTGGCCGACGGGCGGATCCTCCGCGTCCACCACCTCGGCGACCCCCGCACGGCCCGCGCCGAGGTGGTGGCCCGCACCGGCGGCCGGCCCCTCGGCCTGGAACTCCTCCCGGACGGCGACCTGGTGGTGTGCGACGCCGAACGCGGCCTGCTGCGCGTGCGCCCGGACGACGGCACGGTCCGCGTCCTCGCGGACTCGGTGGCGGGGGAGCGGCTCCGCTTCTGCAGCAACGCCGTCGCCCTCCCCGACGGCACCCTTTACTTCACCGTCTCCAGCCGCCGCTATCCGCACGAGCGGTGGATCGGCGACATCGTCGAACACACCGGCACCGGACGCCTCCTGCGGCTGCCCCCGGAGGGCGGCGAGCCCGAGGTGCTGCTGGAGGGGCTGCGGTTCGCCAACGGCCTCGCCCTCGCGGCCGACCACTCCTTCCTGATCGTCGCCGAGACCGGAGCCTGCCGCCTGACCCGCTACCGGCTCACCGGCCCCCGCGCCGGTCACGCCGAACCCCTCGCCGACCTCCCCGGCATGCCGGACAACCTCTGGCGCGAGGGCCCCGACGGCCCCGTCTGGGTCGCCCTGGCCGGCCCCCGCGTCCCCGCGCTGGACCTGCTGCACCGCACCCCGCCGGCCGTCCGCCGCGCCGCGGCCCGGGCCGCCGTACACCTGCCGTACCGCCCGAGCGGGACCGCCGGTGTCGTCGCCGTGGACGACGAGGGACGCGTCGTCCACCACCTCACCCGCCGCCGGTCCGGCTTCCGCATGGTCACCAGCGTCTGCGCCACCGGCGACCACCTGGTGCTGGGCAGCTTCCTGGCGCCCGGGGTCGCGGTCTGCGCCCGGCCCGCCGCCCGCTGACCCGGCGGTACGCTGGGTTCCGGCCTTGATCGCCCGCAGGGGCACGGGCCGGCAGAGGAGAAGCGACCCATGACAGCCCCGGAAACGGAGACCCGCGGCGTCCGCCCCGCACCACCCCGGCGGTCCGAGTGGCGTACGCAGGCGCCCGTCGTCGCGGTCGTGGCGGCCGGCGGCGCGCTCGGCGCGACGGCCCGCTACGCGCTCACGCTCGCCTGGCCCACACCCCCCGGCCACTTCCCCTGGGCGACCTTCTGGACCAACGTCTCCGGCTGCGCCGCCATGGGCGTCCTCATGGTGCTCGTCACCGACGTGTGGGCCGCCCACCGCCTGCTGCGGCCGTTCCTCGGCACCGGCGTGCTCGGCGGCTACACCACCTTCTCCACCTACGCGGTCGACATCCGCCAGCTGACCGGAGCCGGCCGCCCCGGCCCGGCCCTCGCCTGTCTCGCCGCGACGCTGTGCGCGGCCCTCGCGGCGGTGTGGCTGGCCTCGGCCGCCGCCCGCCGGGTCTTCGCCGGGCGGCGGCGATGATCCCGCGGACCGGCCGCGCGCTGCGGCTGACCGTCTACGTCGGCGAGAACGCCACCTGGCACCACCGGCCCGTCTACGCCGAGATCGTGCACCGCGCGCACGCCGCCGGACTCGCCGGCGCCAGCGTCTTCCGGGGCATCGAGGGCTACGGCGCCTCCTCGCGCATCCACACCTGCCGCCTGCTCTCCCTGAGCGAGGACCTGCCGGTCGCGGTGGTCGTGGTGGACACCGAGGAGCGGATCCGGGCCTTCCTGCCCCGCCTCGGCGAACTGGTGGAGGGTCGCCTGGTGACCCTGGACGTGTGCGAGACCGTCCGGTGGACGGAGCCCTCCCGCGGCCCGGACGAAACGGACCCGGAGGGTAAGAAGTCGTTGTGAACTGGCTGCTGGTCGTCGCGGGCGCCATGGTCGGCGCCCCCTTGCGCTATCTCACCGACCGCGCCGTGCAGGCCCGGCACGACTCGCTCTTCCCGTGGGGCACCTTCGTGGTGAACGTCGTCGGCTGCCTGGTCCTCGGCCTGGTCACGGGCGCCGCCTCCGCCGGGGCCGCCGGTCCCCACCTGCGGCTTCTGCTGGGCACCGGGCTGTGCGGCGCGCTGACGACGTACTCGACCTTCTCCTACGAGACCCTCCGGCTGACCGAGGCCGGCTCCGGCCTCTACGCTGCCGGGAACGTCGTGGCGAGTGTGGCGGCGGGGCTCGCCGCGGCCTTCACCGGTGTCTCACTCGCCGGGCTCCTGTGGGCCTAGGCGCGTGCCGCGCGGCCCGGAGCGGTGAGTACTGTCTACAGCACTGTCGACCAACTCTTCCCCAGAACTGGATCCCATGAGCGCCATCTCCGTCGGTCAGGCCGTCGTCCTCGGAGTAGTCGAGGGGGTGACCGAGTTCCTCCCGGTGTCCTCCACCGGTCACCTCAAGATCGCCGAAGGGCTCATGGACATCCCCGTCGACGACAAGTCCGTCGTCGGGTTCTCCGCCGTCATCCAGGTCGGTGCCATCGCCGCCGTGCTCGTGTACTTCTTCAAGGACATCCGGCGGATCGTCACCGCCTGGTTCCGCGGCCTGACCGACCGCGAGGAGCGCTACCACCACGACTACAAGTTCGCCTGGTGGGTGATCGCGGCCACCATCCCGATCGTGGTGGTGGGGCTCGCCGCCAAGCCGCTGATCGACGGCCCGCTCGCCTCCCTGTGGGTGGTCGCCGGCTCGCTGATCGCCGGCTCCGGCGTGATGTGGGCCGCCGACCAGATGGGCCGGCACAAGCGCGGCGAGGACGACACGTCTTTCAAGGACGCGATGTGGGTCGGCTGCTCGCAGATCCTCGCCCTGCTCTTCCCCGGCTTCTCGCGCTCCGGCGCCACCATGTCCACCGCGCTCATCCTGGACCTGGACCGCGTCGCCGCCACCCGGCTCTCCTTCTTCCTCGGCATCCCCGCCCTGACCGGTGCCGGCCTGTACGAGCTGAAGGACGCCCTCGGCGCGGGGGTCGGCGCCGCCCCGCTCGCCGTCGGCACGATCGTGTCGTTCCTCGTCGCCTACGCCTCCATCGCCTGGCTCCTGAAGTTCGTCGCCAAGCACTCCTTCAACGCCTTCGTGATCTACCGGATCGTCGTCGGCGTGCTCCTGCTCGGTCTGCTCGGCACCGGCACGCTCGCGAGCTGAACCGACGTCGCCGATCACCCACGGGGTGCGGATGCCTGTATTCAGGCGCCGCACCCCGTGAATCGTTTTTTACCCCGTGCCTTGACAGGGTCCGTCCGCACCCCGCAGGATCGCTCCCGTGAACCTGTCAGACAGCCAGACAGGTGGTCTCGTCCCCCGGCGCGTCAGCGCCATGGAAGCGGTGCTCGACCACCTCCGCGGTGCCATCGAGAGCGGCCGGTACGCCATCGGCGACAAGCTCCCCTCCGAAGCCGAGCTGTGCCGCGCCCTCGAGGTGTCCCGGCCGGTGCTCCGCGAGGCGCTGCGCGCGCTGCAGACCATGGGGCTCACGGTCTCCCGCACCGGCAAGGGCACCTTCGTGGTGGCGAACACCGTCGAGGACCCCACCTTCGGCGACTACGCGGCCAGCGACCTGCTGGAGGTGCGCCGCCACATCGAGATCCCCGTCGCCGGCTACGCGGCCCTGCGCCGCACCCCGGAGAACCTCGACCACCTGGCCCACCTGCTCGACCGCATGGAGCGGGAGACGGACACCACCGCCTGGGTCGCCATGGACACCCTCTTCCACCTCGCCGTGGCCGAGGCCGCCCAGAACCCGGTCTTCCGCCGGGTCATCGAGGAGATCCGTGACGCACTGGCGCGTCAGTCGGCCTTCCTCAACGAGCTGGGCGGGCGCCGTGAGCAGTCCAACCGGGAGCACCGGGCGATCGTCGAGGCGCTGGTCGACGGCAGCGAGCACGACGCGGTGGCGGCCATGAGCCACCATCTGGACCGCGTCGAGACGACCCTCACCGACATCGTGCGTCCCCAGCGGGCGGACGACCCCCCGACGGAAGGCGGAGCCGAGGCGTGAGCGAACAGCACCTGGAAGACGACAGGCGCCCCTCGTCCGGTCATGTCGACGCCGGAGACGCCGGTTACAGCAAGGGCCTCAAGCACCGGCACGTCAACATGATCGCCATCGGCGGCGCCATCGGCACCGGCCTCTTCCTCGGCGCGGGCGGCCGGCTCGCCGACGCCGGGCCCTCCCTCTTCCTCGCGTACGCCGTCTGCGGCGTCTTCGCCTTCCTGGTCGTGCGCGCCCTCGGCGAACTCGTGCTCTACCGCCCGTCCTCCGGTGCCTTCGTGTCGTACGCCCGGGAGTTCCTGGGCGAGAAGGGCGCCTACACCGCGGGCTGGATGTACTTCCTCAACTGGGCGACGACCGGTATCGCCGACATCACGGCCGTCGCCACCTACACCCACTACTGGGGCATGTTCTCCGACATCCCGCAATGGTTGATCGCATTGATCGCCCTCGCGGTCGTGTTGACCGTCAACCTCATATCGGTCAAGATCTTCGGCGAACTGGAGTTCTGGTTCGCGATCGTCAAGGTCGGCGCGCTCGTCGTGTTCATGTGCATCGGCATCTACGTGCTGATCACCCAGCACCCCGTGGACGGCCACCACCCCGGCCCCGCCCTGATCACGGACAACGGCGGTGTCTTCCCCCACGGCCTGCTGCCCATGCTGCTGATCATCCAGGGCGTCGTCTTCGCCTACGCCTCCGTCGAACTGGTCGGCGTCGCCGCCGGCGAGACCGAGAGCCCCGAGAAGATCATGCCGAAGGCGATCAACTCGATCATGTGGCGGGTGGGCCTGTTCTACGTCGGCTCGGTCGTCCTGCTGTCGATGCTGCTCCCGTGGGACAAGTACTCCGCCGGCGAGAGCCCCTTCGTCACGGTCCTGTCGAACATCGGCGTCCCGGCGGCCGGCGGCGTGATGAACCTGGTCGTCCTCACCGCGGCCCTGTCGTCGCTGAACTCCGGCCTGTACTCCACCGGCCGCATCCTGCGCTCCATGGCGATGAGCGGCTCCGCCCCGGCGTTCACCGCCCGCATGAGCCGCACCCAGGTCCCGTACGGCGGCATCCTGCTCACCAGCGGCATGTGCGTGCTCGGCGTCGGCCTGAACTACGTGGTCCCCGCCGACGCGTTCGAGATCGTGCTCAACTTCGCGGCGATCGCCATCCTCGCCACCTGGGCCATGATCATGGTCTGCCACCTGCTCTTCTGGCGGAAGACCCGGGCGGGCGACCTGACCCGGCCGGCCTACCGGCTGCCGGGCTCCCCCTGGACCGAACTCGTGACGCTGGCGTTCCTCGCCTCCGTCGTGGTCCTCATGTACGCCGACGGCGGCGCCGGACGCACCACCGTGCTCTGTCTGCCGCTGATCGTCGCGGCGCTGGTCGCGGGCTGGTACGCCGTCCGCCCCCGCGTCACCCGCACCTCCACCGGCGCCGGCGCGTGACCCGCGTTCCGGCCGACCCCGACCCCATGATGCAGGCAGAGATGTACAGCACTTCCCCCGCCGACGCACCCCTCGTCCGCGAACCCCTCCACGTCCCCGTCGCCCACCTCGTGCGCGGCGGGATCGTCGAGGGTGTCCACTACGGCTCCGTCGTCGTCCTCGGCCCCGACGGCCGGGTCCGGTTCCGGCTCGGCGACGCCGAGGCGGCCTTCTACCCGCGCTCGGCCCTCAAGCCCCTCCAGGCCGTGGCCATGCTGCGGGCCGGGCTGCCGCTCGACGGCGAACTGCTGTCCCTGGCCGCCGCCAGCCACTCCGGAGAGGAGCGGCACCTCGCCGGCACCCGGCGCCTCCTCGGACTCGCCGGCCTCGCCGAGGACGACCTGCGCAACGTGCCCGACATGCCGTTCGACCCGGTCGTCCGGGACGCCTGGGTGCGGGAGGGCCGCATGCCCTCGCGGCTCGCCCAGAACTGCTCCGGCAAGCACGCCGCCATGCTGTGGACGGCCAAGCTCAACGGCTGGTCCCTGGACGACTACGTGGACCCGGCACACCCGCTCCAGCGGAAGATCGCCGCCACCGTCGAGGAGCTGACCGGCCAGCGGATCGCCCGGGTCACCGTGGACGGATGCGGCGCCCCGCTGTTCGCCGTCTCCCTGCACGGCCTCGCGCACGCCCTCGCCCGGATCACCTCCGCCGCCCCCGGCACCCCCGAGGCCAGGGTCGCCGACGCCATGCGCGAGCACGCCGAGATGGCCTCCGGCTCGGGCCGGGACGTCGCCGCGCTCATGCGAGCCGTACCCGGACTGCTCGCCAAGGACGGCTTCGAGGGCGTCCAGGTGGCGGCGCTGCCCGACGGCACGGCCGTCGCCGTGAAGATCGCCGACGGGGCGAACCGGGCGCGGATCCCGGTCGCCGCGGCCGCGCTCGCGCGCGCGGGCGTCGATGCCGGGCTGCTGACCGAGTTCGCCGGGGAGCCGCTGCTCGGCGGCGGGAAGCCGGTGGGGAGCGTGCGGCCGGTGCGGGCGCTGGACCCGGTTTTGGCCACCGTGTAGCGCTCCGGCACGCCCCGCGGCCCCCTCGCGGGGGCGTCCTCACCTCCGTACCCCAGAAAGAGACCCGTACCCTCATGACCGCCGCCACCCGCAGCGAGCACGACCTGCTCGGCGACCGCGACGTACCCGCCGACGCGTACTGGGGCATCCACACCCTGCGCGCGACGGAGAACTTCCCCATCACCGGCACCCCGATCTCCGCCTACCCGCACCTGATCGACGCCCTGGCCGCCGTCAAGGAGGCCGCCGCCCTCGCCAACGAGGAACTCGGCCTGCTGGCGCCCGCGAAGGCCGCCGCGATCACCGCCGCCTGCCGCGAGATCCGTGCCGGGAAGCTGCACGACCAGTTCGTGGTGGACGTCGTCCAGGGCGGTGCCGGCACCTCCACCAACATGAACGCCAACGAGGTCGTGGCGAACCGCGCGCTGGAGCTGATGGGCCACGCCAAGGGGCAGTACACGCATCTGCATCCCAACGAGGACGTCAACCTGAGCCAGTCGACCAACGACGTCTACCCGACGGCCGTCAAGACGGCGACGGTCTTCGCGGTACATGGACTGCTCAAGGCGATGTCCGTACTGCAGGACGCCTTCGCCCGGAAGGCCGTCGAGTTCCGCGACGTGCTCAAGACAGGCCGTACACAGTTGCAGGACGCGGTCCCCATGACGCTCGGTCAGGAGTTCTCCGCGTTCGCCGTCATGATCGAGGAGGACCGCAGCCGTCTCGCCGAGGCCGTCGAGCTGATCCACGAGATCAACCTGGGTGCCACGGCCATCGGCACCGGCCTCAACGCCCCCGCCGGCTACGCCGAGGCCGCCCGCCGTCACCTGTCCGCCATCACCGGCCTCCCGCTGGTCACGGCCGCCAACCTGGTCGAGGCCACCCAGGACTGCGGCGCCTTCGTCCAGATGTCCGGCGTCCTGAAGCGGATCGCGGTCAAGCTCTCCAAGAGCTGCAACGACCTGCGCCTGCTGTCCTCCGGCCCGCGCGCGGGCCTCGGCGAGATCAACCTGCCGCCGGTGCAGGCCGGTTCCTCGATCATGCCGGGCAAGGTCAACCCGGTCATCCCCGAGGTGGTCAACCAGGTCGCGTTCGAGGTGATCGGCAACGACGTCGCCATCACCATGGCCGCCGAGGCCGGGCAGCTCCAGCTCAACGCCTTCGAGCCGATCATCCTGCACTCCCTGTCGGAGTCCATCACCCACCTGCGCAACGCCTGCCTCACCCTGGCCGAGCGCTGTGTCCAGGGCATCACCGCCAACACCGAGCGGCTGCGCGCGACCGTCGAGAACTCCATCGGCCTGGTCACCGCGCTCAACCCGCACATCGGCTACACGGCCGCCACCGACATCGCCAAGGAGGCCCTCGCCACCGGCCGCGGCGTGGCCGAACTGGTGCTGGAGAAGGGCCTGCTGCCGGCCGGCCGACTGGCCGAGCTGCTGCGCCCGGAGGTCGTCGCGGGCAGCGGAGCACCGGCGGCCTGACCTGCGACAAGGCCACCACGACGAGGCCCGTGGACCGGCCGGGAGGCACAATGGTGATCATGACAACGACGTCGTCCGCCACCTTTCTGCCGGTCCTGGAGCGCATCGCCGAGGAGATCAGCCACACGCCCGGGCGCGGCCGCCCCGCCGACTACATCCCGGCCCTCGCGGCCTGCGACCCGCGCAGCTTCGGCATGGCCGTCGCCGAGCCGGACGGCACGGTGTACGGGGTGGGGGACTGGCGGCAGCCGTTCTCCGCGCAGTCGATCACCAAGGTGTTCACGCTCGCCCTGGACCTCGCCCGGGAGGGCGACGCGCTCTGGGAGCACGTGGGCCGCGAACCCTCCGGCAACCCGTTCAACTCCCTGGTCCAGCTGGAGTACGAGAACGGCATCCCGCGCAATCCGTTCATCAACGCGGGCGCCCTCGTCGTCACCGACCGCCTGCAGACCCGTACCGGCGACGCCGCCGGCGAACTGCTCGCCTTCCTGCGCGCCGAGAGCGGAAACCCCGCGCTCGGCTTCGACACCGAGGTCGCCGCCTCCGAGACCGCGCACGGCGACCGCAACGCCGCCCTCGCCCACTTCATGGCGTCCTACGGCAACATCGACAACGACGTGCCGGTCCTGCTCGACCAGTACTTCCGGCAGTGCTCCATCGCCGCCTCCTGCGCCGACCTGGCGCTGGCCACCGGCTTCCTCGCCCGGCACGGCATCCGCGCCGACGGCAGCCGGCTGCTCAGCCGCAGCCAGGCCAAGCAGGTCAACGCGATCATGCTGACCTGCGGCACCTACGACGCGGCGGGCGACTTCGCCTACCGGGTGGGCCTGCCCGGCAAGAGCGGCGTCGGCGGCGGGATCATCGCCGTCGTACCGGGCCGGTGCACGCTGTGCGTGTGGAGCCCGGGCCTGGACGAACGCGGCAACTCCGTCGCCGGGGTCGCGGCCCTGGACCGCTTCACCACACTCACGGGCCTGTCGGTGTTCTGAACCGGAAGCCCGCGCCGGACCGGCCGCCCGCTGTGGGCGTCGGCGGTCCTGCTCACCCTGTGCGTGTGGGCCGGGCGGTCACGGCCGGGAACTGGCCGGCGGCGTTCGCGCTCACCAGTACGACGGCCTGTCTGGTCGGCCCGGTCACGTGGGTGCACCACCTGGTGTGGCTGCTGCCGTCCTTCGCGGTGCTGGTGCGCGCCGGGCACCCGCGGATCGCGGGCGCCCTGTACGCGGTGCTGTGCACCGGCGTGGTGTGGCTGTGGGCCGGAGACCCCGGCGGCCCCGGCGGATTCCTCGGCGCCAGCGCCTACGTCTGGATCTCGCTCGGCCTGCTGCTCGGCCTGCCGACGGGTCAGCCCCGGGCCGCCCGGCCGCCCTTGGCCCTGAACGCCAGCGCCGCGGCTCCCGCGCCGAGCCCGGAGAGCCCCGCGACGACGGCGGCGGAGGACCAGCCCGAGTCGTCGTCCGAGGCCGGCGGGCCGGCCGCCGCGGCCGGCGCGACCGACGGCTCGGCGCGGGAGGGCGGGCGCAGTCCGTCCAGCGATCCCACCGGGTCCACCTGCCCGGCCGCCGCGAAGCCCCAGTCGAGCAGCGCGCGGGCCTCCTCGTACACGGCCAGCCCGCCGTCGGCCTGGGGGTTCAGCACGCTGACCACGAGGGTGCGCCCGTTCCGGCGGGCCGCGGCGACCAGGGTGTTGCCCGCGTCGCTGGTGTAGCCGTTCTTGATCCCGATGAGCCCCGGATACGGCGTCACGCCGTCCTCGCCGGTCAGCAGCCGGTTGGTGTTCTCGATGGGGTACGACGAGCCGTCACCGGGAAAGCCGGCCTCGGCGGTGGCGCAGTACCGGGCGAAGTCGGGGTTGCGCAGGCCCGCGCGGCCGAACACCGCCAGGTCGAAGGCGGAGGAGACCTGGCCGGGGGCGTCGTAGCCGTCCGGGGAGACCACATGGGTGTCCAGCGCGCCGAGCGTGCGGGCCTTGTCCTGCATGCGGGCGGCCGTGGCCTCCCAGCCGCCGCCGAGCCGGGCGAGGACGTGCACGGCGTCGTTGCCGGAGCTGAGGAACACCCCGCGCCACAGGTCGGCCACCTGGTAGGTGTGCCCCTCCTCGACACCGACCAGGCTGCTGCCCTCGCCGATGTCGGCCAGTTCGCCGTAGCGCACGGTGTGCTGGAGTCCGCCGGGCAGCACCGGCAGCACGGTGAGGGCGAACAGGGTCTTCAGGGTGCTCGCGGGCGGCAGTTCGCGGTGCGCGTCGTGGGCGGCCAGCACCTCCCCGCCGCTCGCGTCGGCGACGAGCCAGGAGAGCGCCGAGAGGTCGGGCACCTCCGGTGCGCCCCGGTGCGGCCGGACCTGGGTGCCGGACCGGTACAGCAGGGAGGGCCCGGGCATCGCCGCCGGGGGGCGGGGCGGCGCGGGCTCCCCGGCCGGGGGTCCGGCGGCGGCAGCGGCCGGCGTGAGCACCAGCAGGCCCGCCACACAGAGGGAGCAGGCCGACACTGCCGCACGATACGAGAATCCGGTGACCATATGCTCAACCTACGAACAGGGTGGGGGTCCCTCACCCTGTCGGGGCCGTTCGGGGTGCCGGGCAACCCGGATGCCGCACCGGGCCGTGCCGGGGGCGGCTGTCAGCCGGCCGGGAGGGTGGGCCGGACCTGCCGCAGGAACGTGGCGTTGTCGGGGGTGGCGCGCAGCCGTTCGAGCAGGGTCTCCATGGCGGACGGACCGCCCTCGCGGGAGCGCAGGGCCCGGCGCAGTCCGCGGGTGGCCGCCAACTCGGCCGGGGTGAGCAGGAGTTCCTCGCGCCGGGTGCCGCTGGCGTCGAGGTCCACGGCGGGGAAGACCCGCCGGGCGGCCAGTTCCCGGTCCAGGCGCAGCTCCATGTTGCCGGTGCTCTTCAGTTCCTCGAAGAAGTAGCCGTCGGCGCGGGAGCCGGTGTCCACCAGTGCCGTGGCGAGGATGGTGAGGGAGCCGCCCTCCTCGGCCTGGCGCGCGGCGCCGAAGAACCGCTTGGGGCCGATCAGCGCGCCCGCGTCGACACCGCCGCTGAGGGTGCGGCCGCCGGCGGCGGAGGCGTTGTTGTACGCCCGGCACAGCCGGGTCAGCGAGTCCAGCAGGACGACGACGTCCTCACCGGCCTCGACCAGCCGCTTGGCCCGCTCCACGACCAGTTCGGCGAGGGCGATGTGGTCCTTCGG
This sequence comes from Streptomyces sp. NPDC029296, assembly GCF_055569255.1. Classification (NCBI taxonomy): domain Bacteria; kingdom Bacillati; phylum Actinomycetota; class Actinomycetes; order Kitasatosporales; family Streptomycetaceae; genus Streptomyces; species Streptomyces sp. NPDC029296. Next base: position 121,376 of record NZ_JBVHXT010000013.1, read on the forward strand.
CGAGCGGTCGAAGGTGGAGGCGTACACCTCCCCGCGCACCGAGCGGCGCATCTCGGTGACCTCCTCGGGCCGTTCGTCGAGCAGCAGGACCATCAGCCGGCACTCGGGGTGGTTGCCGGCCACGGCGGCGGCGAGCTGCCGGAGCAGCACGGTCTTGCCGCTCTTGGGCGGGGCCACGACGAGGCCGCGCTGGCCCTTGCCGACCGGCGCGAGCAGATCGGCGACCCGCCCGGTCAGACCGGCGCCGGGGTGTTCCAGGCGCAGCCGCCGGTGCGGGTGGAGCGGGGTGAGGTCGCGGAAGTGGCGACGGGCGCGGGGTTCCCCGGGAGCGCGTCCGTTGACGCGCGCGATCTCGGTCAGGGCCCGCTGGGCGCCCCGGACGCCCTCGATCAGGTCGCCCGCGCGCAGTCCGTGGCGGCGCACGAGAGCCGCCGTGACCTGCGGATCGGCGGGGGAGGGCAGCAGGCTCGCGGCCCTCAGGTGCCCCTTCCCGTGCGCGTCGATGTCCAGGACGCCGGTGACGAGCGGGGCGGCCGGTGCCCGCGGGGTCTCGGGGCGGGGGGCGAGTGCGGTGGTCATGCGGATGTCCTTTCGCGGACGGAACAGGAAGGAGAAGCGGGGGTGGGGCCGCGAGCGGGAGGCGTCTGCGACTGCCTCCGGGCGGCGGGAGGAACGAACGCCTCGGGTGCGGCGGAGAAAGCCCGTCACGAGGCGGTACCGGGAAGCTGACGCGCCGGGGACCGGGAGATCCGGGACGGCGGCGAACCGATCAGCTGAGAGAGACTGGCACCGGCGCCCACCTTGGGCGTACACGAGTGCTGCCAGTACGCTACCACTGCTTGGGGTGCGGTGTCCGTGATCTTGTCAACAAACGACCGGAACGCGGCATTCCCGTGAGACCGGACGCCCTCTCCGGACCGGCCGGCCCTGGCACACGCAACGGCAGGGCGCCGCAGGAGAGTTGGGGAAGTCCGGTGCGGGCGCCCGCCTGATCACGGCGGGGGCGCGTCATCGCGGCCGGTCGCTCGTGGGAGTGGTCCTCCGGCGTGGAGCGGACCGCCGCACCCGGCGGTGCGGCACAGTGGCCGCGTGCCTCGCCGACTTCTTCCGCTGGTGGTGGCGGCGCTGGTGAGCGTCGCCGGCTGCACCACCGTCACCCCTGGTCCCGACCCCGTTCCCGCCGGCTCCCGGCGCGTCCTCCCGCCGGACGCCCCGGCCGCGCCGTCGGTCCTGCGGGCCCCGGCCGGCGAGCCGGCCGACCGGGCCGCGCTCGTACGCACCGGCAAAGGACACCCGGACCGTCCCGGCCCGGCGGAGCCGGCCCGCGGCGCCGCGGGCCGCGGCGGACCGACGTCCGCCGCCCCGCCCCGGGCCACCGCCGCCGCCCCGCCGGCCCGCCGTCCGCGCGCGGAGCACCGGCCGTCCGGACGGCACCCGGCCCCCCGTCCCCGTACGGTCTCCCGGCCGCCCGTCGCCGTGATGCGCGACCTGTGCCGCCGGGCGGACGGCGTGGCCGCCCCCGGGATCGTCCGCCTCTGCCGCGAGACCTACGGCTGACGCCCGGGGTGGCGGTCCGCGGCGCCGTCGTAGGCTGCCGCCATGTTCGGTCCCGAAGGTCCCACGCTCCGTGAACTCGCCGTGCAGGCGCTGTCGTCCGTCGAGCGCGGATACGACCTGCTCGCGCCGAAGTTCGACCACACCCCCTTCCGCACCCCCGACGACGTGCTGGACGCCGTGGCCGAGGCGCTCGCGCCGCTCGGGCCGTTCACGGACGGGCTCGACCTGTGCTGCGGTACCGGCGTCGGCCTCCGCCCGCTGGCCCGGCTGTGCCGGCGGAGCGTCACCGGGGTCGACTTCAGCGCCGGCATGCTCGACGTCGCCCGGCACCGGGTGCGGCCCGCCGGGCCGCCCCGCGTCGCCTGGGTGCGCGGTGACGCCCGGGCCCTGCCGTTCACCGCCGCCTTCGATCTCGTCGTCTCCTTCGGGGCGTTCGGCCACTTCCTGCCGGCACAACTGCCGGGGCTCTTCGCCGGGGTCTGCTCGGCGCTCAGGCCCGGCGGCCTCTTCGCCTTCCCGGTGTTCGCCCCGCCCCGCCCCACGCAGCCCGGCTACTGGCTGCTGGAGGGCTTCGACACGGTGATGCGGGTGCGCAACGCGCTGTGGCGGCCACCGTTCGTCATGTACTACCGGGCACTGCGACTCGGCGCCGTCCGCGGGGAATTGGAGCGGGCGGGGTTCGCGGTCGGGACACGCGTCCTGCCCGGGTTCGGCCGGCGGGCCGACGGCAGCCCGCGCGGCCGGCTGGTGGTGGCCCGGACCCCCGACGCGCCGGACCCGGCGGTCACACCGCGGCGGGCAGGGTGAACTCGTAGACCAGCGCGTCCTGTTCGGCGTGCACCACGAGATCCGTGATCTCCAGCGGGCGCGCGTACTGGTCGTGCACGCGCCGGGTCACCCGGACCGAGGAGGCCTGTGAGACGTGGGTGATGCAGTCCCGGTGGTGCAGGCACAGCCCGGCCTTGCGCATCCAGTCGTAGGCCCGCCGCAACTGCGCGGGCGTGGCGCCGTCGGCCCGTTCCCGGTACCGGGCCAGCTCCGCCACCTCGGCCAGGGCCACCGCCGAGAACGAGGTCACCGCCGTGCGCAGCGACCGGCCGTCCGGCGCGACCGAGCGGTAGCGGTGCACCAGTGTCGGCCGGTGCGGAGTCAGGCCCAGTTCCCGCGCGTGCTCCGGCGGCGGCGCCTCCCAGGTCACCGTCGCCTGGTCGACCGCGCACGGATCCGCCGTCCGGGAGCCCACCGGGAAGGCGAGCGAGTCCGGCGACTCCACCGGCCGGCCGGGCAGCATGGCGTGGCTGCCGCGCCGGTCGGTGGCGACCACACCGCCGCGGCGCAGCACCTCCAGCGCCTGGCGGACGGTCTCCCGGCTGACCCCGAAGTGCGCGGCCAGGTGCCGCTCGCCCGGCAGCCGTTCGCCCGGCGGGATGGTGCCGTCGCGCAGCTCGCCGAGCAGCAGTGCCGCTATGCGTCCGTACAGGGGCCGGCCGTCGTCGGGCGGGGGATCGTGCGGGGTGGTGCGGGCCATGCCGCGCCCTCCTGTCGGTGACAAGACGTAGTCGTACGGGTTCGGTGCGCGACCACAATTAGCATTGGTCTAAACCACGAGGGAAGGGTGGTCGTGGGTTTCGACCGAAATCCGCCCGCGTGTCACGGCGGTCACCGGGGCGCCGTGACACGCGCTCACAGGGCCCGGTAAAGGGCGTCGACCAGCGCCGTCTTCCGTGGATCATCGGCGAAGCGGGACCCCATGCGGTTCATGACATAGCCCAGCGACACCCCGGCCTCCGGGTCGGCGAGCCCGCAGGAACCGCCGAAGCCGTCATGGCCGAAAGCGCGCGGGTTAGGTCCGTACAGCCCTCGGGGTCCGCTCAGCCACAGGCCGAGCCCGATCTCGGTGTCCTCCTCGAAGGCCGCGCCCAGCACCAGGTCGCGGCCGGGGCCCTCGCTCTCGCGCACCCGCTCCGCGGCCCCCGCCGACAGGAACCGCCGGCCGCCGACCGTGCCGCGCCCGGCGAGGACGCCGTACAGAGCCGCCACCGCCCGCGCGGTGCCGTGCCCGTTGGCCGCCGGGATCTCCGCCGCCCGCCAGCCGGCGCTGTTCGCCTGTGCGGGACCGGCGGCCGGGTTGGTCAGCGCGGCCCGCGCGACCGGCGTCAGCCTGCCGAAGAACGCGACCTGTTCGGCGCTCGGCCGCGCCGACGCGGGCACCAGTTCGGCCGCCCGGCCGGCCTCCCGCGCCGGCAGCCCCACCGTGAAGCCGCCCCCGAGCGGCCCGGTCAGCTCCCGCTCCAGGAAGGCCCCCAAGCGCAGGCCCGAGACCCGCCGTACCACCTCCCCGACCAGGAAGCCGTACGTCAGCACGTGGTACCCGGCCCGGGTGCCCGGCTCCCACCACGGTGCCATGGCGGCGAGCCGGCCGGTGGTCAGCTCCCAGTCGTACAGCTGCTCCAGGGTGTGCGGCTTGCGCAGCCCGGGCAGCCCGGCGCGGTGCGACAGCAGATGCCGTACGAGCACCTTCTCCTTGCCCTCGGCGGCGAATTCCGGCCAGTAGACGGCCACCGGCGCGTCCAGGTCGAGCAGCCCCCGGTCGGCCAGGAGGTGGGCGCACAGGGCCACCACGCCCTTGGTGGTCGACCACACGTTCACCACGGTGTCCCGCTCCCAGGGCCGGGTCCGGGCCGGGTCGGCCCAGCCGCCCCACAGGTCCACCACCGTCTCCCCGCCGACGGTGACCGCCACCGCCGCACCCAGTTCCCCGCGTTCGCGGAAGTTGTCCTCGAAGGCCTGCCGCACCCCCGCGAACCGCGGATCGCAGTGCCCGTGGACCGCCGCGGCCGCCCGCGGTGTCTGCCGTGTCTCCTGTGTGGACATGGGGCCTCCGTCGTCACCGGGAACCCGGGTCCGCGCCGACCGCGGCCCGGGGCGTTCCAGAACGTACGGACTGCCCGGTCCGGAGGGAAGGGCGGGCCCCGGCCCGGCGCCGGGGTTCAGGCGTACGAGCGCAGCCAGCGCACCTTCGCCGCCTCGTGGAAGGGGCCGCCGCCCTCGTGGTCGTTGAAGTCGTACACCTCGATGGTCTTGTCCTCGTGGCCCCAGGCGTTGAACGCCGCGAACACGGTCGACGGCGGGCACGTCTGGTCTTCCAGGGCCGCCGAGAACAGGGCGGGCGCCCGTCCCCGGGCCGCGAAGTGCACCCCGTCGAAGTAGGACAGCGTGCGCCGCACCTCGGCGGTGCGCCCGCGGTGCGTCTTGAGGAAGAGGCCGATCTCCCGGTACGGATGACGGTCCGTCAGGGTCACCGCGCGCGGGAAGTCGCACAGGAACGGCACGTCCGGGGCGACCGCGGCCAGGTCGGGGGCCAGGGCGCCGACCGCGATCGTGAGGCCGCCGCCCTGGCTGGCGCCGAGGACCACGGTCCGCGCCGCGTCGGTCAGCGGGTGCGAGCGGGCCGCCTCCACCGCGCGCACCGCGTCCGTGATCACCCGGCGGTAGTAGTAGTTCTCGGGGGCCTCGATGCCCCGCGTCATGTACCCGGGGTAGGCCGGGGCCGCGCCGACCGGATCCGGGGTGGCGCCCCCGCCGCCCCAGGCGCTGCCCTGCCCGCGGGTGTCCATCAGGAAGTGCGCGCGGCCCGTCGACGCCCACAGCAGGCTCTCGTGCGGCAGGCCACGCCCGCCGCCGTAGCCGAGGAACTCCACCACCAGGGGCAGCGGTCCGGTGGACCCGGCGGGCAGCCGCAGCCAGCCCTTGACGGGATGGCCGCCGAACCCGGCGAACGTCACGTCGTAGACCTCGACCGTGGCCAGACCGGTCTCCACCGGCTCGAACCGGGCGTCCAGGTCGTGTTCACGGGCCTGCCGGAGCGTCTTGTCCCAGAAGGCGTCGAAGTCCTCCGGTTCGGCGGACTCGCTGCGGTACGCGCGGAGTTCGTCCAGGGGCAGATCGAACAGGGCCATCAACAACCGCCTTTGCGAAGGGAGACTGTGCGGTCTCACCGTACGTGGGTGGTCGGATCACTCGCCAGGGACATAACGGGTCCCGCCATCCCACCGGAGATTCAACGCCCCAGGTCCGCGCTTGAGCAAGCGTTTGCTCCCGGGAGGCACGCACAGCGACGGCGGGTGCCCAGTGATCGGGTCACCCGCCGGTCATGTCCGCGGCTGGGTCCACCGCGGCCCGGTCCGTTCCCACTCCCGCTCCCACTCGGCGAGCCGGTGCCGCAGGGCGATCCCACGCCCGATCGCCCGGCCGAGGAGCACCACCGTCGCCGTGCCGCCCGCCGTACACAGGCCGACGGTCACCGCGTGCTGCCACACCGCCATGCCGTCCGGCGGCGCCGCCACATTGCGGCCCCGGGAGTCGAGCCACACCGAGACCGGCTCCCCGGGGCGGGCCCCGGCGGGCACCCGGACCCACTCCGTCCGCACACCCCGGCCCGGCTCGGTCCACCTGACCTGGGCGCGGTAGGGCTGCCGGCGCTCGCCCTGGGCCGCGGACGGCCGCTCGGCCGGGTCGCTCACCACGACGGCGCGCACCTCGTGGCGCTCGGCCCGCTGCGCCGCGGCCAGTACCCGGGCCTGGTCATGGGCGCGCAGCCCGGTGAACACCCCCACCAGGGGGGCGGCCACGCACAGCAGGACGGCGACCGCCAGCACCGTCCACGCCTCCACGACGTCCGACCGGCGCCGCAGCGGATTGCGCCGCCAGCGCCAGCCACGCACCCGGGTACGCATGTCCACCTCCTCGCCACCGCCGGAGCCGGTGGACGGGCGGAGCCTGACCGCCGTCCCGCCGCCTCCGCCGCTCACGCGCGTGAACGTCCACACCCGTCTCGTACCCCGTTCGGCGCACCTCGCGCATGCCGCGAACCGCGAGTTCCGGCCCAAATGGCGCACGGCGGACACCACGCGCCCCACGATCGCGCGCCGGGCGCCGTCGCGCGACCCGGGCGCCGGGGCAGGGCACCGGGGCGGAGGCGGGGCGCACCGGGTACGGTCCGACGGGGTGGCGGCGGGCCCCCGCGGTCAGCCGAAGCGCTCGATGCGGATGCGTTCCACCGGCTGGCCCGCCGCGACCAGCAGCCGGGAAGCGTGCTCGGCGAAGGCATTGGAGCCACACACATAGGCTTCCCACCCACCGTTGGGCTGCTCGGCCAGGAGGGGCGCCACATGTGCGGCCGTCATACGCCCCACCGGCACACCGGGCGGCGCGCTGCGGGTGAACACGGGGGTCGTCTCCGCGCCCAGCTCGGCCGCGTAGATCAGGTCCTCGGGGCCGCGCGCCGACACGAGCATCCGCAGCGGGACGGTCAGGCCGCGCGCCCGGTGGTGCCGCACCATCGACATCAGCGGCACGACCCCGGAACCGGCCCCGAGCAGCAGCGCGGGCCGGTCGCCCGGCCAGGCGAAGAACCCGCTGAGCGGGCCGCGCACCTCCACCGTGTCGCCGGGGCGGGCCACCGTGTGGAACCAGCCGGAGACCTCGCCGTCCGGCACCCGGTCCAAGGTCAGCTCGATGTGCCCCGACGCGTCCGGCGCCGACGCGATCGAATAGTGGCGCTGTGCCACATAGCCGTCCGCCGCGGTCAGCCGCAGCATGAGGTGCTGGCCCGGCAGATGCCCCGCCCAGGCCGGCACCGCCAGCCGGAACGTGGCCGCGCGCGGCGTCTCGCGGCGGATCTCCGTCAGCGTGGCGGTCTGCCAGCGCGACGCCGTCGGTCCGCTCACGGCGATCCGCCCGGGCACCGCGAACCGCGTCGGGGCAGTCGTCGTCTCAGTCACCGGAGTACCGCTGCTCCTCCCACGGATTGCCGCGCGCGTGGTAGCCGTTGCGCTCCCAGAAGCCCGGCTCGTCGTGGTCGAGGAGGGTGATGCCCGCGACCCACTTGACGCTCTTCCAGAAGTACAGGTGCGGCACCACCAGCCGCGCCGGGCCGCCGTGCTCGGGCGCCAGCGGCGCCCCGCCGTACTCCCAGACGATCCAGGCCCGCCCGCCGGTGAGGTCGGCGAGCGGCAGGTTGGCGGTGTAACCGGTGTGGGAGTAGGCGAGAGCATGTGTGGCGGACCCATGTGGCCGCACCACACCGAGGAAGGCGTCCAGCGAGACGCCGCCGAATCGCACACCGAACTTCGACCAGCCGGTCACGCAGTGGATGTCGCCCTCGTACGCCGACGCCGGCAACGCGTGCGCCGCGTCCCAGTCCCAGGTGTGCGGGCGCTCGGCCAGGCCGTCGACGCGGAAGGACCAGTCGGCGGGCGAGAGGTCGGGAGTGACCTCGGCGGACAGGACGGGCCAGTCCTCGCGCGCGTCGTACTGCCCGGGCGGCAGCCCCGGGCTCTCCGCGCGCGGGCGGCCCGTGAAGCCTCGCGTGACGTTCATGGTTCAACCGTACGCTGTCGTTCCGGGTGCTCCGTGCCTGGCCGGCGCCCCCATCGTTGCGGCCGTATGAACACTGCCGGGAGGCGGGAATACCGCCCCGGCGCCACTCCTTGCCGATCGGTGCCGGCCCCGGTGGGCCGGCGGCACAGCGAGAGACCGCCGAGAGAAGCGAGGAAACGAGGATGCCCCAGGCCTATGTGACCAGGACCGCGACCGAGGGGGCCGCATGAGCGTCGTGAGCGGCCCGGGCGGCCCCGGCCGGAGCGCCGCCGGCGTCCCGCACGTCCTCGACAACCCGGCCCTCGCCTCCCTGACCGGGCCGCACGCGCGCTTCGCCGAGCGGCGCGGCCGGGTGCTGCGCTACCCCGTCGACGTCTCGCCGTGGCTGGCGCTGCCGGACGACCCCGACGAGCGGGACTGGGCGGACCTCGCCGCGCTGGCCGGCCCCGGCGCCGAGGTCCCGCTGCCCGGCTTCGGCGGCCGGGTCCCGGCGGGGTGGGAGATCACCTTCCGGGTCGAGGGCGTGCAGCTGGTGGACGACGGGCTGGCCGCCGCGCCGGATCCGGAGGCGGTGCGCCTCGGGCCGGCCGACGTGCCCGAGATGCTGGACCTGGTGGCGCGCACCCGGCCCGGGCCGTTCCTGCCGCGCACCGTGGAACTCGGCACCTACCTCGGCATCCGCCGCGGCGGCGCGCTGGTCGCCATGGCGGGGGAGCGGCTGCACCCGCCCGGCTGGACCGAGATCAGCGCGGTCTGCACCGACCCCGCCTTCCGCGGCCAGGGCCTGGCCACCCGCCTGGTCCTCGCGGTGGCGCACGGCATCCGGGAGCGCGGCGAGACACCGTTCCTGCACACCGGCGCCGGCAACACGGGCGCCATCCGGCTGTACGAGTCCCTCGGCTTCCGGTTGCGCCGCCGCACGACGTTCCTGGAGGCACGGGCGCCGCAGCGCCAGACAGACGACGACCGCGAGCCGGTGCCGGTTCCCTAGGCTCCGTGCACGGCCGGGACGCCCACGCGGCCGACGCCGCGCCGTCCCGGCCGGGGGGGCGCCGGACCGCCGAGGGGACGGCCCGGCGCCCGCCTCCCCGGTACGGCCCGGCGTTCCCCGGCGGGCGTCGGGGTGCCGGCCGGTGCCGGGCTGCTCCGCGCCCGGCGCCAGGGCGTGCCCCGCGCGGCGTCCGGGCCCCGCTCACTCCGCGTCGGCGCCGGCCGGCCCCGCGTTGTAGCGCTCCAGGTACGCCGCGAACCGCACCAGGTCCTCCTCCGGCCACTCGGCGAGGCGTTCCCGGAAGGCCGCCCGGCGGCTGCGGGTGACCTGGGCCAGGATCTCCCGGCCGGCCTCCGTCAGATGCAGCACCTGGACCCGGTGGTCCTCCGGGTCCAGCCGGCGCTCGATCAGCGCGGCCCGCTCCAGCGCCGCCACCTGCCGGCTCACCGTGGACTTGTCCAGCGCGTAGTGGGCCGCCAGGTCCGTCGCCCGGCAGCCGTCGCGTTCCTCCAGGTGCCCGAGCAGGGTGTACGACACCAGGGACAGCTCGGGGTGCATGCGGCCCGCCGAGGCGCGGGCCCGGCGGGCGAAGATGGTCATCTCGTGCTGGATCGTCTCGACGGCCGACTCCGCTGCGCTCACGGAAATACCTCCTCCAGGGTTCTAGTTGTATAGTACAACTTGAAGTGGAAGTTGTATAAGCCAACCTTTGGAGGGTCGCGCGCGATGAGGTCACCGGCACTGCGCCACGTGCTCACGCACCTGATCACCCCGCTGCTGATGTGCATAGGCATGGGGCTCGCCTACATGGGGGCGTTCGTCACCCCCGAACCGCACCACCTGCCGGTCGCCGTCGTCGGCACCACCCCACAGGCCAAGGTCTTCGCGCAGACGGTCGAGGACACCTCCGGGGAGAAGCTCGACGTGCGCACGGTCGCCACCCGCGCCGCCGCCGTCGGCCTGCTGAAGTCCCGCGACGTGACCGGCGCCTACGTGCCGAGTGCCAAGGCCCCCGAGCTGCTGGTGGCGAGCGCCGCCTCCGACATGGGCGCCACGGCCGTGGAGAAGGTCTTCACCCCGGTCGCCGCCCGGCAGGGCCTGCCGCTGAAGGTCACCGACGTGGCCCGGCCGGTCGCCGACGACCCCACCGGGCAGGGCCTGTTCTTCCTGCTGATCGCGGTCAGCATCGGCTCCTACGCCTCGGTCGCCGCACTCGGTGCCGCGGGCGCCGCCCTCGCCATGCGCGTCCGCGCCCTGCTCGCCCTCGGCGTCTCGGCGGTGGTCAGCGGCATCGGCGCGCTGCTCGCCGGGCCGGTGTTCCACCTCGCCCACCACGACCTCGCGGGCGTGTGGGGCTTGGCCTGGGTGTACTCGGCGGGCATCCTGCTCATCGGCGTCGGCCTGCACACGTTTCTCAAGCGGTGGACCACGCTGGCCATGATGGTGCTGTTCGTGATGCTGAACTTCACCAGCTCCGGCGGGCTGTTCCGGCCCGAGCTGCAGAACGGCTTCTTCGGCACCCTGCACGCCTTCTGGAACGGCGCCGGCTTCGTCGAGGGCGTCCGCGGCCTGCTGTACTTCGGGAACGACGGCCTCGCCAGGAACGTGTGGACCCTGGTGCTCTGGCTGCTGGCCGGCATCGCGGTGACCGCGCTCGCCGCCCTGTACGAGCGCTCCGTCCGGGCCCGCCGGGAAGCCGGCGGGCCCGGGACCGAGGGCGAGGCCGGTGCCGCGCACGCCGGGTCCGAGTCCGGCCGCACGGGCCTGCGGCACGCCAAGGACGAGGCCGGGCGGGAAGCCGGGCGGGAAGCCGAGGAAGAGACCGAGGAGTCGGTCGGCGTCTGACGAACTCCCCGTAGGCCGGGGGCCGTCGTGGGCTGTTGGGGTAAGGTGGCCGTCCGGCCGCGGAGACCCGCGGCCCCGAGGGCGAGGAGGTGAGACCCATTACCGCTGTGTCGGCTGGGGTGCTCTCTCCTCGTGACGGCGCGGTACACCGGTAGCGGTGACCGCGGGAGCGCCCCGAAGTCTCGCGCTCCCGAAAGGCTTTCGGCTTCCATGCCCGTCCCCACCCCGTTCGCCCCCTTCACCCCGTCCGCCGTCGCCGCCGCGCTGCGCGCCGCCGGCTGCGTCTTCGCCGAGGACGAGGCCGAGTTGATCCTCGCCACCGCCCGCACCCCGGAGGAGGCGGCCCGCATGGTGGACAGGCGCGCCACCGGGCTGCCGCTCGAACAGGTCCTCGGCTGGGCCGGGTTCCACGGATTGCGCATCGCCGTGGAGCCGGGGGTGTTCGTGCCCCGCCGCCGTACCGAGTTCCTGGCCGACCAGGCCCTGGCCGCCGCGCCGGACGCGACCGTCGTCGTGGACCTGTGCTGTGGTTCCGGCGCGCTCGGCGCCGCCCTCGCCCGGGCCCTGGACGGGGCGGAGGTGCACGCCGCCGACATCGACCCGGCCGCCGTGCGCTGCGCCCGCCGCAACCTCGCCCCCTTCGGCGGCCGGGCCCATCAGGGCGACCTCTACGACGCCCTGCCCGCCGGCCTGCGCGGCCGGGTGGACCTGCTGACGGCCAACGTGCCCTACGTCCCCACCTCCGAGGTGGCCCTGCTCCCCGCGGAGGCCCGCGACCACGAACCGCTGGCCGCCCTGGACGGCGGAACCGACGGACTCGACGTGCTGCGCCGGGTGGTCGCCGGGGCGTCCGCATGGCTGGCCCCCGACGGCTGCCTGCTGACCGAGACCAGCGAACGGCAGGCACCGGCCGCCGTACGGGTCCTCGCCGACGCGGGCCTGACCGCCCGTCTGGCGGTCGACGAGGACCGGTACGCGCACGTGGTCACCGGCACACGGGGTCCCGAGGCCGCCCGGGACGCCACGGGAATGCCCCGCGGGGCCTAGCCAGCGCGCCCCCGCCCGCGCAGCCGCGTCCCGCACCCCCCGCTACGGCAGCTCCTGCGCCCGGGCGATGAGCAGGGCCACGTCGTCGTGGTTGTCCGGGTGGCGGAGGGCGCGCAGGAGGTGGTCGCAGGTCTCCTCCAGCGGGCGGGCGGGGTCGTCGAGCAGGGTCAGCAGCAGGGCGAGCCGTTCGTCCAGCGAGTGGGAGCGGGTCTCCACCAGCCCGTCGGTGTAGAACACCAGCTCGTCGCCGGGCTCGAAATCGACCGTGACGGTGGAGAAGCCGACCCCGCCCACCCCGAGCGGCACCCCGGTCGGCAGGTCGAGCAGCTCCGGCGGGCGGCCGGGCCGGATCCGGGCCGGCGGCAGATGGCCGGCGTTGGCGATCCGGCACTGGCGCAGCCGCGGGTCGTGGACGGCGTAGACACAGGTCGCGATGGAGTGGTCCAGTGCCGACGTCGTCTTGTCCAGGTGCTCCAGCAGCCGGGCCGGGTCGAGGTCGAGCGCGGCCAGGGTGGTGGTCGCGGTGCGCAGCCGGCCCATCGTGGCGGCGGCGCTGACCCCGCTGCCCATCACATCGCCGACGACCAGCGCGGTCTTGCCGCCCTCCAGCGGGATGACGTCGAACCAGTCGCCGCCCACCTCGCTGGTGGCGCCGGCCGGCTGATAGCGGGAGGCCACCTCCAGGGCGGTGGTGACCGGCGGATGGCTGGGCAGCAGGCTGCGCTGGAGGGTGAGCGCGGTGTTGCGGGCGTTCTGGTACCAGCGGGCGTTGTCGATCTGCACGGCCGCGCGGGCCGCCAGCTCCCGTGCCAGCAGGACGTCGTCCTCGTCGAACGGCGCCGGATTGCGGGTCCGCTTGAGGTCCAGCGCGCCCAGCACCTCGCCGCGCGCGATCAGCGGCACGGCGAGGTACGAGTGCAGGCCCGCCCGGCCGAGCAGCACGGCCGCCTCGGCGGAGCGGGCGATCAGCGGCAGGTCCTCGTCCTTCACCCGCGGCACCAGCACCGCCTCGCCGGTGCGCACGCACTCGGTGACCAGCCGGTCCGGCCCGTACCGGGCGATCTGGCCGGGCGGGTCGGCGGCCCGGACCGCGTCGCTGCCCTCCGCGGGACGCACGGCCAGCGCCCGGATCACCGCGGACTCCGAGGGCCCCAGGGCGCTGGGCCGGCCCTCGACCACCGCGTCCAGCAGGTCCACCGCCGCCACGTCCGCCAGCTCCGGCACCGCGACCTCGGCCAGCTCGCAGGCGGTGCGCTCCAGCTCCAGCGTGGTGCCGATCCGGGCGGAGGCGTCGGCGATGACCGCGAGCCGGCGCCGCGCGGTCTCCGCCTCCGCCTCGGCGCGGTGCTGCTCGGTGATGTCGACCAGCGAGACGGCCACCCCGAGCACATGCCCCAGGGTGTCCTCCAGCCGGTACAGCGAGTGCGACCAGGTGTGGTCCTCGTCCGGGTCGGCCGGGGTGCGGCCGACCAGCGTGTCGTCGATCAGCGGCACACCCGTCTCCAGCACCCGCCGGGCCACGGCCTCCAGCTCGCGGGCGTTCAGCAGCGGCAGCACCTCCGGCAGCGTCCGGCCCACGTGCTCGGCGGCCGGCATCCCGTTGATCCGCTCCAGGGCCGGGTTGACGGAGACGAACCGCAGGTCGGTGTCCAGCACGGCGTAACCGATCGGGGACTGCTTCACCATCCGCTCGGACAGCGCCACGTCCTGCTCCAGCCGCCGTACGGTCGACTGGTCGGCGGCCAGCCCGAGCGCGTAGACGTCCCCGCGGTCGTCCAGCAGCCGCATGTTGCGGAACTCCACCAGACGGGTGCTGCCGTCCTTGTGCCGGACCGGGAAACCGCCCGCCCAGCTCTGCCCGGTGCGCATCACGTCGGCGAACAACTGGCCGACCAGCCGCCTGTGCTGTTCGTGGACCATCAGCCGGGCGGCGTACTGGCCGAGGGCCTCCTCGGCGGTGTACCCGAACAGCTCCGCCGCCTGCGGGCTCCACAGCACGATCCGGCCGTCGGTGTCCAGCACCACCGACGCCACGCCCAGGACGTCCAGCAGGCCGCCCGGCGGGACCGGCCCGCGCGCGGGCTCGCCGCTTCGCGTCACCGGAGCCTCGGCTGCACTCATGCCACGCACCGCCTTCGCCCGTCCGCACGGCCCGCCGTGCCCCGTGCCGACTGCCCTCGTTCTACCGCGCTCACACCCGACTCTCCGCCGCCGATGCCGTTACTCCCTCCACCATCCCTCAACACGGCGGCGGACGTCCGCCTGAGCCGTCGCGCCGGTGGTGCGCGCAACGCGGAACTCCCGCCGGGACCGTACCGCGCGGTCCCGGCGGGCCGTGAGAGTTCACGCTCATGTTCCGTTGTTGGTCTGTACATGACTTACACGCCACGCCAGACTGTCCGCCGACCGAGTGCCCCCGTCGCCCGCCCGAGGAGCCGGAAATGCCCGCGTCCGCCCGGCAACGCTGTCACGCAGTCCTCGCCGGACTCGTCACCCTCGCCACCGCCGCCGTCGTGTCCCTCGCCGCGCCCGGGCCCGCCGCCGCGGCCGGCGGCTGGATCGAGACCGGCTCCGACCGCGCCGACCCGCTGACCGAGAGCCAGGGCCTGACCTCGGTCGAGGTCCCGGCGAACAGCCCGAACCGCTACACCGGCGTCGGCACCGTCCCGCTCGACGTCGCCGGACGCGGCTGGAACCACGTCGGCGACCCCGACGCCTCGTACGACGGCTTCTACATCGAGCCCTACCAGCGGGACACCGGCAACTCGAAGATGTTCCGGGTGCAGGCGCCCGGCGGCGCCTGGTCGGAGTACGTGCACACGCTGGGCCCGGGCGAGGCGCTGAACAACTCCTGGGCCGCCGTCTCGCCCGACGGGCGGTGGATGCTGTCCGGCGAGTGGGGCACGATGACCCGCCTGCTGGTCTTCCCGACGCCGGGCGTCAACCCGGCCACCTCGCCCGCCGCGGACCTCCCGCAGGTCTCCGCCGTCCGCCTGGACCACGCCGTCCGTGACGTCCAGGGCTGCGACTTCGCCGGCCCGACCACCCTGCTGTGCTCCTCCGACGACCCCGAGGGCAGCCTGTTCGGTCTCACCAAGCCGCTGCTGCGGATCGACCTCTCCGCCCCGCCGAACGGGACCGCCGACGTCACCGGGCATGTCACGGCGGAGCGGCAGCTGCCGCTGCGCAGCTCCTGCCAGGGCTCCTTCGAGGCGGAGGGCATCGACTACGACCGTCGCGGCGGCGTCCTGCGCGTGATCGTCGTCTCGCCCGGCTTCTGCGTGCTTACGGACAGCAAGACGTACAAGTTCACCCGCGGCTGACGCGGGCGTTCCCTCCCCCCGGCCGAGGTGTGCGCGACGGTCCGCGGTGCTTTCCTGGGGATGGACGCGGTTTGGCGGGGTACCCCGTTCCATCGCGGCACGGCCACGAAAGGAGCGCTCATGGCAGACACGGAGCGGTCGCATTCCGAAACCGTCACGGTGGAACTCAGCGGATCCAAGGAGGACGCCCGCCTCGTATTCGACGCGCTCAGGTCCTGCTTCGCCTCGGACCGGGGGGAGGACGAGGAGCCCCAGCAGCTCCACGAGACCCGGCCGATGGTGTGGCTCGGCACCTACGACGTCACGGAGGCCCGGAGCGGCGGTTGCCCGCCGGTCCGGCTCGGGCAGCCCGTCCAGGCGGACGTCCAGGGCGGCTACTGGGCCGTCGACCGGTTCCGCACCACCCTCGACGCGATGTTCACCGTGCAGGAGACCTGCACGGCCTCCGGCGACCAGGAGCGGGACCTGCACCTGCGCCTGGAGAGCCGCTGAGTCAGCGCGGCGACGCCCCGGCCGGTCCTTCCCCGGCCGGGGCGTACTGCGCCAGGCCGTATCCGAAGGACCAGTCGGCGTCGCCGTTCTCGGTCAGGGAGATCAGCACGTTGCGCGGCTCGGTGCCGGTGCGCTCGTGCACCAGCTCGGCGATCCGCCGGTACACCGCGCGCTTGCGGTCCGCGTCCCGGCCGGCCCGCAGGGTGATCGCGACGAAGACGGCCGAGTCGTCCCGCGGGACGCCCGGGTAGTCGCCGTGGCGCAGGGTGCCGGCGACCCCGTCGTGGCCGCACAGCACCTGGAAGCGGTCCTCCGGCGGCACCCCGAGCGTCTCCACCAGGGCGTCCTGGACGGCCTGGCCGAGCGCGTCGAGGCGGGCGGGGTCGGTGCCGAGCGTGTCGATGCGGACGAAGGGCATGGCGGGGCGTCCTTTCGGGCGGCGGATCGGTCACACCTGTGTGTACAGACTAGTAGGTACACGAGCGAGCGGTTGTGCAACTAGTTGCACAAAGCCTCCGGCTTCCTCTACAACAAGAGGCGACGACACCGCGTACGGAGGGCCCGATGAGCCGTTACCCGCATCTGCTGACCCCGCTCGACCTGGGCTTCACCACCCTGCCCAACCGCGTGCTGATGGGCTCCATGCACGTCGGCCTGGAGGAGGCCGAGGGCGGCTTCGAGCGGATGGCGGCGTTCTACGCGGCCCGGGCGCGCGGTGGCGTGGGGCTCATCGTCACCGGCGGCATCGCGCCCAACGAGGAGGGGCGGCCGTACGAGGGCGGGGCCAAGCTGACCACCGAGGAGGAGGCCGAGCGGCACCGGGTGGTCACCGAGGCCGTGCACCGCGAGGGCGGCCGGATCGCGATGCAGATCCTGCACTTCGGCCGGTACGCCTACCACCGCGACCTCGTCGCACCCAGCCCCCTCCAGGCGCCGATCAGCCCCTTCCCGCCGCGCGAGCTGACCGACGCCGACATCGAGCGCACCATCGACGACTACGCCCGCGCCGCCCGCCTCGCCCGGCGGGCCGGCTACGACGGCGTCGAGATCATGGGCTCCGAGGGCTACCTCGTCAACGAGTTCATCGCCGCGCGGACCAACCGGCGCACCGACCGCTGGGGCGGCTCCTACGAGAACCGGACGCGCTTCCCCGTCGAGATCGTCAAGCGGGTCCGCGAGGCCGTCGGCGAGGACTTCATCGTCATCTACCGCCTGTCCATGCTGGACCTGGTCCCGGGCGGCTCCTCCCTGGAGGAGGTGATCACCCTCGGCAAGGCCGTCGAGGCGGCCGGGGCGACGATCATCAACACCGGCATCGGCTGGCACGAGGCCCGCATCCCCACCATCGCCACCTCCGTGCCGCGCGGCGCCTACACCTGGGTCACCAAGAAGCTCATGGGCGAGGTCTCCGTGCCCCTGGTGACCACCAACCGCATCAACACCCCGGAACTCGCCGAGGAACTGCTGGCCGGCGGCTGCGCGGACATGGTCTCCATGGCCCGCCCGATGCTCGCCGACCCCGACTTCGTCGCCAAGGCCGCCGCCGGCACCCCGGAGGCCATCAACACCTGCATCGGCTGCAACCAGGCCTGCCTCGACCACACCTTCAGCGGGCAGATCACCTCCTGCCTGGTCAACCCGCGCGCCTGCCACGAGACCGAGCTGGTCCTCGCGCCGACCCGGCTGAAGAAGCGCGTGGCCGTCGTCGGCGCCGGTCCGGCCGGCCTCGCCTGCGCGGTCTCCGCCGCCGAACGCGGCCACCACGTCACCCTGTTCGACGCGGCCGGCGAGATCGGCGGACAGCTCAACGTCGCCCGCAAGGTCCCGGGCAAGCAGGAGTTCGACGAGACGCTGCGTTACTTCCGCCACCAGCTCGACGCGCACGGCGTCGACGTCCGCCTGGACACCTGGGTCGAGGCCGCCGACCTGGACGGCTTCGACGAGGTCGTCGTCGCCACCGGCGTCACCCCGCGCACCCCGGACATCCCCGGCGTCGACCACCCCCGCGTCCTCGGCTACCTCGACGTGCTCCGCGACGACGCCCCCGTCGGCGACCGCGTCGCCGTCCTCGGCGCCGGCGGCATCGGCTTCGACGTCGCCGAGTACCTCACCGACGGCGGCGACAAGGCGAGCGAGGACCCGGAGACCTACTTCCGGCACTGGGGCGTCGACACGGACTACCAGGAGCCCGGCGGCCTCGCCGCCCCCGAGCGGCCCGCCCCGCCCCGCCAGGTCCACCTGCTCCAGCGCAAGACCACCAAGGTCGGCGCCGGCCTCGGCAAGACCACCGGCTGGATCCACCGCACCGAGCTGAAGCACCGGGGCGTGACCATGGTGCCGGGCGTGCGCTACGACCGGATCGACGACGCCGGCCTGCACCTCACCGTCGGCGAGGAGAGCACGGTCCTGGAGGTCGACACGGTGGTGCTGTGCACCGGCCAGGAGCCGCGCCGCGACCTGTACGAGGCGCTGCTCGCCGCCGGTCGCAGCGCGCATCTGATCGGCGGCGCCGACGTGGCCGCCGAGCTGGACGCCAAGCGGGCGATCAAGCAGGGCACGGAGCTGGCGGCGGCCCTGTAGGGGCCGGGGCGTCCCTCCCTAGGATGAGCCCATGTCACTCCCGCACGCGATTCTCACCGCCCTGCTGGAAAAGCCGTCGTCGGGACTGGACCTGACCCGCCGGTTCGACAAGTCGATCGGCTACTTCTGGTCCGCGACGCACCAGCAGATCTATCGCGAGCTGGGAAAACTGGAGGCCGAGGGGCTCATCCGCGCACTGCCGGCCGAGCAGCCGGCCCGCGGGCAGAAGAAGCGCTACGAGGTGCTGCCCGCGGGCCGGTCCGAACTGGCCCGCTGGACCTCCGCCGCGCAGGACCCCAAGCCGCAGCGGGACGTGCTGCTGCTGCGGCTGCGCGCGGCGGCCGTGGTCGGTACCGCGGGCCTGGAGGCCGATCTGCGCCGCCACCTGGAGCTGCACCGGCGGCAGCTGGAGGAGTACCGGGAGATCGAGGAGCGCGACTTCCCGCCGGGCCGGGACGCCCCCCAGGACCGGCTGCGCCATCTGGTCCTGCGGGCCGGGATCGACCTGGAGACCTTCTGGACCCGGTGGCTCACCCACGCGCTGGCGGAGTTCGCCGAACTGCCGGGGGAGGGGCGGGAGCGGGCCGGGGGAGCCGACGGGGCGCGGTGACGGCTCCGCGCGGCGCCGGGCGCGGCTGCCCGGACGGCCGGTGGAGCGGTACGGAGGTGCGGAGCTGCGGGCGGTACGGCGGCCCTTCGGGGCCCCTGGCCGTACCTCGCGCCTACCGCCTCCGGTCGGTCCGGCCCGCCGTCACGGCCGCTTTCCGTGCTCCCCGGCACCGGCACCGGCCCGGTGGGTGCCCGTGCCAGTGGCGGTGCCGGAGGCGGCCGTGGGGCGGGGCGTGCCCGGACCGCGGGCCGCCCCGGCCGCGGGCCGCGCCGGGGCGACGCCGGCCGCGGTGCGGGAGGTACGGCGGTGCGGGAACGCCGCCCGGCGCCGCCCCCTCAGAGCCGGTACGGCCCCGAGCGGCGGCGCAGGACCCAGCCGGTGGCGACGACCCCGGCGCCGACCAGGGCCGCGCCGATGCCGAGGGTCAGCGGGCCGTAGTCGCGGGCGGCGCCGCCGAGGCCGCCCATCACGCCCCGGGACGGCGCCGGGCTGGTGGTCGCCGAGATCGTCGGCCGGGCCGGGACGGCCGGCGCGGGCCGGGTCGGGACGGCCGCCGCGGAGACGATCACCGACTGGCTGCCCGCGGTGGCGCCGCTGGAGCAGAGCACGACCACGGTGTAGGTCCCGGGGCTGACACCCGTCCAGGCCGCGGACTGGCTGACGGACGTGCCGGACAGGGCCACCTGCCGGCCCTGGGAGAAGTTCGCCTGGCGGCTGGTGAGCAGGGCCGCGGTGCCCCAGCTGCCGTTGATCTGGGTGCACGCGCTGGTGACCACCGAGACCGTGGAGCCGGTGGTGCTGACCGAGATGCCCGAGGCCGCGGCGGTCGGCCCGGCGAGCGCGGCCGGGAGCGCGGCGGCGGCCGCCAGGGTCGGGCCGGAGCGGAGCAGGAGTCGCGAGATGTCCATGGACGGGCCTCCGGCGGCACGGTCGGCGGTACGTCCCATGCGCCGCCGGGGGTCGGGAAGCGCCCGTGCTGCCTCAACCGCAGCCAACGCCCCGCCGGGCACGCCCGCACCCGGGGCGGCCCGATCAGGTGACGGCCGGATGGCCGTCGCGGAGCCCCGGGGGGCACCGGGGGCACCGAGGGTGGCTGAGGGGCGTGGGTGTCGGCTGGAGGTGCCGGTCCGGGGGCTCGTCAGGCGCCCGTGGTCACCGTCCGCTCCGGTGACCAGCCGCCCCAGGTGCCGTCGGGCAGCCGGGCCCGCAGCCGTACCCGGTGTTCCTCCCCGGCGGCGGTGCCGACGTAGAAGCCGTGGTGCGCCCGGCCGCGCGGCGGGGTGCCGCCCCAGACCAGCGAGGTGGCCGCGGTGCCGTCCAGCCGGATCTGGTACTCGGTGATCACCCCGTCCGCGCGCGGCGGGTCCCAGGCGAGGTCGATGTAGTAGGCGCCGTCCGCGCGGTGGGTCGCGGCGGTGAAGGCGGTGGGCGCGGTGTCCCGGCCGTCGTCGTCGCCCGGTGTGGTCAGGCGGGCCGGCGGGCCGGCGGGGGAGAGGTTGTCGGCGGTGTCCCGGGCCCGCACCGTGAAGACGTAGGCGGTGCCGGGCCGCAGGCCCGTGACGACGGCGGCGGTCTGGTTCCCGCCGACGCTGTGGATCTTCACACCGCCCTGGTAGACCTCGTACGACGACACGCCCCGGTCGTCCCGGGAAGCGCCCCAGGACAGCTGGACGGCCCGGCTGCCCACGGCCCGGCCGGTGGTCGTCCCCGGCCGGGTCGGAGCCGAGCGGTCCGCGGCCGTCACGGCCGGAGTCCGTGCCCGCACCGATTGGCTCGGCGGACCGAGGCGGCCCCCGGTGTCCCGGGCCCGCACGGTGAAGGCGTACATGGTGGACGGCCTGAGCCTGGTGACGTCCACCATGTGCTGTGCGCCCGGTACTTCGGCCACCTTCGTGGTGCCCCGATATACCTCGTAGGTGCGGACCCCGGCACTGGCGGGGGCCGCGTTCCACATCACGTGCACGCTCGTGGCGCTGCCCGCCGTGGCGGTGACCCCGACGGGAGCGCCCGGTATCCGGCCGTCGCCGTCGTCCGCCCGGTTCCAGCCGCAGGACGCGACCAGCAGCACGGCCCCGCAGACGACCGCAAGCGGAAAGGGAACGCGTCGCACGGCACTGCCCTCCCCGGACGGCCTCGGCATCACGTAAAGGTCCGGACCAATAGTGGCCCGGCCGGTGTGACCGCAGCAAGGGGGCCGCGTTGGTGACCCTCCGCCCGGATTACGTATGCTGAAGCTCCCTACGGCTGAACTGCCCGCGTTGGCAGGGAAGTTCACGCCTGTGGCGCGGACACGCTGTCGTCGCCGATCCCGCGCCGGCGCGGGTGGCCGGGGGATCCGGAACGTCCGCCCGGTCCGGATCCCCGGCCCCTGTTGTCCCTCCCGCACTCCCGGCCGATACCGCCCGCCCGTCCCCTCGCAGGGTGTCAGCCGCGTGCTCCATCCGGCCCCTTCACGGCGCACCCCGTGGCCGAGGGCCCAAGATCACATCACAGTGGGGTCGGCGTCCAGGGCCGCGGACAGTGGGCCGGACGCGCCTTTGTGTCCCCCGCGAAAGGTTCCCCCATCGTGCGTGTCCCGTCGCTGACGCTGGCCGCGGCCGGCGCCGCCCTGCTCGCCCCGGCGCTGCCCGCCCCGGCCACCGCCGTCCCGCCCGCCGGGCGGCCCGCGGCCCGTGACGAGGGCGCGGCCCCCGGCGCGGCCACGGCCACCGCCGCGGCCACGGCCGCCGGCCGGGACACGGACCGTGCCGGCCGTGCGACCCGCGGCGGCGGTGTGGTCCGTGACGACGTGGTGGCCCGTCACCACGGTCCGGCCCCCGACGGAAGCGCGGCCCGCGACCGGAAGGCGACCCGCGACGAGGACGAGGTGACCGCCGCCCGTCTGCTGGCCCGGACCGACGCGTGCGCCCGGGTGTCCCGGGGCCGGTACCGCACCGACGCGGGCCGCCCCGCGACCGTCCCCGTCTGCGGCACCCGGGACGCCGTCTTCTGGAAGGCCGACCTGGACGTCGACTGCGACGGCCGGCCCACCGCCCGCTGCAACCGCCGCACCGACCCGGTGTTCGCCCCCGCCACCGCGGTCCTGGGGTCCGACGGCCGACGGCTGAACGCCGAGACCCTGCCCTACATCGTCGTCCCGGCGCCCAGCCGCCGCTGGGACCACCGCGGGTCCGGCGTGCGCGGCGGCTCGGTCGCCGCCGTCGTCTACCGGGACCGGGTGCGCTACGCCGTCGTCGGCGACACCGGGCCGCGCGACCTCATCGGCGAGGCCTCCTACGCCACCGCGCGCGCCCTCGGCATCCGGCCCGACCCGCGCTCCGGCGGGGTGTCCTCCGGGGTGACCTACATCGTCTTCCGGGACTCCCGGATCGGCGCCGCGGAGGACCGCGCGGCGGCGGTGGCGGAGGGGGAGCGGCTGGCCAGACGCTTCCTGGCCCGCCGCTGACGGGCCCGGACGGAAGCCGCCGCCCTCCCTGCCGGGCCGGCCCCGGTCACACCCGCCGGCCGCCGTCACGCGCTCCGGTCCTCGTCACACCCGCCAGTCCTCGTCACACCCGCCGGTCCTCGTCACACCCGCCGGTCCTCGTCACACGTGCCGGTCCTCGTCACACGTGCCGGCTCTCGGCAGTCCTTGCGACGGCCGTCACCATCGTCCGGTTGCCGGTCCCTCACGGTTCCGTCACCTCTCCCGGTGGCGGTCACACCTTGCGGTAGTCGTACGCCTCCTCCGCCGCGGCCTCCACCGCGTCCAGGTCGGCGCCCGCGGCGGCGGTGACCACCGCGGCCACCGCGCCCTCGACGAACGGCGCGTCCACCAGGCGGGTGCCGTCCGGCAGTTCGTCCCCCTCGGCGAGCAGCGCCTTCACCGTGAGCACCGCGCTGCCCAGGTCGGTCAGCACCGCCACACCGGCCCCCCGGTCCACCGAGGCCGCCGCGGCGGAGATCAGCCCGGCGCTGGTGCCGAGCCCGCCGCCCTCGGTGCCGCCCGCCGCCGCCACCGGCACCCCGGACGCCCCGCCCGCCAGGCCCTTCGCCAGCTCGGCGACGGACGCGGCCACCTGGGCGCTGTGCGACACCAGCACGATCCCGACCGGATTGCCCTCACTCACCGTCCGCCTCCGCCGTCTCGGCCAGCGCGGCGATCAGCAGCGCCGACGAGGTCGCCCCCGGGTCCTGGTGGCCGACGCTGCGCTCGCCCAGGTAACTCGCCCGGCCCTTGCGGGCCCGCAACGGTATGGTGGCCGCCGCGCCCTCCTCCGCGGCGGCCCGCGCGGCGGCGAAGCCCGTCCCGAGCGCGTCCACGGCAGGCACCAGGGCGTCGATCATGGTCTTGTCGCCGGGTGCCGCCCCGCCGAGCGCCCTCACCCCCTCCACGCCGGCGCGCAGCGCCTGCGCCAGCTGGGCCTCGCCGACCTCGGCGGCATCGCCGAGCGCCTTGCCGGTCCGGCGCAGCAGGGTGCCGTACAGCGGACCGGACGCACCCCCGACCGTCGAGATCAACTGCCCTCCGGCGAGTATCAGGACGCCGCCCGGGGTGTCCGGTGTCTCCTTCTCCAGGGCCGTCGCCACGGCCGCGAACCCGCGTTGCAGATTGCTGCCGTGGTCGGCGTCCCCGATGGCCGAGTCGAGGGCGGTGAGCCGCTCGGCCTCCCGGCCGACGGACGCGGCCACCGTCGTCATCCAACGGCGGAAGAAATCGGCGTCGAGCACTGTAACTCCTTGGGTGGCAGGGCCGTTGGCCGTGCGGCCGGGGCATTGGTGCGGGCGCACCACGCTCTCACATGCCCCAGCGCAGGGCCGGGGTCTTCACCGGTGCGTCCCACAACCGCAGCAGTTCCTCGTCCACCTGACACAGCGTCACCGAGGCGCCCGCCATGTCCAGGGAGGTGACGTAGTTGCCGACGAGGGTGCGGGCCACGGCGACCCCGCGCTCGCGCAGCACCCGCTGCACCTCGGCGTTGAATCCGTACAGTTCCAGCAGTGGGGTCGCGCCCATGCCGTTGACCAGCACCAGGACGGGCCCGCGCGGCGGCAGGTCCGTCAGGACGGCGTCGACCGCGAAGTCGGCGATCTCCCCGGAGGTCATCATCGGCCGCCGCTCCCGGCCCGGCTCGCCGTGGATGCCGATGCCCAACTCCAGCTCGCCGTCCGGCAGATCGAAGGTGGGGCTGCCCTTCGCCGGGGTCGTGCAGGCGCTGAGGGCCACGCCGAAGCTGCGGGAGTTGTCGTTGACCCGGCGGCCGATGGACTCCACGCGCTCCAGCGGCTGCCCCTCGGCCGCGGCGGCGCCCGCTATCTTCTCCACGAACAGCGTCGCGCCCGTACCCCGCCGGCCGGCCGTGTAGAGGCTGTCGGTGACCGCCACGTCGTCGTCGACGAGCACCTTGGCGACCTGGATGCCCTCGTCCTCGGCCAGTTCGGCCGCCATGTCGAAGTTCAGCACGTCACCGGTGTAGTTCTTCACGATGAACAGGACGCCCGCGCCACTGTCCACGGCCGCGGCGGCGCGTGCCATCTGGTCCGGCACCGGCGACGTGAAGACCTCTCCGGGGCAGGCGGCGGAGAGCATTCCCGGGCCGACGAAGCCGCCGTGCAGCGGCTCGTGCCCGGAGCCGCCGCCCGACACCAGGGCGACCTGCCCGGCCACGGGAGCGTCCCGGCGGACGATGACCCGCTTCTCCACGTCCACGTTCAGATCGGGGTGCGCGGCGGCCAGGCCCCGCAGCGCGTCCGCCACGACCGTTTCCGGTACGTTGATGAGCATCCTCATGGGTGTCTCCTCGCGAGCTTCTGTGGTCGTGCGGTGGCGAGGCCAGTCGCCTGTCCTGCCTGTTGGAAGTATCGACCTTGCGGTGGTGCAGGTCACGTGCGACCGTACGGCTTCACGGCACGTGGCGGCCCGCTCACTGAAGGTGCGCGCCGCGTGCTTTCTCGCGTACGGCGTGGTGAGGCGGCCGGTGTCGGCCGACCATGCGAATTCAGCCAAGATTCAACGGTTCAGGTCAACTCCGTTGCGTCCCCGTAGTGTTCAGGCGTCAACTTCTTTGTCATGTACCTGCGGTCCAGGGTGGGTCGCAGTCTCATGGAGGTGTGGGATGCACCGAAGACTGTCCGTCGGCCTGTCCGCCTCGGCTCTCGCCGTGATCACCACCATCGGCGGTGCCACCGCCGCCGACGCCGCTCCCGCCGACAAGTCCCAGGTCCTCGCGAGCTGGACCCAGACCAGCGCGTCGAGCTACAACCTCTGGGTGGCCGCCCGGGCCAACCAGGCCGCGTGGTCCGCGTACGGGTTCGACTGGTCGACCGACTACTGTTCCTCCTCGCCGGACAACCCGTTCGGCTTCCCCTTCGCCACGTCCTGCGCCCGCCATGACTTCGGCTACCGCAACTACAAGGCCGCCGGCACCTTCAGCGCCAACAAGTCGCGGCTCGACAGCGCCCTCTACGAGGATCTCAAGCGCGTCTGCGTCAACTACTCCGGCGCCACGAAGACCGCGTGCGACAGCACGGCATGGACCTACTACCAGGCGGTGAAGGCGCTCGGCTGAGCCGCGCGGAGGACACGTCGGCCCCCCCGGAGGCCCGCGCCCGAACGACGGCGCAGGGCCCGACCGCGCCGCCTGCCCCCGGTGTGCCCCTCCCCGGCCCTGCCGGTCGCGTACGGCGGGGCCGTCCCCGGCGGTGCTCCCGCCGGGTGCGACCGGGCGCGGGCCGCCGCTCCGGGACGCAGCCCCGTCCCGTTCCCACGCCCCGTGCGTCCGCCCGCCCCGTGCTCGCCGTTCCCCGGCCGGTCCCGCATCGGGCGGGCCTCGGCGGGGAACCCGGTAGCGCGGGGCCCGGAGCCGCCGACCGGCGGAGGAGGTGCCGTTGCCGTGGACGACTGGGAGAAGTGGGACATGCACGAGGGGATACGGCTGACACCGCGCGAGCGGATCACGCTGCTGCGGATCGAGGCGGGCCTGCGGCAGGACCGGCGGTTCGCGCGTCGTATGGGCGAGGCGGGGCACGGGACGTCGCTGCCGGTGGCGGTGGGGCTGCTGGCGGTCGCGTCGGTGTTCGTCGCCGTCATGGGCATCCGCACCTCGGACCCCGCGCTGCTGTGGTGCTTCGCGCTGCTGTGGCCGCTCACCCTCGTCCAGGCGTTCCGGCTGCTGTGCCGGGCGTCCCGGCCCCGTCCCCGCCGCCGCACCCGCGCCCGGGCCACCCCTTGGCCGTGAACGCCGCGGAGGGCCGGGCCCGCCGGCCCGGCCCTCCGCTCTGCCGGGGAAACCCGAAGGCGCCCGTCAGCTCTCCTTGCCCCGTCCCGACAGCGCGTCCCGCAGCCGGTCGACCAGGCCGGCACCCGGGGCCAGCAGCTTGTTGGCCGGGGGAGTGTCCGGTGCCGACGGGTGCGGGCGGGTCGGCGCCGTCCGCTTGGCCCGGCGGACCTTGTCGCCCAGTTCCATCAGCGCGTCGGGGGGACAGGCCTGCTCCAGTCGCGGGAACAGGTTCTGTTCCTCGTCGGTCACGTGTGACCGGATCTCGCTCATCAACCGCGCCATCAGCGTGTCGAGGCGCGGATCGTCCGCCTGGCAGCCCTCCAGGTCCTTCATGATCCGCTCGGCCTCGGCGTGGTCCTCCAGCTCCTTGTCGGCCAGCGCGTCACCGCCCGCCACGTGCTCGCGCACCGCCGGATAGAGGTAGGCCTCCTCGGCGACCGAGTGCCGGACCAGCTCGATGGTGGCCTGGTCGCAGAGTTCCTTGCGCTGCGGCGAGCCGGGCGGCAGCGCCTCGAAGCGGCCGAAGATCTCCTCGACCTCACGGTGGTCGGTGGTCAGCTCCTGGATGACGTTTCCGCCGTGCCCCATGGTCGTTACCTCCTGCGTGCGACGCGGCGGCCCGGGAGGGCCGGCCGTCGCCGTGCCGGGTGCCCCGGCCACCGCGCGTCACACGGCCCGCCACGGCCGTCGGCGCGTCGAGTGGCGGGCGGCGGCCGTCCGGCCCGCTCCGGACAGCGCCCAGTCCCACCAGTGGTCCAGCACTCCGGGGGTCGGCGCGTCCGCCGCGACCAGCGCCGGCCAGCCCATCGCGCACGCCTGCGCGGTGACCTTGGCGCCGCCCGCCACCGGATCGACCACGAGCGCCGGGGTGCCGGTGCGCAGCGCCAGCACCAGACCGTGCAGCCGGGTGGTGACGACCAGGTCGCAGCGGGCGACGAGCGCGCAGAACTGCTCGGCGGTGGCGCACAGCCGCCAGTCGTCCACGGCGAGCCGGGTCTCGGCCGGCACCCGCGCGCAGTCCTTGCCGGCCAGCCAGCCGGTGATCGCCTCGTTCACCGCCGCGTGCCGCCGGCGCGCCCCGTACTCGCCCTGTCCCGCGGAGAGCACCACCCCCACCACCGGCGGCCGCGGGCCCAGCGGGGCGTCGGCCGCGAGGTCCCGGCGGGCCGGCGCCGAGGTGCCGTCCCGGGCGACGATCGCGTGGAAACCGGTGGCCGCGGGATGCGCCGGGTCGACCACCGAGACCCCGGCCGCCAGTCGTGTGCAGGAACCGAACCTGTCATGCAGGGCGGCGACTTGCGGACCGTACACCGGACCGCACACGAACAGCAGCGTGCCGTAGGCATGGGGGTCGGCCGCCTCCAGGGACAGCGCTCCGGGGCGGAACCCCGGGCTCCACGCCGTGTCGTGCGGGATTCCGGCCCCGGTCAGCGCCGCCGACATGTGCCGCTGGGCGAGCACGTCCCCGGCCGTCGCCTCCCCGTCGCGGAAGCTGAACCAGCCGGTGAGCAGCAGTCTGCCCCGAGGGCCGCCGGGCCTGCGCAGGGTGCGCAGCACGGCTGTGGGGACATCGTCGTGCATGGGGGTCTCCAGCGGGGTGACCGAGCCGCCTGAGTCGCGCGAGTACCCGTGATTCCGGAGAATAAGAATCCAACGTGTGAACCCAACTGGCGGGGGAACCCAGCTGCCAGTGCCGTCCAGCAAGCGGCGGCCGACCAGGGCGGTCCCGGACGTCTTCCGGGACCCGGGCCCTGTCCTCTTCCTCCCCGACGGGCCGGTGACGCCTCCCCGACGGGCCGGTGACGCCGAGCCGGTGACCCGGCGCACGCCGAAATCCCCGCTCACCTCCCCCCCAGCACGCGGCGGCGCGTTCCACAGCGCCGCTCGAGGGCGCGGACGACGTGGACGAAGGACGACGAAGGAGTAGCTCCCATGACTGGTGACACACCCTTCTCCTGGCGGCGCGCCCTCGTGACCGGCGGCGCCGGCTTCCTCGGCTCCCACCTGTGCGAGCGGCTGCTGGATTCAGGCGTCGAAGTCGACTGCGCCGACAACCTGGTCTGCGGACGGCGCGAGAACATCGCCCACCTCGAGGCCCGGCCCGGCTTCCGGTACGTGCGCTGCGACGTCTGTGCGGCCGACTGCGCCGCCCGCCTCCAGGGCCCCTACGACCTGGTCCTGCACTTCGCCTGTCCCGCCTCGCCCGCCGACTACCTGCGCCTGCCGCTCGAGACCCTGGAGGCCGGCAGCACCGGCACCCGCAACGCGCTGACGATCGCCGAACGCGACGGCGCCCGTTTCCTGCTCGCCTCCACCTCCGAGGTGTACGGCGACCCCCAGGTCCACCCGCAGCACGAGGGCTACTGGGGCAACGTCAACCCGGTCGGGCCGCGCAGCGTGTACGACGAGGCCAAACGGTTCGGCGAGGCACTGGTCACCGCGCACGCCGGCACCCGGGGCACCGACGCGGGCATCGTGCGGCTGTTCAACACCTACGGGCCGCGGATGCGCGCCCACGACGGGCGGGCCGTGCCCACCTTCATCTGCCAGGCCCTGGCCGGCGA
The DNA here is from genome assembly GCF_055569255.1 of Streptomyces sp. NPDC029296. Classification (NCBI taxonomy): domain Bacteria; kingdom Bacillati; phylum Actinomycetota; class Actinomycetes; order Kitasatosporales; family Streptomycetaceae; genus Streptomyces; species Streptomyces sp. NPDC029296. The sequence goes on from NZ_JBVHXT010000013.1 coordinate 150,025, forward strand.
ACCGCTCACCGTGACCGGCGACGGCAGCCAGACCCGCTCGCTGGCTTACGTCGACGACACCGTGGACGGCATCCTGCGGGTCGCCGCGAGCAGGTCCCTGCGGCCGGTGAACATCGGCGGCAGCGACGAGATCACCGTCGCCGACCTGGCCCGCCGGGTGGTCGCCCTCACCGGCTCCCGCTCCCCGATCGCGTTCGTCGACCGGCCCGTGGACGATCCCGGCCGGCGCCGCCCCGACACCACCCTCGCGCGCGAACTGCTCGGCTGGTCGCCGCAGGTCCCCTGGGAGGAGGGATTGAAGCAGACCATCGCCTACTTCGCCGCCCTGCCCCCGCAACCGGTGCCGCGCGGGCAGGACCCGGCCCCGCAGTCCTGACCCCCGCCCCCCGGCCCTGGAGACAGCGCATGCACGTCCTCGGAATCAACGCACTCTTCCACGACCCCGCCGCCGCCCTGATCACCGACGGCCACGTCGTGGCGGCGGCGGAGGAGGAGCGGTTCTCCCGCCGCAAGCACGGCAAGCGGCCCCTCCCCTTCTCCGCCTGGGAGCTGCCCGAGCGCTCGGCCCGCTGGTGCCTGGAGCAGGCCGGCCTCACCCCCTCCGATCTGGACGCCGTCGCCTACTCCTACGACCCCGTCCTCGCCCGCCCCGCCGAGGAGATGGGCCTGCACGACCCCTGGGACCACCTGCGCCAGGAGTACGCCCGGCAGGCCCCCGGCTTCCTCGCCGAGGCGCTGCCCGGACTCGACCCGGCCAAGGTGCGGTTCGTCCCGCACCACGTGGCGCACGCCGCCTCCGCCGGGCCCGTCTCCCCGTACCCCGACTGCGCCGTGCTCGTCCTGGACGGCCGCGGCGAGTGCGGCTCCCACCTGGCCGGCCGGTACACCAACCGCGAGCTGACCGTCCTCGCCACCCAGCAACTGCCCCACTCCCTCGGCCTGTTCTACGAGGACCTCACCCAGCACCTCGGATTCCTGCGCAGCAGCGACGAGTTCAAGGTCATGGCGCTCGCCTCCTACGGCGCCCCCCGCTTCGCCGCCCGGCTGCGCGAGTACGTCCGCGCCGACGACCAGGGCGGCTTCCTCGCCCGCCCGGTGCCCTGGGCCGGCCTCGTCCCGCCCCGCCCGGCCGGCGGCGCCTGGCACCAGGACCACGCCGACCTCGCCGCCAGCGCCCAGCTCTGCCTGGAGGAGGTCACGCTGGCGCTCGCCCGCCACCTGCGCGAACGCACCGGCGAGGACGCCCTCACCCTGGCCGGCGGCGTCGCCCTGAACTGCGTCGCCAACACCCGGCTGTGGCGCGAGAGCGGCTTCACCCACGTATGGGTGCAGCCCGCCGCGGGCGACGCCGGCACCGCGCTCGGCGCCGCCGCGCACATCGCCGGGCAGAAGGACACCCTGGAGCCGATGGAGACGGCCGCCCTGGGCCGCGGCTGGAGCGACGCCGAACTGCGGGCCTGGCTCGAACGGGCCGCCGTACCGTACGAGGAGCCCGCCGACATCGCCGAGACCGCCGCCGAGGCACTGGCCGCCGACGGGATCGTGGCCTGGTTCCAGGGGCGCAGCGAGTACGGGCCGCGCGCCCTCGGACACCGCTCCCTGCTCGCCCACCCCGGCAGGCCGGAGAACCTGGAGCGGCTCAACGCGGTCAAGGGACGCGAGGAGTTCCGGCCCGTCGCGCCGATGGTGCTCGCCGAACGCGCCGCCGAGATCTTCGACGGGCCGCTGCCCAGCCCGCACATGCTGTTCGTGCACGACGTGGCCGCCGACTGGAAGGCCCGCATCCCGGCCGTGGTGCACGTCGACGGCACCGCCCGCATCCAGACCGTCGACCGCGCCCGGGAACCCCTGGTGGCCCGGATGATCGACGGCTTCGAACGGCGCACCGGACTGCCGGTGGTGGTCAACACCAGCCTCAACACCGCCGGCCGGCCCATGGTGGACGACCCCCGGGACGCCCTGGAGTGCTTCGGCTCGGCCCCCGTGGACCTGCTGGTCCTCGGCCCGTTCGCGATCCGCCGGGGAAAGGCGTTCGCATGAGCGACGCGCCCGCCTACACCGTCGTCGTCCCCACGATCGGCCGGCCCTGCCTCGCCGAGTGCCTGCGCACGCTCGCCCAGGGCACCGTCGAGCACAGCCCGCACGAGGTGGTCGTCGTCGACGACCGGCCGGCGCCCGAGGGCGACCTGCCGGTCGGGACCGCCGGACAGCTCCTGGACCGGGTACGCACCCTGCGCACCGGCGGCAAGGGCCCGGCCGCCGCCCGCAACGCCGGCTGGCGCACCGTCCGCACCCCCTGGACGGTCTTCCTGGACGACGACGTCCAGGTGCTGCCGGACTGGTCCCGGCACCTCGCCGAGGACCTGCGCGCGGCCGGCCCCGACATCGGCGGCGTCCAGGGACGGCTGCACGTCCCGCTGCCCCCGGACCGCCGGCCCACCGACTGGGAGCGCACCACCAAGGGCCTGGAGAACGCCGCCTGGGCCACCGCCGACATGGCCTACCGCACCGAGGCCCTCAAGCGGACCGGCGGCTTCGACGAACGCTTCCCGCGCGCCTTCCGCGAGGACGCCGACCTCGCCCTGCGCGTCGAGCGGGCCGGCTGGGGCCTCGCCCGGGGCACCCGCGTCACCCGGCACCCGGTCCGCCCCGCCCACTGGTGGGCCTCGCTGCCCGCCCAGCGCGGCAACGCCGACGACGCCCTGATGAACCGGCTGCACGGCCGCGACTGGTGGGACCGCGCCCAGGCGCCCCGCGGCCGGCTGCCCCGCCACCTGGTGGTCACCGGCGCGGCTCTCGCCGCCGCCGCGTACGCGCTGGCCGGGCGGCGCCGCACCGCGACCGCCTGCGCGGCGCTGTGGACCCTCGGCACGGCCGAGTTCGCCCTCGCCCGCATCCTGCCCGGCCCGCGCGACGCCCGGGAGATCGCCGGGATGCTCGGCACCAGCGTGCTCATCCCCCCGCTCGCCGTGCGGCACTGGGTGCGCGGCGTCGTCCGGCACCGCAACGCCCGCCCGCTGGGAGGCGCCGGATGACGACCGTGTCCGCGATCCTGTTCGACCGCGACGGCACCCTCGTCGCGGACGTGCCGTACAACGGCGACCCGGAGCGGGTCCGGCCGCTGCCCGGTGCCCGGGAGGCCGTCGCGCTCGCCCGGTCCCACGGCCTGGCCACCGGCGTGGTCAGCAACCAGTCCGGCATCGGCCGCGGCCTGCTCACCACCGGGCAGGTCCGGCGGGTCAACGAACGCGCCGACGCGCTGCTGGGCGGGCTGGACCTGTGGCTGTTCTGTCCGCACACCCCCGAGGACGGCTGCCCCTGCCGCAAGCCCCGGCCCGGCCTGGTCCGCGCCGCCGCCGTCCGGCTGGGCGTCCCGCCCGCCGCCTGCCTGGTCGTCGGCGACATCGCCGCCGACGTGCTGGCCGCCCGCGCCGCCGGCGCCCGGGGCGTGCTCGTGCCCAACGCGGCCACCGCAGCCGGGGAGAAGCGGCGGTTCGCCGGGCACAGCGCCCCCGACGTGCTCACCGCCGTACGCGGCGCCCTCGGCGTCGCCGCGGGGAGGGCACCGGCATGAGGTCCCTCGTCGTCCGCCTCGACAGCTTCGGTGACGTGCTCCTCGCCGGGCCCGCCGTCCGTGCCGTCGCCGCCCACAGCACCCGTGTCACCCTGCTGTGCGGCCCGCGCGGCGCGGACGCCGCCCGGCTGCTGCCCGGCGTGGACGACGTCCTGGTCTGGGAGGCGCCCTGGGAGGGCTTCGACCCGCCCCCGGTCCGCCCGGCCGGCATCGACGCCCTCCTCGGACGGCTGCGCGCCGGCACCCACGACAGCGCGCTCGTCCTCACCTCCTTCCACCAGAGCCCGCTGCCCACCGCCCTGCTGCTGCGCCTCGCCGGCATCGGCCGGATCGGCGCCGACAGCACCGACCACCCCGGCCGGCTCCTCGACGTGCGCCACCGCCGGCGGCCCGGCCGGCACGAGGCCGAGGCCGCCCTCGACACCGCCGCCGCCATGGGCTTCACCCCGCCCCCGGGCGACGACGGGCGGCTGCGCGTCCTGCCGCCCCCGGACACCGGCGGCCTGACCGGCAACGGCCCCTACGTCGTCCTGCACCCCGGCGCCAGCGCCCCCGCCCGCGCCTGGAGCCCGCACCGCTGCGCCGAGGCGGTCACCCTGCTCGCCGACGCCGGGCACCGGGTCGTCGTCACCGGCGGCCCCGGCGAGCGGGACCTCACCCGGCGGGTCAGCGGCGACGCGGGCGTGGACCTGGGCGGCCGGACCTCCCCGCGCACCCTGGCCGGGGTGCTGCGCATGGCCGACGTCGTGATCAGCGCCAACACCGGACCCGCCCACCTCGCCGCCGCCGTCGGCACCCCGGTCGTCTCCCTGTTCGCGCCCGTCGTGCCGGCCGAACGCTGGGCGCCCTACGGCGTCCCCGTCATCCTGCTCGGCGACCAGTCGGCGCCGTGCGCGGACACCCGGGCCCTGACCTGCCCGGTGCCCGGCCACCCCTGCCTGGACGAGGTCACCGGCCAGGACGTGGTGCGCGCGGTGCACAAACTCACCCAGGAGCGGCCCTCATGAACATCCTCGTCTGGCATGTGCACGGATCCTGGCTCACCACCTTCGTGCAGGGCCCGCACACCTACCTGGTCCCGGTCACCGAGGACCGCGGACCCGACGGCCTCGGCCGGGCGGTGACCTGGGACTGGCCCCCGTCCGTCCGGGAAGTCACCCCCACCGCGCTGCGGGACGCCGACATCGACCTGATGGTGCTGCAACGCCCGCACGAGCCCGGCCTCGCCCGGCGCTGGACCGGCCGCCGGCCCGGCCCGGACGTCCCCGCCGTCTACGTCGAGCACAACAGCCCCGACGCCTCACCCGAACGCCAGCTCCACCCGCTCGCCGGGCAGTCGGCGATCCCCCTCGTGCACGTCACCCACTTCAACCGGCTGATGTGGGACAGCGGCCGGGCCCCCACCGAGGTCGTGGAACACGGCATCGTCGACCCCGGCCCGCTGTGGACCGGCACCGAGCGGCGCGCGGCCGTCGTCGTCAACGAGCCCGTCCGCAGGGGCCGCACCACCGGCACCGACCTGCTGCCCCGGTTCGCCCGCTCGGCCCCCCTGGACGTCTTCGGCATGCGCACCGCCGGACTCGCCGGCCACCTCGGCCTGCCGCCCGGACGCTGCCGCACCCGGGACCTGCCGCAGCACGAGCTGCACCGGGAGATGGCCCGGTGCCGCCTGTACCTGCACCCCGTGCGCTGGACCTCGCTCGGCCTGTCCCTGCTGGAGGCCATGTTCCTCGGCATGCCCGTGGTCGCCCTCGACACCACCGAGGTCCGCGAGGCCGTACCCGAGGGCGCCGGGGTGGTCTCGAACCGGCTCGACGTGCTGGAGGACGCCGTACGGGTCTTCCTCGCCGACCCCGAGCGCGCCCGCGCGACCGGCGCGGCGGCCCGGACCGCCGCCCGCGCCCGCTACGGAGAGCGGCGCTTCCTGGACGACTGGGAGCGCCTGATCAAGGAGGTCACCCGATGAGCCGCATTCCGCACTCGGCCGGGCGCGTCGCCATGGTCTCCGAGCACGCCAGCCCCCTGGCCGCGCTCGGCGGACCGGACGCGGGCGGCCAGAACGTGTACGTGGCGCAGGTCGCCCGGCAGCTCGCCAGGAAGGGATACCGGGTCACGGTGTACACCCGGCGGGACTCGGCGGGCCTGCCGGACCGGGTGACCCTCATCGACGGCGTCCAGGTGGTGCACGTGCCCGCCGGGCCGCCCGCACCCGTCCCCAAGGACGAACTCCTGCCCCACATGAGCGAGTTCGGGAACTTCCTGGCCCGGCAGTGGGCGCAGCGGCCGCCCCAGGTGGTGCACGCGCACTTCTGGATGTCCGGCCTGGCCGCCCTGGCCGGCACCCGCGACCTGGACATCCCGGTCGTGCAGACCTACCACGCCCTGGGCACGGTCAAGAAGCGCTACCAGGGCACCGCCGACACCAGCCCCCCGCAGCGCCTCGCCGTCGAGGAGGCCATCGGCCACGAGTGCGCCCGGATCATCGCCACGTGCAGCGACGAGGTGGCCGAACTGAAGGCCATGGGCCTGCCCGAGGACCGGATCAGCGTCGTGCCCTGCGGCGTCGACCCCGAACAGTTCACCCCGCTCGCGCGCACCCGCCCGCCCGGCGCCCGCAAGCGGCTGCTGGCCGTCGGCCGGCTCGTGCCCCGCAAGGGCTTCGACCGCGCCATCCGCGCCCTGGCCGGCGTCCCCGACGCCGAACTCCTCATCGCCGGCGGCCCAGAGGCCGACCTGCTGCGCACCGACCCCGAGGCCGCCCGCCTGTACGGCATCGCCCGCGAATACGGCGTCCTGGACCGCGTCACCCTGCTCGGCGGCGTCGGCCGGGCCCGCATGCCCCGGCTGATGTCCAGCGCCGACCTGGTGCTGTCCCTGCCGCGCTACGAGCCCTTCGGCATCGTCCCGCTGGAGGCCATGGCCTGCGCCACACCCGTCGTCGCCACCGCCGTCGGCGGCCAGCTCGACACGGTCGTGGACGGCACCACCGGCCTGCTGGTCCCGGCCGACGACGACCACGACCTCGGCGCGGCCCTGCGCGCCCTGCTCGCCGACCCCGGCCGGCTCGCCCGGTACGGCACCGCCGGCCGCGCCCGGGTCCTCGCCCACTACACCTGGGACCGGGTGGCCGACGGCGTGGCCCAGGTGTACGGAGCCGTGTCCCCGACCCGCTCGCTCTCGGGAGTCGTCCGATGAACACCGCCACCGGCACCACGCACTGCGACGACCTCGCCAAGGCCCTGGAGGCGTTCCGCGACCACGCCCCGCTCCTGGAGCGCTGGGGCACCGAACTCGCCCGGCGGCTCGGCTCCGGGGCCCGGCTGCTCGTCGCCGGCAACGGCGGCAGCGCCGCCCAGGCCCAGCACCTCACCGCCGAACTCGTCGGCCGCTACCGCGAGGACCGCCCGCCGTTCTCCGCCCTCGCCCTGCACGCCGACACCTCCTCCACCACGGCGATCGCCAACGACTACGGCGTCCAGGAGGTGTTCGCCCGCCAGACAGCCGCCCACGGCCGCCCCGGCGACGTGCTCCTGCTGCTGTCCACCAGCGGCGCCAGCGCCAACCTGCTGTCCGCCGCCGACCGCGCGCACCGGCTCGGCATGACCGTGTGGGCGCTGACCGGACGGTCTCCCAACCCGCTGCGACTCGGCGCGGACGACGCCCTGTGCGTCGACGCCCCGTGCACCGCCACCGTCCAGGAACTCCACCTGGTCGCGGTGCACATGCTCTGCGAGACCTTCGACCGGGCGGTCGAGCGCGGGGAGTCCGGGCGCGCGGACACGGGCGCCGACGGCAGACCGGGCGCCGACGGCAGACCGGGGGTCGTGGGGCGGCTCGTCGGCCGGGCCCGTACCGTCGGCCGGACCCCGCCCGGCACGCCCGTCGCCCCGCGGAAGGGGCAGGCATGAGCGACCCGCGCACCCCCCTGGTCGTCGTCGGCGACGCCCTGCTCGACCACGACCTGTGCGGCCGGGCCGAACGGCTGGCCCCGGACGCCCCGGTGCCCGTCGTGCACGGCACCCGGCGCAACTCCCGTCCCGGCGGCGCGGCCCTCGCCGCCTGCCTCGCGGCGGCCGACGGCCGCCCCGTCACGCTGGTCACCGCGCTCGGCACCGACCCCGCCAGCGACACCCTGCGCGAACTGCTGAAGGGCCGGGTCCGCCTGGTCGAGGTGCCCCTGGACGGCACCCTCGCCAGCAAGACCCGCGTCCTGGCCGGGGACCGGCCGCTGCTGCGCCTGGACGACGGCGAGGGCCGCGCCCGCGAGGCCACCGGGCAGGCGGTGACGGCGGTCGCGGAGGCCGGGGGAGTCCTCGTCGCCGACTACGGCCGCGGCACCGCCGACGTCCTGCGGGACGCGCTCGCCCACACCGCGGCCCCCCTCGTCTGGGACCCCCACGTGCGCGGCCGGCCCCCCGTGCCCGGCGTCCGCCTCGCCACCCCCTCCGCCCAGGAGGCCCGCGCCTTCGCCCGGCGGGCCGCCGGGGACGACGAGGCGGCGGCCGGCGAGGCGGCGGGGCTGCGCACCGCCGCCGGGGACGCCCGCGTCCTGGTCCGGGCCTGGCGGGCCCAGGCCGTCGCGGTGACCCTCGGGGAGCGCGGCGCCCTGCTCTCCCACGGCGAGACCCCGCTGCTGGTGCCGACCCCGGCCGCCGCCACCGGCGACCCCTGCGGCGCCGGCGACCGGTTCGCCGCCGCCGCGGCCGGCCTGCTCGCCGACGGCGCCCTCACCGAGGCCGCCGTCCAGGCGGCCGTCCACGCCGCCACCCGCTACGTCGCCGAGGGCGGCGCCCGCGCGGTCGCCACCCCGGACCGGGCGGAGGCGGACACGCGGGAGACCCCGGCCGACGGCGACACCACCGCCGACGCCGTGCGCACCGCCGCCCGGGTCCGCGCCGCGGGCGGCACCGTCGTCGCCGCGGGCGGCTGCTTCGACCTGCTGCACGCCGGGCACGTCGCCCTGCTCCAGGCCGCCCGCCGGGCCGGCGACTGCCTGATCGTCTGCCTCAACTCCGACGACTCCGTCCGCCGGCGCAAGGGCGACGGCCGCCCCCTCGTGCCGGCCGCCGACCGGGTACGGGTGCTGCGCGCCCTGGAGTGCGTGGACGCCGTCGCCGTCTTCGACGAGGACACCCCCGAACGCATCCTCGGCGAGCTGCGCCCGCACATCTGGGCCAAGGGCGGCGACTACGCGCGGACCCGGCTGCCCGAACAGCCCCTGGTGGAGAGCTGGGGCGGGCAGGTCCTGCTGCTGCCCTACCTCGACGGCCGCTCCACCACCGTCCTCGCCCGCCGGGCGGCCCTGACCCCCACGACGGGAGAGGGCACATGACCCCCGCACCACCGCCCTCGGCCCCGCCACGGGCCCACGGCCGCCCCGCACGCCCCGTGCCCCCGCGGCGGCCGAACCGCTCCCGGGCCACCCGGCGCATGCGGTCCCGGCTTCCCGGTTATCCGGATGTGTACGAGCCGGCCCGGCCCCCGCCGCCCGGCCCCGCCCCCGACATCCCCACCCACCCCGGAGGACCCACCCGGTGACCACTGAGCAGACCCCGCGTGTCCTGGTCCTGCGTGCGCTGGGACTGGGCGACCTGCTGGCCGGCGTGCCCGCGTTGCGCGGGATCCGGCGGGCCTTCCCCGGGCACCAGGTCGTCCTCGCCCAGCCACCGGGCCTCACCGAACTCGCCCTGGCCACCGGGGCGGTCGACACCGTGTTCCCCGCCGAGGCGCCCGGCCGGGCGGTGCCCGACCTCGGCCACTGGCCGGGACCGCCCCCCGAGGTGGCCGTGGACCTGCACGGCAGCGGACCCGAGAGCCGCGACGCCCTGGCCGCCCTGCGCCCGCGCCGGCTGCTCGCTCACGCCTGCCCGGACGGCCCGCCCTGGCCCGCCCACGTCAACGAACGCGACCGCTGGTGCGCCTTCCTGCGCGGCTACGGCATCCCCGCCGACCCCCGCGACCTGCGGCTGCCCCGGCCCGCCACCCCCTCCCCGGCCCCCGGCGCGGTCGTCGTGCACCCCGGCGCGGCCTCCGGCTCCCGCCGCTGGCCGCCGGAGCGCTTCGCCGCCGTCGTACGGTGCCTGCGCGCCGCCGGCCACCGCGTGGTCCTCACCGGCGGCCCCGGCGAGGAATCCCTGGTCCGCGAGATCGCCGAACGCAGCGGCCGGCCCGGCACCGACGTGCTCACCGGCGGCCTGCCGCCCGCCCGGCTGTCCGCCCTCGTCGCCGGGGCGTCCCTGCTGCTCAGCGGCGACACCGGCCTGGCCCACCTCGCGGTCGCCCACGGCACCCGCTCCGTCACCCTGTTCGGCCCCGTCTCCCCCCGCCTGTGGGGGCCGCCCCCGGGCCCGGACCACCTGGCCCTGTGGAAACCCGGCCCGCCCGGCGACCCGCACGGCCACGCCCCCGACGCCCGCCTGCTGCGCATCGGCACCGGCGAGGTCGCCGCGGCCTGCCTGACCCTCCTGCGGGACGCCCGCGGCCGGCGCCGGCCCACCGGACCGGAGGTGGCACATGCCCACTGAGCACGCCCCCGCCCGCCCCCGGCCGCCCACCGCCCCCGGCGACCCGCGGATCACCGTCGCCGTCATCACCCGCGACCGCGCCGCCAGCCTGCTGCGCACCCTCGACGTCCTGGCCGCGCTGCCCGAACGGCCGCCCGTCGTGGTCGTCGACAACTCCCGTGACGACACCACCCGCCGGGCCGTCGCCGGCCACCCGGCCATCGCCCGCCTGCTGCGCCCGGCCGGCAACACCGGCGCCCTCGGCCGCAACCTGGCCGCACGCCACGCCCGCACCCCCTACGTCGCCTTCAGCGACGACGACTCCTGGTGGGAGCCCGGCAGCCTGGCCCGCGCCGCCGACCTCCTCGACCGGCACCCGCGGCTCGGCCTGCTGGCCGCCCGCACCCTCGTCGGCGACGAGGCCGCCGAGGACCCCCTCAACGCCGTCCTCGCCGCCTCCCCCCTGCCGTCCGAACCGGACCTGCCCGGCCGCCCGGTGCTCGGCTTCCTCGGCTGCGCCTGCGTCGTCCGCAAGGAGGCTTTCCTTGGCGTCGGCGGCTACCACCCGCTGCTCTTCTTCGGCGGCGAGGAGACCCTGCTCGCCTACGACCTGGCCGCCGCCGGCTGGGGCATCGCCTACGAACCCGCCCTGCGCGCCCGCCACCACCCCGGCGACCACACCCGCGCCGGTCGCTCCGCCCTCGTCCGCCGCAACCACGTCCTCACCGCCTGCCTGCGCCGCCCCTGGCCCGTCGCCCTGCGCGCCGGCACCGGCCTCGCCCTGGCCGCCGCGACCGGCCGGCCCGGCGCCCCCCGCGCCCTGAAGGAGGCCGTCGCCCGGTTCCCGGCCGCGCTCGCCCGCCGCCGGCCCCTGCCCCCGCACGTCGAGCACGCCGCCCGCCTGCTCGACCGGGAAGCGGCCGGACCCCCCGGCGAAGGCGGCGCGCCATGACCGCCCGGACCGGCCCCGACGGCCGTACGACCGTCGTCGTGATCACCCACAACCGTCGCGAGGAACTGCTGCGCACCCTCGGACTGCTGCGCCGGCTGCCCGAACGGCCGCCCGTGATCGTCACCGACAACGCCTCCACCGACGGCACCGCCGAAGCGGTCGCCCGCGACTTCCCCGAAATGACGCTGCTGCGCCCCGGCCGCAACCTCGGCGCCATCGGCCGCAACCTGGCCGTCCGGCGCGTGCGCACGCCCTACGTCGCCTTCTGCGACGACGACACCTGGTGGGAGCCCGGCAGCCTGCGCCGGGCCGCGGACCTGCTGGACCCCCGGCCGCGGCTGGCCGCCGTCACCGCCCGGATCCTCGTCGAGCCCGGCGGCACCGAGGACCCGGTCGTACCCGAACTGCGCGACTCCCCGCTGCCCGGCCCCGACTGGCTGCCCGGCCCCGCGCTCGGCTCCTTCCTCGCCGCCGCCACCGTGCTGCGCACCGAGGCGTTCCGGGCCGCCGGCGGCTTCCACCCCGGCCTGTGGCTCGGCGGCGAGGAGGAGCTGCTCGCCTGCGACCTCCAGCGCCGCGGCTGGTGGCTGGCCTACGCCGGGGAACTCACCGTCCACCACCACGCCTCCACGCTGCGCGACAGCACGGCCCGCCGCGTCCTCGGCCTGCGCAACACCCTGTGGTTCACCTGGCTGCGCCGCCCCCTGCTGCCGGCGCTGCGCCGCACCGGCCACCTGATCCGCACCGTGCCCCGGGACGCCGCCTCCGTCCGCGCCTTCGCCCACGCCACCGCCGGGCTGCCATGGGTGCTGCGCCAGCGCGACCCCGTTCCGCCGGACCTGGAGCACCGGATCGCCACGCTCGAACGCGCCCGCCGGGACTCACCCGCACGGCGGTACGTCGGCTGACCGGCCCCGGGCCGCCTCCGGGAAACCCCGGCCGCGGCCGTGCGCGCGGCTTCCACGGCGCCCGGCGCGGCCCGGAGGCCGCACGCCAAGGCCCCGGCGGCCTCGGCCGGCGGCCGTGCGGCACGCGTCCCCCGCCCGGCGCGGTGGATGGCGGGCCCGGTCGCCGGGGCCTACCGTGCGAAGTGATGCCGGGGCCGGGAAGAGGCCGGGCGAGACCTCTGTGACGTCCTGTCTGGGTGATGCGATGAAACCTTCCTCCGGCCGGCCGGCCGCACCGGCCCCCCTCGTCATCGAGTCCTCCGTCGTCGAGGGGCTCCCCGCCGAGGGCGCCCTGCTGCTGCGCATGTCGGGCAGCCTGGACGCGCACGGCGCCGAGGTCTGGTCGGAGGAACTGCGCGGCCATCTGGAACAGGCCGACCGTGCCGGACTGCGCCCCGTCCTGGACATGGCCCACGTCCAGCTCGGCGGCGCCGCCGTGCTGCGCACGCTGAGCGAGACCACCCGGACCCGCACCGGCCGGCCGGACCTGATCATCGTCCGTGCCCGCCCCGGGGTGCGCGAGGCGGTGCACCTGGCCCGGCTGACCGGCGTGCGGCTCTACGCCACCCTGGACGAGGCGCTGCGCGAGCTGGCCCGCGCCGCCGCCCGGGTGGAGGAACCGCCCGCCTGGCGGTCGCAGCTGGCCGACCCGGTCCGGCCCTCGTACGAGGACCTGCACCGGGAGGTCCGCGCGCTGCGCGCCCGGGTGCGCACCGCCCCGGTGATCGGCATGGCGCAGGGCGTGCTCATGGTCCGCTACGGCCTGCCGGACTCCGGCGCCGCCTTCCGGGCGCTGCGGGAGGCCTCGCAGCGTTTCAACGTGCCGCTGCGGGTCCTGGTGTCCGCCGTGGTGGTGGCCCGCGCCCCGAACGGCGAGGTGTGGTTCCCCGGCCGCCGCCCCCTGCCCGTGCCGCAGCTGCGGATGCTGGCCCGCGGCGGCCGGGACCCCCGCTACCGCCGGCAGATGATCGACGCCGTCCTGTACGAGGCGCTGGCCATCGCCCGCGCGCCCGCCGGACACGTGCAGCTGGTGGACCCGGCGGTGAACGCCCTGGCGCCGGAGACCCACCACGGCTGCGCGGAGCCGGTCCTCGACCACCTGGCGCGCGGCCGGGGCGAGGGCACCGCCGACGCGGCGGCCCGCACCCGGGGCCGCCAGGTGAGCGTCCCCGACGTCGCGGCGGACGCGCTGCTCTCCGAGGACTGCCGGTGCGCCCTGCTGGCCGGCGGCGCCCGGGCGCTGCACAGCGTCCCGGTGCTCTCCTCGGCCGGTTCCTGCACCGGCGTGATCGGCCTGCACTGGGCGGACGCCGGCCACCGGCCCACCGCCGCGCAGGCCGAGGCGCTCGCCCTGCTGGCCGCCGACACCTCGGCCTGGCTGAGCTGGTACCACCGCTCGGTCCTCCTGGACGCGCTGGAACACCTCCACCGGGCACTGACGCACGGCACGCCGTGAACCGGGCCGCCGTGTGCGTCACCCGCGCGGTGCTGGGAACCCGGGGCCCGCACGCACCCGCACCATCCGGAGGGAGTCCGGCGCATGTCCAATCCGCAGCAGCCCGAACAGCGGCGCAGTGACAAGGGGGGCGGCACCCCGCAGGACAGCGGCGAGCTGAAGGCCCGCCAGCGGGGCGAGCCCGGCGGCGCCCGCCCGCACGGCTCGGACAAGGGCGGCAAGGGCGGGGGAGAGGGCGGCGGGGTGCCTCCGGCGCAGCAGCCGGACCACCCCTGACCGCACCCCTGCCGCTTCGCTCCGAGCCCTGTCGAACGGCCCGCCGAGGGCCGTTCGACAGGGCTCGGGCATGCATGACACGGCCCGCGCCGGGTGGTCCGGCGCGGGCCGATGCCGACGGGGGGCGTGGTGGGCGGGGCCTCGCTCAGTGGGCGCCGAGCCCACCCCCGCCGAAGGAGCCGCTGGAGCCCTTGCTCCAGCGCGGCCGGTCCTTCGACGCGCTCGGCCGGCTGTCCATGTTGGTCAGGTCGTACGGCGTGAGCGGGCGTTCGCCCTTCGCGATCCGCGGTATCTCCGCGGACTCCCGGTTCTGCCGGACCTCGTGCACCGGCCCGCCCGGCGGCATCTTGGGCTGCTCCTCCGGGCTCGGGCGCGGGGACTCGCGGTAGCGGACGCGGGAGGTCATCCAGAAGCCGCCGCCGAGCAGTGCGAGGACCGCCACGGCCACCAGGAACAGTACGAGGCTCATCAGGCCGCTCGCCGCGGCCAGCTGCATCGATGCGGTGTTCATAGAACAGGAATACCCCTCCCATAGGCATACGAATCCGGACATTGAAGGCAGAGGGGTGGAGGGTGAGGGCGGCGCGGGAGGTGTATCCGGACGTCTCCCGCGCACGCCGGGGGCGGTGGTTTGCGGCCGCCCGCCCCGGCTACCCGCCCGGTGTGACAACGCCGACTTCTCAGCAGCTCTACCGGTTCCTGGAGGACCGTTTCACCTGTGCCCAGGCGTGCACGGAGTGCGCCCGGGCGTGTGCGGTGCGGGCGAGCCTGGTCGACCCGGACGGCACCGAGCACCAGGAGCGCGTGCGCCGGCTGGGCATCATGTGCGCCGAGGCGTGCGACGCCACGTGCAGGGTGCTGGGCGAGGAGAACCAGCAGGACGAGGAGGGCATCCGGGCCCGGGTGGACTGGTGCCGCTCGGTCTGCCTGGAGTGCGCCCGTGCCTTCGACGAGCATCCCGGCGCCGAGTCGGCCGCGGCCACCTGCCGGGCCTGTGCCGAGGCATGCGCGCACTTCCTGGAACTGCTGGCCTGAGCACGCACCCCGCCGGCCGGGCCGGACGGGAACCCGGCCGCGCCCGGGGCTCACCCTTCCCGGAACGCGTCCCGGCGTCCTGCACGGCGAACCGGAACGCGGCTACCGCTCGGCGGTCGTCTCGGCCCTCGGCGGCGCCCACCACGGGATCCCACGCGCGATGACCCCCCGGCCCGGCCCGGGGATGCCGAAGGGCGCGGGGTTAGCCTTCGGGCATGGCGGCGGACCCCGGGCTCTTCACGCCCGACTCGGTGACCTGGCAGGCGCACGGTGATCCCATGATGTGGATCGCGGGGGTGCGGGCGCTGTACCTCCAGGCGCTGCATCCGCGGGCGGTGCGGGGGGTGACGCAGAACTCCGACTTCCGGCGGGACGCCTGGGGCCGACTGCGGCGGACCGCGGACTTCGTGGGCACGACGACGTACGGCACCACCGAGGCCGCCGAACGGGCCGGGGCGCGGGTGCGCGGCATCCACGCCCGGCTGACGGCGGCCGACCCGGACACCGGCGAACGCTACGGCCTCGACGAGCCCGCGCTGCTGCTGTGGGTGCACTGCGCGGAGATCGACTCCTATCTGCACGTCCTGCGCCGCTCGGGCTTCCCGCTCACCGACGCCCAGGCCGACCGGTACGTGGCGGAACACCGGGCCGGCGCCCGGCTGGTGGGGCTCGACCCGGACACCGTGCCGGCGAGCCGCGCCGAGCTGGCCGCCTACTTCGAGACGGTGCGGCCGCGGCTCGCCGCCGGCCCCGAGGCCCGCGAGGTGGACGACTTCCTGCGCCGCCCGCCGGTCCACCCGCTGCTCGTACCGGCGCGCGAGGTGCTCTGGCGGTGGGTGGCGGGCCTGGCGTACGCCTCCCTGCCCGCGTACGCCCACGAGCTGTACGGCAGACCGGCGCCCGCGCCCGCACACGTCACCCGGCGACTGCGCGCCACGGGCGCCGTCCTGCGCGCGATCCCCGCGCGGGTGCGCTGGCAGCTCCCGCCGAAGCACATCCTGCGCGCCACGGCCCGCCTCGGTCCCGGCGCGCGTCCGGCACCGCGGAGGATCCGGCCGTGATCCGCTCCCGGCTGCCGGGCCGCCCCCGGCTCTGGCCGCCGTGGATCAGCGCGTGCTACGAAGGACCATGTCCGCGAACGAGCCGACCCGCGCGTACGACGCCGTGATCGTCGGCGGTGGCCACAACGGCCTGGTCGCCGCCGCCTACCTGGCCCGCGCCGGCCGCTCCGTGCTGGTGCTGGAACGGCTGGACCACACCGGCGGCGCCGCCGTCTCCACCCGCCCGTTCACCGGCGTCGACGCGCGCCTGTCCCGCTACTCCTACCTGGTCGGCCTGCTGCCCGGGAAGATCGTGCGCGACCTCGGGCTGGACTTCCGCGTGCGCCCGCGCACCATCTCCTCGTACACCCCGGTGGAGAGGGCCGGCCGGCCCACGGGACTCCTGGTCGGCGGGGGCGAGCGGCGTACCCGGGAGGCGTTCGCCCGGCTGACCGGCGGCGAGCGCGAGTACACGGCCTGGCGGCGCTTCTACGGCATGACGGGCCACGTCGCCCGGCGTGTCTTCCCCACCCTCACCGAACCGCTGCCCGCCCGCGACGACCTGCGCCGCCGCATCGACGACGAGGCCGCCTGGCGGGCCCTGTTCGAGGAGCCGGTCGGCGTCGCCATCGAGGAGACGTTCGCCGACGACCTGGTGCGCGGCATCGTCCTCACCGACGCGCTCATCGGCACCTTCGCCGACGCCCACGACCCCACCCTGGTCCAGAACCGCTGCTTCCTCTACCACGTCATCGGCGGCGGCACCGGCGCCTGGGGGGTGCCCGTCGGCGGGATGGGCGCGCTGACCGACGCGCTGGCCGCGGCGGCCCGCTCGGCGGGCGCGCGCATCGCCACCGGACACGAGGCGGTCCGGATCGACACCGACGGACACACCGCCGAGGTCGCCTACCGCACGGCCGACGGCGTCGGCACCGCCGCCGCCCGGCACGTCCTGGTGGGCGCCTCCCCGCACGAACTGGCCGCCCTCACCGGCGACCCTGCGCCCGAGCCCGCCGAGGGCGCCCAGCTCAAGGTGAACATGCTGCTCACCCGGCTGCCCCGGCTGCGCGACCCCGGCACCGACCCCCGCGAGGCGTTCGCCGGCACCTTCCACATCGCCGAGGGCTACCGGCAACTGGCCACCGCCCACGCCGAGGCCGCCGCCGGCCGGCTCCCCGCCGCCCCGCCCTCGGAGATCTACTGCCACTCCCTGACCGACCCCACCATCCTCGGCCCCGGCCCCGCCGAACGCGGCCACCACACGCTCACCCTGTTCGGCCTGCACACCCCCGCCCGGCTCTTCGACCGGGACAACGACGCCACCCGCGAGGAACTGCTCACCGCCACCCTCGCCCAGCTCGACGCCCACCTCGCCGAGCCGCTCGCCGACTGCCTGGCCACCGACGCCGACGGCCGCCCCTGCATCGAGGCGAAGACCCCGCTCGACCTGGAACGGGACCTGCGGCTGCCCGGCGGCCACATCTTCCACCGGCCCCTGTCCTGGCCCTGCGCCGAACCGGGGCAGGGCCGTTGGGGAGTGGAGACCCGGCACGCGAACGTCCTGCTGTGCGGGGCGGGAGCGGTGCGCGGCGGCGGGGTGAGCGGGGTGCCGGGCCACAACGCGGCGATGGCGGTACTGGAAGCGGACCCGTCCCCGCGCCCCGGCCCGGTCAGTCGGCCGACTCCCGCCAGCCCACCGCCGTGAGCCGCGCCGCGTCCGCCGGGCGCGCCCCCTCGAACAGCACCGCCCCGCCCGCCTCCACGCGCAGCGCGTCCACGTACGCGCCCCGGCCGACGTACCGCGGGCCGGTGGTGTACCGCCAGCGCAGCACCAGGCGCGGGCCGGCCGGCAGCTCGGCGGCCACCCGGTGCCAGACCCGGCCCGACCAGCCGGACACCGCGCCCGCCGGGTGGTCCTCGGGGCCGGCGCCGGGCCGGACGGTGGTGAAGGGCACCGGCCGCCAGGTGGCGCCGCCGTCCGTGGTGGACTCCAGCACCAGCTGATCGGCGCCAGGCTCGGTGTCCCACCACAGGGCGCAGCGCAGCCGGGCCGCGCCCGGGGAGGTGTCCAGTGCCGGGAGGGTGAGCGTCGCGGCCGTGGCGTTCGCCATGCCCGCGAACCAGGCCGAACGGCCCCGCGCCGGGCGGACCGGCACCGCGCGGGCGAGCCGGTCGCCGGCCGCCACCCGGGGAGCGGAACCGGAGCGCCAGGTGCGCACGGGGTGCACGGAGTTGCCGAGCACGACGAGGAACGAGTCGGTCGAGGGGTCGAGCACCAGCGAGGTGCCGGTGAAGCCGGTGTGGCCGGCCGTGCGCGGGGTGGCCGTCGCCCCCATGTACCAGTGCTGGTACAGCTCGAAGCCGAGGCCGTGCGCGTTGCCGGGGAAGGCCGTGTTGAAGTCGGTGAACATCAGGTCCACCGACTCCGGCCGCAGGATCCGCGTCCGGCCGTAGCGTCCGCCGTCGAGCAGTGTCCGGCCGAGCACCGCGAGGTCCCAGGCGCGGGAGAACACCCCGGCGTGACCGGCGACACCGCCCAGGCTGTACGCGTTCTCGTCGTGCACCTCGCCCCACACCAGCCCGCGGTCCAGCCCCGACCAGGGCGTACGGGCGTCCTCGGTGGCCGCGATCCGCGGCTTCCAGGAGGCGGGCGGGCGGTAGCGGGTGCCGTCCATGCCGAGCGGGCCGGTGATCTCCTCGCGCAGCAGCGCGTCCAGCGGGCGGCCGGTGACCGTCTCCAGGACGAGGCCCAGCGTGATCAGGTTCAGGTCCGAGTACAGGTAGGCGGCGCCGGGCGGGCTGACGGGGGCCTCGTCCCAGAGGAGCCGGAGCTTCGCCTCGCGCGTCGGCGCCGTGTACAGCGGCAGCCACGCCCGCAGACCGGAGGTGTGCGTCAGGAGCTGACGGACCGTCACCTCCGCCTTGCCCGCGCGGCCGAAGTCCGGCAGGTACGAGGCGACCGTGCCCTCCAGGCGCAGGGTGCCCCGCTCGATCTGCTGCACGGCGAGGAGCGAGGTGAACAGCTTGGAGAGCGAGGCCAGGTCGAACACCGTGTCCCGGGTCGTCGGCAGCTGCCGGCCGGGCGGCAACTCGACGCCCGTGTCGGTCTTCTCGTCGTAGCCCGAGTAGCGCACCGCCATGCCGATCGGCTCGTGCAGGGCCACCGTGGTGCCGCGCCCGGCGAGCAGGACGGCACCCGCGTACCAGGGCCGGCGGGGGGAGGGGCCGAGGAACGCCTCGGCGTCCGCGACGAGCCGCCGCAGGTGCGCGGGGAGCAGCCCGGCGCGTTCGGCGGAACCGTGCCGCAGGGTGGCGCGGCGGCCGGGGGAGGCGGGCGCGGCGGCGGCCGGCCCCGCCGGGAACGCGCCGAGGGCCAGCGCGCCGCCCGCCGCCAGGGAGCCCGCGACCAGCCGCCGCCGGCTCGGCCCGCCCGGTGCTCCGCCTGCCAGGTCGTCCGTCATCGCCCGCGGCCTCCCGCCTGAAAGAATCTTTCCGGACCCGCCCCGCACCGTGAAACCTTCCTGTCGGGCCGGGGGCGTGTCAACGGGGCGCGGCAGCCTCCCAAAATTCTGATGACTCATCAGAAAAGGTTCGGAAAGGGGCATCCGTCCTCCTCGAGGCCGAGTCCGTGGCCAAGCCGCCCCCGGGCCACGCGTCCGGACACTTGACCCGCCCCGGGTGACATGCCGAGGATCCTGAGGCATGACGCAGGGACAGGGCGGCACCGTGGACGGGATGCTGCGGCGCAGCGCCCGGCGCACCCCGGCACGGGTCGCCGTCGAGTACGGCGACCGGGCGTGGACGTACGGGGAACTGGACGACGCCGTCTCCCGCGCGGCCTCGCTGCTGCTCGCCGAGGGCACCACCCCCGGCGACCGGATCGCCGCCTACGGCCACAACTCCGACGCCTATCTGATCGCCTTCCTCGCCTGCGCCCGCGCCGGCCTGGTCCATGTGCCGGTCAACCACCACCTCACCGGCGACGACCTGGCCTACCTCCTCGGCCAGTCCGGCAGCGCCCTCGTCCTCGCCGACCCCGGCCTCGCCGGGCGGCTGCCGGCCGGGACGCGGACGCTGCCGCTGCGCGACACCGGCGACTCGCTGCTCGCCCGGCTGTCCGGGACCCCGCCGTACGACGGCCCCGAACCCGGCTCGGAGGACCTGGCGCAGCTGCTGTACACCTCCGGGACGACCGCCCTGCCCAAGGGCGCGATGATGACCCACCGGGCCCTGGTGCACGCCTACCTGAGCGCCGTCACCGCCCTCGACCTCCGTGCCGGCGACCGGCCGGCGCACGCGCTGCCGCTGTACCACTCGGCGCAGACGCACGTGTTCCTGCTGCCGTACCTGGCGGTCGGCGCGACGAACCTCATCCTCGACGCGCCCGCCGGGGACCTCCTGTTCGACCTGGTCGAGACCGGCCGCGTGGACAGTCTGTTCGCCCCGCCGACCGTCTGGATCGCCCTGGCGGGCCGCCCGGACTTCGCTACCCGTGACCTGTCCGGGCTGCGCAAGGCCTACTATGGCGCGTCGGTCATGCCGGTGCCGGTGCTGCGCCGCCTGCGCGAGCGCCTGCCCGGGCTCGCCTTCTACAACTGCTTCGGCCAGAGCGAGATCGGCCCGCTGGCCACGGTCCTCGGCCCGGACGAGCACGACGCGCGGCCGGACTCCTGCGGACGTCCCGTCCTGTTCGTCGAGGCCCGGGTGGTCGACGCCGACGGCGCCGACGTCCCCGCCGGGGTCCCCGGCGAGATCGTCTACCGCTCCCCGCAGTTGTGCGAGGGCTACTGGGAGCGGCCCGAGGAGACCGCCGAGGCGTTCCGCGGCGGCTGGTTCCACTCCGGCGACCTCGCGGTGCGGGACGCGGAGGGCTACCTGACCATCGTGGACCGGGTGAAGGACGTCATCAACTCCGGTGGCGTACTGGTGGCCTCGCGCCAGGTGGAGGACGCGCTCTACTCCCACGAGGCCGTCGCCGAGGCCGCCGTGATCGGCCTGCCCGACGACCGGTGGATCGAGGCCGTCACCGCGGTCGTCGTCCCGCGCGCCGAGGTGACGGAGGATCAGCTGATCGCCCATGTGAAGGACAGGATCGCCCCGTTCAAGGCCCCCAAGCGGGTGCTGTTCGTCCCGGAGCTGCCGCGCAACGCCAGCGGAAAGATCCTCAAGCGCGAACTCCGCTACCGCTTCGCGGACTGACCGCTCCGACGGCCGGTCCAAAGCCCTTACAGGCTCTGCCCCAGCTTCGCGACGAGGGCGGCGATGTGGTGCTCGTCGCGCTGGTAGTGGGTCCACTTGCCCACGCGGGTCGCCCGGACCAGGCCCGCGCGCTGGAGTTCGGCCATATAGGCGGACACGGTGGACTGGGCCAGGCCCGCCTTCGCCTGTATGTGACTCACGGACACACCGGCCCGGCCCGGGCCGGCGAGGGCCGCGTCCCTCGGGAAGTGCCGCTCGGGGTCGCGCAGCCAGCGCAGCATCTGCAGCCGCATCGGGTTGGACAGCGCCCGCAGCGCGGTGACCAGATCGGGGTCCGGGGTGGCGGCGGTGTCCGTCATGATGTCGGAGTATAGGGCGCGTCCGGCTGACCGGGGTGCGCCGCCGAGACCCTGGTCAGCCGCCGGACCGGCGGCGCAGCGCCGCCTTCTTCGCCCGGTTGCCGCAGGTGTCCATCGAGCACCAGCGCCGGGTGCCCGGCCGCGAGGTGTCGAGGAACAGCGCCCCGCAGGCGGCCCCCGCGCAGTCGCGCACCCGGTCCACGGCCGGGGAGGCGACCAGGTCCAGCGCGTCCCGGGCGACGAGGGCGAGCGTGGCGCGCACCGGGTCCCCGGCGTGCCAGGCCAGCCCGCCCGAGGCGGTGAGCGCGGGGACGGGCACGGGGTGGGCGGCGGCCTCGTTGACGAGGCCGCGCGTGTCCGCGTCCGGCATCCCGCCGGTACGGGCGGCACCGACCAGCCGGTGGACCGCCTCGCGCAGTTCCTGGGCCGTGCGCACCAGGGCGGGCGTCGCGTCGCCGGCCTCGGCGGGGCAGGGGCCGCACTGCCGCACCCAGGCCGCCAGCGCCCCGGCGTCGGGCAACTCCTCCACGGCCTCGGCCGTACCCCTGAAGCGCAGGGTCCGGGCGAAGTCCAGACACAGGCGTCCCGAACCCTGGCGGAAGCGGATGGTCGTCGGCACCCCTTCACCCTACACAGGTGAACCGGTTTGACTGGTACCGTGCGGGAACCGTTCAAACCGGTTCCTGGAGAGGTGTCCGCGTGTCCGCGTCCCCCGCACCGTCCGCCCCGCCCCGCCGGGTGATCCTCGCGCTGGCGCTCGCCTGCGGAGTGAGCGTCGCCACCATCTACTTCCCCCAGGCCATCAGCGCGCTGATCGCCGCCGACCTGCACGTCTCGGCGGGCGAGGCGGCCCTCGTCGTGACCGCGGCCCAGTTCGGCTACGCGGCCGGCATCTTCCTGCTGGTCCCGCTCGGCGACCGGCTGCCGCACCGCCGGCTGATCGTCACCCTGCTCGCGCTGACCGCGGCGGGGCTGCTCGCCGCCGCCGCCGCGCCGGCCCTGCCCGTCCTCGTCGTCGCGAGCGCCGCCACCGGCATCACCACGGTCGTCCCGCAGATCATCATCCCGATGACCGCCGGGCTCGTGCCCGCCGAACGGCGCGGTGCCGTCACCGGGACCCTGCTCAGCGGGCTCATCGGCGGCATACTGCTGGCCCGCACCTTCGGCGGCACCCTCGGCGAGTGGCTGGGCTGGCGCGCCCCCTACCTCGTCGCCGCCGCCCTCATCCTCACCCTCGCGCTGTTCCTCGCCCGGGTGGTACCGGACACCGCGCCCACGTCCCGGCAGCCGTATCCCGCGCTGATATCCGCCCCGCTGCGCCTGCTGCGCGAGGAAGGCGACCTGCGGCGCTCCTGCCTCTACCAGGCGACCGTCTTCGCCGGCTTCAGCGCCGCCTGGACCGCGCTCACCCTCCTGGTGACCGGACCGGCCTACGGCATGGGTGCCCAGACCGTGGGCGTGCTCGGACTCGTGGGTGCCGCGAGCATGTTCTGCACCCCCATCGCCGGGCGCGCGGCGGACCGCCGGGGACCGGACGCGGTGAGCCTGTGGTGTCTGCTCGGGGCGATCGGCTCGGCGGGGGTGCTGGTCCTCGGCGGCACGGGCGGCACCGCCGGGCTGGTGGCGCTGGCCGGCGGCATGCTGCTCCTCGACGTGGCCGTGCAGGGCGGCCAGGTCGCCAACCAGGCCCGCAACTTCGCCCTCCGCCCGGACGCCCGGGCCCGGATCAACACCGCCTACATGACGTGCGCCTTCCTCGGCGGCAGCGCCGGGTCCTGGCTCGGAGTGCGGGCGTACGACGGGCTGGGCTGGCCGGCGGTGACGGCACTGGTGGCCCTGCTGGCCGCGCTCGCGCTGACCCGGCACCTGACCAGGTCCCGAGTGGCGGCCGGGCAGGCCGAGGGCGCGGTGGTGCCGGGCGAGGTGCGGTGAGGCGGGGTCCGGGAGGACCGCCCCCGCCGTTCCCGCCCTACTCCTCGCCCCGCGGACGCAGGTCCACGATCCGGCGGATCTTGCCCACCGACCGCTCCAGCGACTCCGGCTCCACGATCTCCACGTCCACCGACACCCCGATGCCGTCCCTGACCGCCGCGACGATGGCCCGGGCCGCCGCCTCCCGCACCCGCGCCGACGCGTCCGGGCGGGCCTCGGCCCGGACCGTCAGGGCGTCGAGGCGGCCCCGACGGGTCAGGCGCAGCTGGAAGTGCGGCGCCACCCCGGGCGTACGCAGCACGATCTCCTCGATCTGGGTCGGGAAGAGGTTCACCCCGCGCAGGATCACCATGTCGTCGCTGCGCCCGGTGACCCGCTCCATCCGCCGGAACACCCGGGCCGTGCCCGGCAGCAGCCGGGTCAGGTCCCGCGTCCGGTACCGGACGACCGGCATGGCCTCCTTGGTCAGCGAGGTGAACACCAGCTCGCCCCGCTCGCCCTCCGGCAGCACCTCGCCCGTGACCGGGTCCACGATCTCCGGGTAGAAGTGGTCCTCCCACACGTGGAGGCCGTCCTTGGTCTCCGCGCACTCCTGCGCGACGCCCGGGCCGATCACCTCGGACAGCCCGTAGATGTCGACGGCGTCGATCGCGCACCGCTCCTCGATCTCCCGCCGCATCCGCTCGGTCCAGGGCTCGGCCCCGAAGACGCCCACCCGCAGCGACGTGCTCCGCGGGTCCACGCCCTGCCGTTCGAACTCGTCCAGCAGGGTGAGCATGTAGGACGGGGTCACCATGATGACGGACGGTTCCAGGTCCAGGATCAGCCGCACCTGCCGGGCCGTCATGCCGCCGGACGCGGGGACGACCGTACAGCCGAGGCGCTCGGCGCCGTAGTGGGCGCCCAGACCCCCGGTGAACAGTCCGTAGCCGTACGCCACGTGGACGACGTCGCCGGGCCGGCCGCCGGCCGCCCGGATCGAACGGGCCACCAGGTCGGCCCACAGGGAAAGGTCGCCGTCCGTGTAGCCGACCACCGTGGGCAGGCCCGTGGTGCCGCTGGAGGCGTGCAGGCGGCGGATCCTGTCCCGGGGGACGGCGAACATGCCGTACGGATGGTTCGCCCGCAGGTCGGCCTTGGTCGTGAAGGGGAAACGGGCCAGGTCGGCGAGCGTACGGCAGTCCTCCGGATGGACACCGGCCCGGTCGAAGGACTCGCGGTGGAACGGCACGTGCTCGTACGCGTGCCGCAGCGAGGCACGCAGCCGCTCCAACTGGAGGGCCCGCAGCTCCTCGGCCCCGAGCCGTTCGCCCGCGTCCAGCAGATCCGTCACATCCGTCATGGGGACGTCTCCCTAGCCAGCCACATATTCCGGACGACCGATCATTCGGTCGTTACTGCTGCGGCAAGTAATTCAGGCCACCTGGGCTCCGGGCAAGAGGCCCGCGGAATTTTCCCGGCCCCGAACGGACCACGGACACGGGGCGGCCCGCCCCGGGCGTGTTGCCGGTGCGCACCGCAGGCTCCGCCGCGGTCGTCTCCGCCCGTGTCCACCGCACGGTCCGCACCCTCGCCTTCGAAAACCAGACCGAGGCCGACGCGGTGTGGGGGGCCCGGCGAACCACATGTCCGGCCGCGTGCCCCGCGCCGGCCCCAGCGGCGCCTGCGGCACTCCGCTCCGCCGAGGCCGTTCTCCCGGCGCTCGGTCACCATGTGGCTCGCGGGCGCAGACCCCCCGCCTCCCGACGGCCCGGCCGGGTACGTCCCCGCCGGGCCGCCGCGAAGATCGCCCCCGTGTGCCCTGTCCGCCGTGGCGACCGGTCGCTAGGCTGACCCGCGGACGACGAACCGGGAGGAGCACGGACGTGGCCGAGAGCACCACCCAGCACAAGCCGCTCGCGGGCTGGGACAAGCCGGAGCTGGACCTCAGCAAGGCCGAGTGGCAGTCCAGCAGCCGAGGGCTGGGCGATGTCCAGATCGCCTTCGTCGAGGGCTTCATCGCGATGCGCAACAGCGACCGGCCGGAGAGCCCGTCCCTGATCTTCACCCCCGCCGAATGGGGCGCCTTCGTCTCCGGCGCGCGCGAAGGCGAGTTCGATCTCACCTGAACCGGGGGTGTTCCGCCCGGATTTCCGGACACGCGACCGGCAGCGCCCCACCGGGGGCCGGGCCTGAGCCAGGCTGGCCCCTGCACGGGGAAGATCGTGTTCCGGAGGTGAGAAGGATGAACGCTGCGCCGGTCATCGCCGCGGTCGACGGTTCCGAGGACAGCCTGCGTGCCCTGGACTGGGCCCTGGACGCGGCCCGCCGCCGCGCGGCACCGCTGCGCGTGGTGCACGTACGGCAGTACGCCGCCTGGGGCCAGGCCGGCGTCCTGGTCGCCGGGCCGCCCGACACCGAGGACGACGCGGTGCTCGACGAGGTGCGCACCCGCCTCGGGGACCACGCCGGGCAGCCGGCCGTGGAGTACGTCGCGCTGGAGGGCGTACCCGGCGCCGTCCTGCCCGAACTGGGCGACGACGCGCAGCTGTTGGTGCTCGGCTCCCGGGGGCGCGGCGGCTTCGCCAGCCTGCTGCTCGGCTCCAACGGGCTCGCCGCCGCCCGCGACGCCCGGTGCCCCGTGGTCGTCGTGCCCCCACCCGGCCGCGAGGTGCACGGCCAGGGACCCGCCGAACCCGGGCCCCGGGTGGTCGTCGGACTGCACGCCGACAGTCCCGACGACCGCATCCTCGCCTTCGCCTTCGCCGAGGCCGCCCTGCGCGGCGCCCGGCTCCAGGCGATCGCCGCCTACCCGTGGCCCGTGCAGACCTGGTCCGCGCCCGGCCAGCCGGTGCCGCCCCTGGTCGACGAGGCGGCCGTGGCGCACGAGACCCTCGCCCTCGCCGACGGCTTCCTCGCCCCGCACCGCGAACGGCACCCCGAAGTCCGCGCCGACGCCGAGGCGTTGCCCGGCGACGCGGCCGGCCACCTGGTCGCCGCCTCCAAGGACGCCGAACTGGTCGTCGTCGGCCGGCACCGCCGGCGGCTGCTCGCCCCGGCCCGCATGATGGGCTCGGTCACCCAGGCCGTGCTCCTGCACGCGGCCAGCCCCGTCGCGGTCGTCCCACCGGCCCCGCGCCCGGAGGAAGACCGGGAAACGGCGCCTTAGCAGAGCGCACCGCGCTCGGCAATCCCCCCGGTGCGGACTGCGGCCCCGCCGGCTGTGGGGCGCGACGCCATGGTGCCCGGACACACCCGCACCTAGGGTTCCGCCACCCCCGCCGCTCCCGGCGCGACCCGCGCCCGGGACCGGCCGGGGCGTGTGTCCACCGAAGGAGCCGCCATGCCCCTGCCCCCGCAGCCCGGGCCCCCCGCGGCGCGCCCCCGCGCCCGTCTGCTGCCCCGCTTCCTGCCCCGCCTGCTCGCCGTCCTCGCCGTCGTCCTCGGCACCGTGCTCGCCGCCCCCGCGCCCCGGGCCGGCGCCGCCGCCACGCTCACCAGGGTGGGCGACTTCGGCTCCAACCCCGGCGCCCTCACCATGTACGTGTACCGGCCCGCCACCCTGCCGGCCCACCCGCCCGTGGTGGTGGCCCTGCACGGCTGCACCCAGAACGCCCAGGTCTACGCCGACAACTCCGGACTGCCCCGCCTCGCCGACCAGGACGGCTTCCTGCTGGTGCTCGCCGAGACCGGCACCGCCAACAACGTGAACAAGTGCTTCAACTGGTTCCAGTCCGGCGACAACCGGCGCGGCCAGGGCGAGGCGCTGTCCGTCCGGCAGATGGTGAGCCACGCCGTCACCGCCTACGGCGCCGACCCGGGCCGCGTCCACGTCACCGGCCTGTCCGCCGGCGGCGCCATGACCGCCGTCATGCTCGCCGCCTACCCCGACGTCTTCGCCGCGGGCGCGATCGTCGCCGGCCTGCCCTACGACTGCGCCAAGGACAGCAGCCCCTACACCTGCATGAACCCCGGCGTCGACCGGAGCCCCGCCGACTGGGCCCAGCGGGTGCGCGACGCCCACCCCTCCCACACCGGGCCCTGGCCGCGCACGGCCATCTGGTACGGCGACCGGGACACCACCGTCGTACCGCGCAACGCCACCGAGCTGCGTGACCAGTGGACGGCCCTGCACGGACTGCCCCAGACGCCCACCCGGACCACGGCCATCGGACCGGACGCCACCCGGCAGGACCAGTACCTGGCCGCTGACGGCACCGTGGCCGTCGAGGTCGACCGGGTCCCCGGCATCGGCCACGGCACCCCGGTCGACCCCGGCACCGGCGGCGAGCAGTGCGGCGGCACCGGCGCCCCCTACTTCCTCGACTCCATCTGCTCCAGCCGCTGGATCGCCCGCTTCTTCGGTCTGGACACCACCGAACCGGGCGACCCCGATCCCGGCGACCCGGACCCGGGCGACCCCGGCACCGCCGCCTGCTGGACGGCGAGCAACTACGCCCACGTCCAGGCGGGACGGGCCACCACCTCCGGCGGCTACACCCACGCCGTCGGCTCCGGCCAGAACATGGGCCTGTACAACACGTTCGTCACCCACACCCTGAAGGAATCACCCGCGGGCTACTTCACCCTCGCCGACACCGGCTGCCCCTGACCACACGTCAGCGTCCGCCCCCCACCGCCATGGTGGCCGGCACCGGCGAACGGGCCGTCATCATGGCGGTCCCACACATGTCGCGGCGCCCACACCGCCCCTAGCCTCCAGCGCGTCCCCAACCCGCCGGAGGAGCCGTATGCTTCCGCACCGAACACCACACCGCGCCCGGCGCGTGCCGCTCGGCGCCCTGTCGCTCGCCGCCGTCTGCGCGCTCCTGGCCGGCCCGGTGACCCCGGCCGGCGCGGCGCCCGCCCGTCCCGGCAGCCCGAACGCCCACTGCGCCGGAGGCGCCCTGGTGCACGTCCCCGGCGCCGCCCGCCAGCGGACCGACTGCCTGGACGAGCTGACCACCGCCGGGACCGTCGCCTCCGGCCACACCGACCCCGCCGACTACGCCGGCCTCACCCCCAAGGACCTGCCCACGCCCACCGGCGTCCCCGGCCTCCAGACCGACGGCTACTTCCCGGACACCTCCACCACCAACACCAACCACGGCTGGCACCACGACTCCCAGTTCGTGATCCGGCTGCCCGACCACTGGAACGGCGGCCTGGTCGTCGCGGGCACCCCCGGCAACCGCGAGCAGTACGCGAACGACCGGGCCGTCGCCGACTGGGTCCTCGCCCGCGGCTACGCCTACGCCGCCACCGACAAGGGCAACACCGGCACGGCCTTCTTCCGCGACGGCCGCCGGCCCGGCGACGCCGTCGCCGAATGGAACACCCGCCTCACCCAGCTCACCCGCGCCGCCCGCGCCGTCGTCACCCAGCGCTACCACCGGTCCCCCGCCCGCACCCTCGCCACCGGCCTGTCCAACGGCGGCTACCTGGTGCGCTGGCAGCTGGAGAACCACCCGGAGCTGTACGACGGCGGCGTCGACTGGGAAGGCACCCTCTGGCGCGCCGACGGCCCCCATCCGCTCACCTTCCTGCCGGCCGCCCTGCGCCACTACCCCGACGTCGCCGCCGGCGGTCCCCGGGCCGCCGAGGCCACGGCCGCCCTGCACCGGGCCGGGTTCCCGGCCGGCTCCGAGTTCCTGTGGCCGTACCACCACCAGGTCTACTGGGACCTCACCCAGCGCCTCTACCGCGAGGAACTCGACCCCGGCTACGACGGCGCCACCGAGGCGGGCACCCCCTACTGCGCCTCCGGCGCCCCCGCCTGCGACGCCGACTACGACTACGCCGGCCGGCCCGCCGCCGTCCACCGCGCGGTCGGCCGCATCGCCCTCACCGGCCGCATCGGCAAGCCCCTGATCACCCTCCAGGGCACCCTCGACGTCCTGCTGCCGATCAGCCAGGACTCCGACGTCTACGCCCGCATGGTCCACGAGGCCGGCCGCGGCGCGCTGCTGCGCTACTACCGCATCGAGGGCGGCACCCACACCGACTCCCTCGTCGACGCCTTCCCCGGCCGGCTCCGCCCGATGGTGCCCTGCCACCGCGCCGCCTTCACCGCCCTGGAACGCTGGCTCGCCGGAACGGGCCGCCCGCCCGCCGGCCGCACGGTCGCCCGCCCGGCCGGAGCGGACCCCGCCACCCTGCTCGGCAACTGCCCCCTGCGCTAGCTGTTCTGTCCGGGGAGGTTGTGGACAGGTGAGCCAGGTCTCGGCTGAGAGGTCTTGAACGGGTGAGGGCCTTCCGGGTTCGGTGTGGATTGCGACGT
>NZ_JBVHXT010000014.1:0-170359 GCF_055569255.1 Streptomyces sp. NPDC029296
TCAGCAGACCCGGTTCGCCGCAGGCATCGCAGCCCTCTACTCGAGCGTCCCCACAAGCTTTTGCTCCATTGGGACGCCCTTATCTACGGATTAGGTTCACCGGGTTGCTCGTTGTGCTGGTTGGAAGCACCACTGACACTACGAGGGGACAGTGCACGCACACCTCGATGCCCTGGCCCGTCCCTTCCCGGAGCGCTCGCCGCGACGGGTCAGTGGGCTTTAGCTCAGCCAGCCGGCAATGGCGTGGACGAGTGCTTCGCCCCCTTGCTCGACCACGGTCCCCGCTACCAGCGCGGGCAGTGCCTGTACGACTCCTCGGAGCGCTTCGACGCGTGCCTCGGGATTGGGCTCGGCCAGCGAGGCATCGACTGTGTCGGTCATCGCGTGCAACGCCACCGCATGCGCCAGATTGCCTTGGTTGCGGTCGACTTCGGCGCGAAAGGAGGCGAGGAGCCCACGGACGGTGTCGATGTCGACGGCTCCCTGAACAGAAGCTGGCTGGTGTACATGGGAGATGTTCTGACCCACCACGTTCTGGTTCGGAGCGTTGTTGTTGCCTCCGATGTGAATGCCCGAGCCGCGCATCGAGTGCTCGTCTTCTCGGTGACCGCGTCCCCTGATCATCATTTGCCTCCCTGGGTTCCGTTGCTCTGGCCCACGTCGCGGATGTCACTGCCCGCGACGTTTTGGATGGGAGCGTGGTTGTCGCCGTACACCTGGATGTTGGTAATAACTGCGGCGACCTGACGCTCGTACGGTGCCGTGTCGACGCCCAGTTCCTCCAGGTACTCGGAGACGGCCCGGAAAATGCATGTCTGCATCAACACGACGTGCCGTTTGGCGTCATCGCTCTGGTGCATGTCGGTTACTTCCTCGATGGAGTACCGGTCACGCAGGCTGACCGGGTCTTTCTCCTCTTCGCGGTCGTTCTCACTCTGCTGACGCCGCCCGAGCCGGGTCACGGTTCGCCAGACAGCCAGCGGCCCCGCCGCGGCGTCCAGGAGCGCTTGCGTGGCAACCCAGCCGAGCAGGCGGATCCCGCGCTTGGAGACCGGAGTGGAAGTCCCCCACAGTTCGTTGTACAGGGGCGTCATGACGTGCGGTCGGAGGGTGAGTCGCAGTTCTCCCGCTTCCAGCGCAGCGTGCACGAAGACGCTCACTACGACCTGACCGTTCCAGCTGACACACTGTGCGCGCAGATACAGCCGGTCTGGCACGCTCGACGGCGACCGGCGTCCCCTGCCACGCAGGTTCGGCAGCTCCCGCTTCGCCTTACGGGTGCGCTGTAGCCACAGCGGGGCAGGCAGTCCCTGCACCTCTGTCACGGCCAGACCTGGCAGCGGATCAGTGATCTCACGCGCGCCGCGTCCGAGCTCTCTCAGAGCCGAGCCCATCCGCCGTAGCAGCTCCCATTCCCCGAACTGCCGGACCGACTCGTCCGGATCCTTGGGTACGAGCGGAATGCCAAGATCGGCGGCGCCCCACACGTCACGTCCGGCGCCGACGAAGCGTTCCGGATGGTCGTACGGCAGTTCCAGGCCCGTCTGCTCGCCACCCAACTGGGACAAGCGACGCGCGGCTTTTGGAGCCACCCACGGCAACCGGTCGGACGACAGCCCCTCACGCATGATTCGCGCTAGGGCCGCCCGGGCCGCCAACCGGTCACCAGCATGCACCAGCGCCGTCGCCATCGGGAACGCGAAAGGCAGCAGTAGCAGCCCGAGCCGCAGACCCACCACCTCGCTTCCGGTTGGCTCGTAAGGAACAACCGCGAGCACCCACGGCACGCACAGGACGATGTACGCGGACCTGGGAGAAGGCGCCAAACGTGACTTCTTCACCTTCCGCGCCGCCCTCAGCGCGGCCCATCGCATCAGCAGAGCGACCAGGACCGCACCGCTCCAGACAACGGCAGCCCGTGGCGTGAGATACGCCAAAGCTGCGGCTACGAGCAGGACGCCCAGCCACCGCATCCACCACCGCCTTCTCGCGCGGAGACTATGCGCCACCACCGGCACGAGATCGAAGCCGTACGACGGGACAGGCCGCGGTGGCCCGTGCAGGACGTGGTCCATCACCCACCGTGCCATCGGCTCTCCCAGCGGCGGACAGTCGTCACTGCCCTCCAGGTAGATGCGCCGACGTGTACTGCGTCGCGGCTTGTCCGTCTTGCTGCCCTTACCTCGGACCTTGCGCCACCACTCCTTGACCGCTCTGACGCGGTCAGGGCGCGCGTACACGGCCTGGCACAGCAGCCTGGTCACTTCCGACGAGGTCGGATCCACCTGACCGTGAGTTTCCTCCGCAGCGGGAGGGCTGGCCTGAACCGGGACCTCGGGTCCGTCGACCGCCTGCTCCGCGCCCTGCTCCCGGACACGCGTCCCCCGCCCGAACCCCATTGCCCGCCCCCCGGTTCCTCCGTACGGCGGGCAATCTTCACGGCACATCTGGGGCAGCACCAGATCACAAACGCGACAATCTACTCAAGCAGTCGGTCCAGGGAGAGCTTTGGCCGATTTCCGTTCACCCCAAAGGCGTAGAGCGGTTCCGGCTCGACCACGTTCACTCCCGCAACGGCAACCTCCAGGTAAACCCCCACTTCCAGATCTCGGCCGCTCGACAGCCGCTAACAGGGATGCTTTGCACCTCCATCCCGACGGCGTGCCCATAGCGTGCCCATAAGGCCGGTAAGCCACGGACAACAACGGCGCGATCCTGAGCTCCCGGGCCTCAGACCGAGGACCATATCCCCAGGTCAGAAGCTATCCGGCTCTCCAAGCGCCATCGCTTCCCAAGCTGAGAGCGCGAGTTCGATTCTCGTCACCCGCTCCATGACAAACCCCCAGGTCAGAGACCCGGGGGTTGTTTGTTGTCTGGACCACTGCGCGGGCCGCGCACCACATCCGCACCATAAGCGGCGGCTAGCTGCCGGTGGGCTTCTCCTTGTGGTGCGCGCTCTTGTCGGTGTGGTGCTTCGCACGCTCGGCCCGGACCATGTCGTCCAGGCCGGCGGCAACGTCACGCTGCCGCTCCTCGTCGGAGTGCTGGTAGATCAGCGCGGCCTTCTCGGAGGACTGCCCGGCGCGGACCATGGTGTCCTTGAGGGGATGCCGTGGGCATCGAAGGGCGCGTGATCGAGGTAGCGCATGCCGCCGGTGCCGCACACGTAGTGGGTGCTGCCGGTGGCGGCCGCGAGGTCGGCGAGGCGCTCGGAGCGGCCCTGGCGGCACGGTATCCCGCTGCTGACGAGTACTTCGCCGTTCCAGCCCAGGGCGGTCAATAGGGCGACCGTGGATGCCTGGGCGATGCCGCCCACCCGGTCGGTCGTAACGAGGCTGTTCAGTACCGCTCCGAGGACATCACGTACGGCAGACCAGTGGCGGCTGCGGCGGTAGTACTGGCGCACAAGAAGCTCGATCGACCGGCGGGAACGGTGCCGAGCCACGATCCGGGCCTCGCTGATCAGCGTCGGCCGCCCGCGGGGCAGATGTGTCGGCAGCGAGAGCCACTGCTGCCGAGCGGGGTCGTCCAGGGCGGCGAGGCGGGCGCGGTGCTGGTAGTCGCGGCGGGCGAACTGTACGTCATCGAGAACGATCCACCGGTCCGCGGCGAAGAGCTTCGCCAGCGTCGCCAGCCGGGGGAACAGATTCGGCTGGTGGATCGCGCAGCGCCCGCCCGGCGGGCCGGCACCCAGCAGTTCAGGTGCTGATGAGGCGGCTGTCGAAGCCGGCGCCAAGGAGGCGTTCGTAGGCGTCATACACATCCCCCGGTACCTCCTGCTCGACGGCGAAGCCGAGCTTCGGGTACTCGATCACCCGTTGCAGATCGCCTACGAGCATGTCCACGACCAGCTTCTCGTCACCGATGGACTTGATGTAGTCGTCCAGCTCCAGCGGCTCGGAGGCGCACACGACTTCCACCTCGGGCCAGAGCTTGCGGCAGGTGGCGTACGAACGCCGCTCCATGTACGGCTTGGAGATCAGCAGCAGCGACTCGATCGCGATGCCGGCCTCGGCCAGCAGCTCCCGCGAGAAGGTGATGTTCTGGCCGGTGTTCGCGGCCTTCGGCTCGACCAGGATCGCCTCGTCCGGCACGCCCAGGTTCAGCGCGTGCTCGCGGTAGTGGACGGCTTCGCCGCGTGGGAAGCGGGCACGGGTCGTGGGGCTGTTGCCGCCGCTGAAGACCAGGACCGGGAACAGGCCGGCGCGGTAGAGATCGGCGGCCGTGGTCGCCACTCCGAGATCATGGCTTCCCAGGCCGATCGCCGCCGAGCAGGGCCGCTGTTCATGGCCCATCTGGTGGTAGTTCCAGATCAGCGTCGCGTCGTGGAACTGCTCGTCGGTGATCTGGCGCTGCTCGTGCTGCGGCACTGGCACTCCCTGGCTCATCCCTGCTGGCCCTTCCGGATGCCCTCGATGCTGCGCAGCTGGTGGCTCAGCCCGTACTGCCGGGCCACCTGCGCCGCCTGATCGAGGACGGACAGCCCATCATTCCGGGTCGCCGCGTCGGACAGAAGGATGTGCCCGTAGGCGGTGTCCAGCCGTACGCGCTGCATCGGGGAGTCGACCGTGCCGGTGGTGCGTGCGATGTCGATGTGGTGCAGGGCCTGGGTCAGGTCACCGGCTCCGCGGTGGGCCAGGGCCAGCTTCTGGTGGGCGACCGACCAGTCCTCCGGCTCGCCCAGGTCCTCGAAGGTGCGGGTCGCGGCCGTCATGACCCGGGTCGCGTACTCGTTGTCGCCGTCCTTGCTGAGGGCCGTACCCACCCAGAGCCGGGCCCTGGCCCGGTCGCGGAGGCTGAGACGCTCGTCATCGGCGAGGACTTTGTACTGGCGGGCGGAGGGCTGAAGCCGGCCCGACATCTCCTGGACGACCGCGAGCGAAAGCTCGATCTGGGCGACGCGGCGCGGGATGTCCAGCTCCGTGAACATTCCTCGGGCGGTCAGGTAGGAGTGCCGGGCGGACAGCGGGCCGAGGATCGCTCCCTGGTCGCGCTGCACATCACCCAGCAGCACGAGGGAACGGCCGTAGAGGTAGAGGCCCTTGGGATCGAGCTGGTGTGGGTCAAGGCGTCCCAGCCAACGGTTCAACAGGGTGGTGGCGAAGGGGAAGTTCTGGCGGCTGATGCAGACGACGGCGCGCTCGATGTCCTCGGTCCACGTCTCGTAGTCCGCCGGCCGTGTGCTCTTGCGGTCGGGAAAGAGGAAGTTCTCGAACCGGGCCTGGGCGGCGGCGTCCGCACGGGCGAGCGCGGTGTCCAGAATGGCCTGCGTGTCCGGCCGGGGCTGGGTCTCCGTTCCGAGGCTCTCCCACTTGGCGACCGTACGCAGCGCGACACCTAGATGCTCGGCGAAGGCGCGCGTGCTCATGCGCAGCGCGGCGCGCAGGGCACTCGCTTCCCGGCCGGTCCACTGCTGCACACTGACCACGGATGACCTCCCTCCGTCATGCATGGAAGCACTCTCTGTGACCACAGGGGGCGCAAAGTGCAACGGAAGTGCAACAGCAGGTCATTTCGCGGCCGTTCGCGGAAGCCGACGCTGTGACCATGGACGACGAAGTCATCACGGAACAACGCCCCATCGCCTTCCCGAAGGTCTTCGGCTACCTGCGCTACGTGGCCGGTGGTCCGTCACGCCACGCCGCTCTCGTCGACTGCCTCGCCGAATACTGCCGACAGCACGAACTGACGCTGTGCGGTGTCTTCACAGACCGACAAGCGGCGATGGACGTCCGCTCCCCCGCCTTCGTCGGATTGCTGGACGCGCTTGAACTGCCCGGCACCTACAGCGCCGTGGTCCCGGCCCTCAGCCACCTCGGCCCGAAGCGGCTCGTCCCCGAGCGGATGCGGCAGATAGCGGAGAAGGGCACCCGCCTGATCGTGATCCGCTCCACCGGGATGTCGGCGCTCCCGACGCGTTCCGGACACGCAAAGCCGCATCATCACCCAGGAGGCGCCTGATGTCCGTACGCGACGCCCTGAGGCGCGCTCCCATGGTCGCCGACGTGCCCGCCCTGCGACTGCTGCGGGTCGGCGATGGCTGGGACGTGCTGCGTACCCCGGCAGACGTCGGCCTGCCGGCCCTGGCACATCTACGGGCCACCGGTGCGGAAATCGGCCCGGTGCTGTACGACGGCCCCAACGATCGCCTCTACTACGCGATCGGAACCGGCACGGCCGACACCTGGGAGGGCCTACCGGTACGGCATCTCTCCAGCGACACGTGGCTCGTCGCGCCCAGCCTGGAACAGATCGACGACTGGTTCGGTGGCTGGTACGAGCTGCCCTACGACGACACCCTCACCGATGCCGACGCCCTCCGGGCCGCGCTGCGGCACCCGTACGTCAGCGCCTGCGTGAAGAAGGTGTACCGGTGAGTCCCCGAGCGGTCGTGTGCCACAAGGAGTGGACCCTCCAGCCCGACCGGAAGCCGGACGCCGCGCCCATCACCTACGCGATGCAGTGCGGGGTCTGCGACGAGAGCTCTCCGACCAGTACCGACTTCGCCGAACCGCAGGGCTGGGTGTTCGAGCACGGTGGCCGTAATCCCTCACACCACACCTACCGGGAGATCATCACTCGGCCGTGGCGGGCGTGGTGGAGGCCCTGATAGCCGGACACTCGCACTGGCGCGCTTCGGCAGGCAAACCCAGCCGCACCTCCGAAGCACGCGCCGCCGACGGGTCGCTTCAGGGACTCCTTCGGCGGCCGAGGTATCTCGCTCGGTTCCGCGCCGCCGCGTCCATCGCGGCGTTACACCGACCGCTACCGCCCAGCCGGTAGCGTCGCAACCCACCACCTGAGCAGGGAGAACACGTTGCAACCTATGCCTCTGAACAGGATCGCCAACGTCGTCGGTGGTCGCCTTGCCGACGTCCTCGATCCCGAAGCCCAGGTCACCCAGCCCGCGGTGTTCGACTCACGTGAGGCCACCCCCGGGTCACTGTTCCTCGCCCTTGAGGGAGAGCACACCGACGGCCACGCCTACGCCGAGGCCGCCATCAACAAGGGGGCCACCGCCGCGCTCGTCACCCGGCCGGTCGGTGTCTCCGCGATCGTCGTGGACGACGTCCTGCGGGCGTTCGGCCGACTCGGGCACTTCCTGCTGCACGACGGGCTCGCCGCGGCAAAGGTGGTGGCCATCACCGGCTCGGCCGGCAAGACCAGCACGAAGGACCTGATCGCTCAAGTGCTGCCGGGCAACGTCGTATCCACTCCGCAGTCCTTCAACAACGAGATCGGCCTCCCGCTGACCATCACCATGGCCGACAGGCACACCGACTACCTCGTGCTGGAGATGGGCGCACGCCACATCGGCGACATCCGCGACCTCACCCGGATCGCACCGCCGGACATCAGCGTCGTCACCAACGTCGGTACCGCTCATGTCGGCGAGTTCGGGGGCCGCGAGAACATCGCGGAGGCCAAGGGGGAGATCGTGGAAGCGGTCCAGCCGGGCGGGCTCGCCGTTCTCAATGCCGACGACGACTTCGTGGACGTGATGCGCAACCGCACCCAGGCCCGCGTCGTCACCTACGGCCTCGCAGCGGAGGCGACCATCCGCGCCACCCGCATCGAGATCGACGGGCAGGGCCGCGCCTCCTACACCCTCGTCACCCCGGAAGGACGAGCCGGCGTACGACTCCAGTTCGTCGGCGACGTCCAAGTCCACAACAGCCTCGCTGCCGCCGCCGTCGCCCGGGAAGCCGGCCTCGACGTGGAGCAGACCGCCGCCCGCCTGTCCGAAGCCCTGCCCCGCTCCCGCTGGCGGATGGAGACCACCACCAGGCCGGACGGCGTCACGATCATCAATGACGCCTACAACGCCAACCCGCACTCGATGCGCCACTCCCTGGACGCCCTGGCAGCCATGACCCGCGGTCAGGACCAGCGTTCCGTCGCCGTACTCGGCCGGATGAACGAGCTGGGCGACGACGCCCGCAGCGCACACGAGGAGATCGGCCGGTACGCGGCCGGACTGGGGCTCGATCGCATCATCCTGGTGGGAGGGGACGAAGCCGGATGGATGCAGCAGGGTGCCGGCGGGGTCGAGGGAAGGGCCGTGCACCTGCCCGACCAGGACGCTGCCCTCGAACTGCTCCACAGGATCCTCCGCGCCGGGGACGTCGTCCTGGTCAAGGCGAGTCGCGGGGTCCAGCTGCAGCAGCTCGCCGACGCGCTGCTGCAACCGAACCCCTGACCCCGGAGCGGTCAGACAGCCGTACCGACGGTGTCGCCGAGCGCCGTCCGCAGTACCTGGCCCGCCTCGGCGATATCACCAGGCCCCATCAACACCACCACGTCACCTGGCCGGGCCAGCGACGCCGCGAGGACGGCGGCCTCGGCCCGGTCGGGCTCCACGTGCCGGCACGTGCCACCTGCGGCGTCGATGCGGGCGGACAACGTCTCCAGCCCGGCCAGGGCGAAACGCTGGGCGCTGCCAGTGACCACCACCTCGTCACTGCCCGCCAGGGCCTTCCCGAATTCCCGGCCGAAGACCGTCAGCCGGGTGGGGCCGGACGGCTGGAACACCGTGATCACCCGGCCCTGCTCCCGGGCCACCGAACGCGCGGCGGCGAGGTCCGCGCGCACCTCGTCGGGGTGATGGGCGTAGGAGTCGTACACCCGGACGCCTCCCGCCTCGAAGGCAGGCGTCATGCGGCGCACCACACCGTCGAAGTACCGCAGCTGCTCCACCGCCTGACCGCAGTCCTGGCCCAGCACGTGCAGCGTGATGACGGCGGCAGCGGCGTTCAGCAGTTGGTGCCCGCCTGCGGTGCGCAGGTCGAGCGCGTACCCCGCCCCTCCCGGTCCGACGAGCACCGCACTGCTGCCCCGGCCCTTGGCGGACACCTCGGTCAACCGCCAGTCCGCAGACGTAGAGAAGCCGAACGTCACCACCTCCGGTCCGTTCTCGGCCGCGATCAGGCGGGAGGCGAGTTCCAGACCGCCCGACGAATCGATGCCGACCACAGCCGTGCCGCCTTCGCGCAGACCCAGCGCGAGGCCGCTCTCGAAGACGCCGACGACCTGCTCCTCGTCGTCGTAGACCTCGGGATGGTCGTAGCCGATGTTGGTGATCACGGCCACGTCCATGTTCATACCGACGTGCGAGCGGTCCGACTCGTCGACCTCCGCGACGAAGAAGGAGCCCTGCCCGGCGTGACCGCCGCTGCCCGGCACGTCGAGGTCCGCTCCGACCGCGTACGACGGTTCCTGCCCGAGGCGCGCGAGGGCGAAGGCGAGCATGCCCGCGGTGCTCGACTTGCCGTGCGTCCCCATCACGGCGACCTTCTTGGGCTGTGCGGCCATCAACGCGTTCAGGACCGCCGACCGGTGCACGACCGGCACGCCGAGCGCTCGCGCCGCACGGATCTCCGGGTTGTCCGGTCCGATGGCGTGCGTGAAAACGACCGCGGTCGCGTCAGCCGGGACGTGCTCGGCCGCGTGACCCGTGCGCACCCGCACGTTGAGACGAGCCAGCGCCTTCAGGGCCTCCGTGCCCCGGACATCGCTGCCCGACACGGTGAACCCCCGCTCGGCGCACACCCGCGCCACCGGCAGCATGCCGGTGCCTCCGACACCGACGAAGTGCACCCGGCTCAGGTCGACCGGCCCGCCGGCCGACAGATCCGGTGTGACCGTGGGGACTGCGGTTTCTGCCATGAAACAGCCTCCTCCGAGGCGACGACCGCCGCCTCTGACAACCAGCGCGCCCGCGTTGCCGGGCGCACGGCAACAGTCCCGCCAGGCCCCTCGGACCGTCTACGACCTGCGACGTTGCGGATGCGTTCGCAACACGGCCTCCAGGCTCACGCAGGACCGTGGTGTTCGGAGAGCACCAGATGAGGGCCCCGAACTACGCGCTCGCGCTGGCCCTCGCCGAGGCAGGCTGGAACAACAGCGAGACCGCCCGACGGATCAACGCCTTGGCCCAGGAGCGGGGCCACCACGGCGTCGCAGCAGATCGGTCACGGGTCAGCCGATGGATACGCCGAGGCGAGAAACCACGCCCACCCGTCCCCGAACTCCTCGCCGACCTGCTCACTGGGCACCTGCACCGGCCCTATACGCCCGGCCTCCTCGGGATCGGTCCGTCCCACAGCGTGTTGATCCACTTGGAGCCGGCCGAACACCGCGCCTTGGCCAGGATCGCGGCCGTCGCCAACATGTCCGCCGAGCAGTACGCCCAGGTGCTTCTTCGGCTTGCTCTCACCAGGCGGGGTGAGGGCAGAATCGGCAGCCGAACTTGAGCGGCTGAACCGTCGCTGTCGATCACGGGGGACTGGAATAGTGGCGACGGCCCAGTGTGTGGACCAGAGGAAGCACCATCAGATAGGCCCGTAGAAATGACGCGAGTACATACCGAGTGGGTGCCGCGCCGACTACCTGCGGGCGGCCATGGATCGGACGTTCTCCAGCAAGGCGTGCAGCAGGAACGGGGGCTCCGTCGCGACGGTGCGGGTGGTCTCCAGGTACGTCGCCGAGTTCTTCTTGTCCACGCCCTGGCCGGTGCGCACCAGCTCCTTCCTGCGCTCCTCCCAGGCCGGCCAGTATTGGCCGAGGTAGGACTCCAGGTTTTCCCCGAAGACGGTATAGCGGCCGGTCGAGTCGTCGGCGGGCTGGGGATTGGGCGTCGCGCCCAGGTACTGAAGGAGGTTCGCGTTCTTGGTCCGGTCGCGCCGGGCCTCGGCCTCGATCTTCCGCTCCGCCTCCTCGCGCTCGGGCTGGGGGAGGTGGCTCACCGACTCCCGCTTGCGCTCCTCGGTGCCGGTGTCACCATCGAAGACGACGTGGCAGGGCACTCCCAGAGCGCCGAACAGCGCGTCGGAGAGCATGAGGTTGTCCTTACCCGTGACCTGGATGATGCTTACGCCCTCCGCGCCCAGGTTGATCCCCGACCGCTCGGCACAGCCGGCGATTACGCCCTCGTCCCCGCCGCCCTCGACCAGCACCACGGCATGGGCGAAGAATCCCTCGGCCAGCGCACCGCCGAGTGTGGCCTCGGTCCGGCGCCGGATTACTTGCTTGTCGACCAGCCCGTCCAGGACCCGGCACAGGTCCTCCTCCGTGGCCTGCCACACCTCGGTGGCCGGGTGCTCGGCGCTGGCGTCGCGGCTCAGCCGGCGGATCTGGTGGTAGCCCTTCGGGTCGATGAAGACGGGGTTGTGGGTGGCGTACATGATCTGGGTGCGCTCCCGCGGCGAGGACGCGACCAGCTCGCGTAGCACCTTCGCGAAGGTGCGGGCCTGCGGCGGGTGCTGGAAGAGCTCCGGCTCCTCGACGGCCAGGCACAACGTGCGCACGCCGCTAGCCGAACTCCTGCGGTCAGCCAGGTACTTAAGCGCCGCAATGATCAGCGCGCGCTGGAAGCCGTGGCCCTGCCGGTAGACCGAGGTCTGGGCGGCTCCATCGCGGATGCTCACCTGGAAGGTAGTCCGGGCCGGCCTCGGCACGTGCACCGTCGGGGTGACGACCACCTTGCGTCCGGTGGTGAACTTGGCGACCTCGGCGGACAACGCGTCCGACACCTCTTCGAGCACCGGACCGTAGACCTTGGTGTGCAACTCCTGACGTGCCAGGTGGGCGTTCTCCTCGATCTCTCCGAGCTGCTCGTTCGCCTGCGAGCGATCCACGGCGTGGTCGAGGATGCGGCCAACCGCGGTCGTCTTCTGGTCGTCCGCCTCCTCGTACGCCCGCAGGTCGGCGGAGACGAACACGAAGTCGATCAACTGGGCGAGGCGGCTCTGCCCGGCGAAGCCGAAGAAGTGGGTGTCCTCGACCTCGGCCTCGGTGAGGCGTTCACGGTGGGACAGCTCCCAGGTCTGCATCGCCTCCAGAGCTTTGTCCTTGCTTCCGGCGGCCGGCAGACCGAGGCTGGGGTCGCTCTCCCGCAGCCGGTCGTAGGCACGGCGCAGGTCCATCGCCTTCTCGTTCCGGCGTACGTCCTCGAACGGCCCGTACGCCAGCGCTTTTCCGGTGATCTTGTCGTCGCCGTTCTGCCACGTACGCCAGATGCTCACGCTCCGCGCGCCCTCGGGCGCGTACCGGCCGAGAACCTGCCGGTCGTGGTCGGTGAGTCCGTCGAACTCCACCTCCACGGTGATACGGCCGTCGGTGGATCCGGAGTGGACGTCGTCATCGCTGAGCGAGACGCCCCGTTCGCCGTTGAAGAACCAGTCGAGCGCGCGCAGCACGGTGGACTTGCCGACGCCGGTCGGTCCGATGAAGGAGGTTATGTCTTCGAAGGACACGTCCACCTTGTGCAGACAACAGAAGTTCTCGATGCGAACGCGCTTGATTTTCACGGTCGTCCTGGGTGTCCGTTACTGGTGGGGCATATAAATGCCCATGTGACGAACGTGACGCTAGCAGCACCCGTGGCGGTGGATCTGTCGTTTTAAGACAGCCCGAACAGCTCCGCATAGCGGACAACGTCGTTCCTGCGACGCGCCTTACGCTCGGAGCTGCACACCGCCTGCTGTGAAAGAGCGAGTTCGGTTCTCACCACCCGCTCCGTGAGAGACCCCCAAGTCAGAGACCCGGGGGTTCTTTGCTGTCCGGTCGAGTGGTGCGCTGCGCGCCGCGTTCAGAACCATAACGCCGTGACCAGTCGCTTGGCGGGCTTCTACGGTCTCTTAGGAGACGCTGCCGACGCGTCTCTGGCCCGGCCCGTGCGGCCCTCGGCGCAGGTGGCGGTCAGGCGTGTCCCTGCCGTAGGTGGCGGGAGGCGGCAAGGCAGGAGGACAGCCATGTCGCCTCCTCTCGGTTGATGATCAGGCCGGAGGCAGTGATCACCCCGTCCAGCGGGCCGTCGAGCCGAATGGAGTGGTCGCCCACGAGGAACATCTGCCAGTCCGCGTCGCTGTGCCAGAGTCGGGCGGTCTTCTCGCCCGGACGCTGGGCGAACACGAGTTCCTCTCCGTGCTCGTTCATGAAGTATCCGACGTAGTCCTCATCGGTGATCTCACCGCCGCACAGGCGGGCCAGGAGCGGTTCGATCGCGGGTGGCGTGTCAGTCATGCGGCAGGCTCCTCGTCCGGGTCAGCGTCCTGTCGTGCCGATGACAGCGCCAGCATGCGGGATGCGGAATCCAGCAGGGTCTCGTATGTGATCACTTCTATACGCGCCTGGTGCGTGTTGTAGGTGCGCAGCGTCTCCGCGATCTCTTGAGAGGTGACGTCCCCGGTCACGTACCGCGGGTGCCCGATCACGACCGTGGCGGAGGCCCGGCGGGTGTCGAGCCCGTGCTCGGCCAGGATGCTCGGGCGGTTCTCGTCCAGGGCCCGAAGGTAGTTCTGCGCCTGGGAGACCGCGCGGTGCGCCGCGGCACCCAGCATGAGGTGGCCGGAGCGTCGGATGACCAAGTCCTTGATGTTGGCCCGCTTGAGCTCCACTACGTGCAGGGAGCCGTCGCCGCGCAGGAGCGGGATGTCGAGGATCGTTTCCGGGGTGTACTGCCGGCGTGCCAGCTCGGCCACGTAGGCCCCGCCGAAGATCCATTCCTGGTTCTTCAGACAGGCGTGGAGGGCGCTTTCAAAGCTGTCCGCGTCTTCCACCACGGAACGCAGGGCCGCCAGGCTGGCCTGTCTGGCCCTCAGTTCGAGCAACTGTGCCAGCATGCCTGCGTCGACGTCGCCCAGGACGTCGTTCATCATCCGTGCGGCCTCGGCGGAGGCCGGCCTGGGCAGGTTGCGGAGGACCATCTCCATGTGCCCGAACTGCTGGAGTCGCCTCACTTCCCGGGTGGACAGCCGGATGCCGCCCTCGCCGTCCCCGAGGCCCAGGTAGTCGACGGAGCGGGCTATGCCACGGAAGAGGTCACGAGCGTCTGCTGCGGTCGCGTCGGGATTGTCTCGGCACAGAACGTCCAGGGCGGCGACGGCCCGGTCAGCACCGATGGCAGCCATCCTGCGCATGTATTCCTCACTGCGCTGCCGGGCTTCGTCGTCGTAGTAGTTCTCCAGGATTTCGAGAAACAGATTGCCACCGGCATAGGCGGCGAAGCGCTGAAAACGCTGAGCGAGTGCGAAGTCCCCCTGCAGGATGGCCTCTTGGGCTACATCTTCCAAGGCGTCCACCAAGGATCTGCCCTTGCCGTACGTCCCACCGGGGCCACCCATGATGTCCAGCACCGCGTCGATACGCTCCCGGACGCGCACCTCCTCGGTGAGCTCGCGTGCCTTCTGGACCATCTGCCAGAGCGTGAAGCCTGATCGAAATGTCGTCACGCCGGCACCCTAGGGCTGAGCACTGACAACCACCCTTGGCAGGGGCACCGGGGGATCCCCAGCAGCAGGGACCGAGCGGGATGGTGCCGCGTTCTTGTGCGTGATCGCGGACGCGGCCCAGGCCCTTGGCGAATACCTACGGATACGGTGAACACCGCCCCTGCGTGGTGTGTTGGAGAATCGTCACCGTGCTCTGGCGCTTACCCGCCTGTCAGCGGCTGCCTAGGGGGCGCCTGCAATCTGGACCTCTTCGGGGACAAAGGGAACACCGTCGGTGAACTCTGCGGAGTCCCTGACTGGCCCGGTCACGCTTGCCGCACCCCCCAAGCAGGTCTGGTGTGTGCACTCGCGACGACGTTCACGGAGGAGGACAGACTTGAGCCGAACCGAGCCATCGCCCTCCACACTTACGTGATGTCCCGACGTTGCGCGGCGCCGTGCCCATAGCGTGCCCATAAGACAGGACAACCACGGTCAATAGCGGTGCGATCCGGCCCGCGCGACCACCCCAGAGCGAATGCATCTGCGCAGGTCAGAGCGGCAAAGCCCGCCCGAGCGCCATCGCTTCCCAAGCTGAGAGCGCGAGTTCGCTTCTCGTCACCCGCTCCCTGCTGAAGGCCCAGGTCAGAGACCTGGGCCTTGTTGTTGTGTCCGGCGATCAGTCGCCGCGTGCCAGATTCGTGCCAGAAGGCTTGTCGATCGTCTTCTTGGCAGCCTCCGCCCGAGCCTTCCGCACGGTGGCGTCGAGGCCGGCGGCGACCTCTTCCTGGCGCTCCTCGTCGGAGTGCTGGTAGATCAGCGCGGCCTTCTCGGAGGACTGCTCGGCGCGGACCATCGTGTCCTTGAGGGTGGCGCCGGACCGGGTGGAGAGCGTGTGCCCGGTGTGGCGGAGGTCGTAGAACCGGAAGCCCTCGGGCCTGCCGACGATCTCACGTGCCTTACGCCACTTCCGCCCGAAGGTGCTACGGCGGAGCGGGGCGCCCTTCTGCCCCACGAAGACCAG
The DNA here is from genome assembly GCF_055569255.1 of Streptomyces sp. NPDC029296. Classification (NCBI taxonomy): domain Bacteria; kingdom Bacillati; phylum Actinomycetota; class Actinomycetes; order Kitasatosporales; family Streptomycetaceae; genus Streptomyces; species Streptomyces sp. NPDC029296. The sequence continues at coordinate 15,235 of NZ_JBVHXT010000014.1, forward strand.
CCCGTCCGGCCCCGGCTCGGCGTACGACCCCAGGTGCCAGCGCAGCTCCCGGCGGAGAAACGCGGGAAGAATCACGGTCCAGGTTCCTGCCTCCGACTCCTCTAATGAGTGAGAGGGAGTCCCCCTCTTCTCCAAGTGGTCCGGTTACAAGAGGATCGTCGGCGTCGGCGTCGGCGACCTGAACGGTGACGGAGGTGGCCGACAACTGGGGTGCCTCCTACACCGCCGTGGTGGCCGCCGGCGACATCGCCGGGGACGGGAGGGCGGACATCATCTCCCGCGACACCTCCGGCAAGCTGTGACGCCACAACGGCGACGGCAAGGGCTCCTTCGGTCCTCGCACCGGGATCGCCACCAGGTGGCAGGGTTACAAGGTCCTGTACTGACCGCCCCAGCGGCCATCGGCGGCCTTGTGTCATCGCCGGGTGGGCTCCGGCCGGTGGGAGGCGAGGGCCCAGATCACGAACACGTCGATGGCCATGACGATGAAGGACCACAGCGGCTGGTACGGCAGGAACAGGAACTGCGCGATCAGGCTCAGCGACGCCAGCGCGATGCCGACGGCGCGGGCCCAGGCGGCCCGGGAGAGGATGCCCCAGCCCGTGATGGCGGCGATGACGCCGAGGATCAGCAGGATCCAGCCCCAGCCGGTTAGGTTGATCTTGTAGACGTAGTCGCCGACGCGGGCGTAGACGTCGTCCCTGGCGATCGCGGAGATGCCCTGCAAGATCGCCAGAATGCCGTTGACGAGCAGCAGTACGCCGGCGAAGGTGGCGCCGCCGACGGCCAAGGCGCTGTGTCCGGTGGGGGGCGGGCCGTAACCGCCGGACGGTTCTCCCGGGCGAGGCTGTGCGGTCATGGTCGCACTCCGTTCTCCCGTGGCGGGCGGCGTCCGGGCGGCCCGCCTCACGTGCTTCGACCTTCCGCTCCCCGGCGGCCTGCGGCCACGAGTGCTGAGCCGTTGGGGTGACGGGTACTCGCGCCGGCGGGGAGCCTGGCTCAGGCCGGTTCCCATCCGCTCCCGTCGCTCACTCCCCATGTCCCATACCCAACTACTTCGAACGTGAGTTTGAGATTGCTGACGACGTACGCGACGAGAGTGGGGTCAAGTGCGTGCGGCCCGGTGTGGCGGCACCGATGAGATCCACCAAACCGGCGGCCCCGGGGGGGATGGTCTTCGACCGGTTGCTGGCCACCCAGGCGTTGCCTTGGAATCGAGGGCGAACCCGATGGGCCCTTGCAGCGATTTGTCCGTGACGGATGTGATCATCTCAGCGGCCATCGCCAAGGAACCCGCGCTCCCCAGCCAAGAGCGCGTGTTCGTCTCTCGTTGCTCGTTCCGGAACCGGTTGAGCAACCATCTGTGTGGGACCTTCGGCGATGCCTGACCGTTGGCCGGTCGGGGCATAGGTGCCCTGCGGTCAGGCCTTCGGCATGTGACGGCTCTGTCTCTCCACGTTTTCGCGCCACCCGGCAGTCGGCTCGGGGGGCAAGCCGGCGCGCTGCAGCAGAACCATGCCTACGACCAGTACACCTTCGGTCAGGCCGCGCAGCGTGGGGTTGTTGGTGCGCTCGTACTCGGTGAGCAGGGTTGTGACGAACGCGCTGAACACCCTGCCGTCAATACCGCACTGGTCCTCGATGACCTCACCAACTCCGCTGTCCAAGCGGAACACCTCGGCCGTTGCCCTGGCCTGGGCGATGAAGAGCCGGGCTACCTGGTTAGCCGGATTCCAGACGTCGTTACCGTCGATGTCGACAAAACAGCTCAATTAGCCCACCTGATCCGTACGTCGACTCCTGGATGAGCCGCCCGCCAGTTGTCGATGGCGGACTCTACCGCGGAGCGGAACGCAGGGGTCGCCCCGGGCTCGGTGAAACTCATGCCGATAGGCGCGTTGGTGTAACCGGGCATGTACTGGCGAGCTCGCAGGTACGCATCGAGTTTGCCGTCGACGTTCTTGTCGATCCATTTCTGGTAGTTCATGTTCGGGTGCGCGCCGGTGGCCGTCTTCTCCTCCCACAGCACCCCGTCCTCGATCCGATCGATGTCGGTGATGGTGTCCGAGAGATCGTTCGGGTTGTCGACCTGGTAGTTGGTATCCCCCTCGACGGCTGGTCGTTCCCGGTTCGAGGCGCCGTCACGCGGACAAGCGGTCAGGCCTAGCGGGTCGGACCAGGTGTGCGGGTTACTGACGTAGGTGGTGGGATTGGGAGCCGGGCCGAGACCCAGCGGATCGGCGGAGGTGTAGCGGGCCGTGTCGGGGTCGTAGTAACGGTTCAGGTTGTAATGCAGTCCGGTTTCGGGGTCGAAGTACTGGCCAGGGAAACGCAGTGGTGTGTAGGCCGTGGCGTCCGTATTCCAGGTCGTGGTGCCCCACAGGGTCGTACGGGTGTGCCAGGCGATGTGACCGGTTTCGTCGACGAGTTCGCTCGGAGTGCCGATCAGGTCGGTGGCGATGGCGAAAAAGCGAATATCGACCTCCCGACGCGTGGCCGGATCCAACCGGCGTTCGGTCTGCGCCAGAGGGGTGCGCCCACGGTAGTCCCAGGTCAGTGCGATGGCATGGAGTAACCCGGGCGTAGTGGAGACCTGCTCGGCAAGCGTCGAGCCGTCCCAGCTGAAAAGGGTCTCCTCGACCACGGTGGCGCCGTCGGCCGCGAGGCGCTGCTTGGCAGTGCGGCGACCGAGAGGGTCGTAACGGTAGCGCCACTGGGTACCGTCGGGAGTAGTGACACCGACAAGTCGGTCCTCGGCGTCGTACACGTAGACCCAGGTGTCCGGCTTGCGGGACAGGCGTGTGCGGGTTCGGCCGATCAGCCGGCCTGCCGGGTCGTGCCGGTAGCGGGTGGTACCCGCGCGTACGATCCGGGTGCCCTGATAGGTGCGTTCGCCAGCACTGCCGGCGCCCGGGTGCCGGTCAGGCAAGATCGCGGACGTCTGGTTGCCAGCAGCGTCATAAGCGTACGACTCTCGCCAACCATCGGCCGACACACCCGTGACCCTGCCGGCCCCATCGAGGGTGTAGCGCCGGATGCCGCGCAGACTGTCGCGGGAGGCGACCAAGTGCCCGTCGGCGCGGTAAGCGTAACCCCGATGCACCAGGACGGTGCCGGAGGCGGTGAGCTGCTGCTCGGCGAGACGGCCCGCGGCATCCCAGGCAGAGGCCAGGGCCAGCGCGTTCCCGAACTCACGGGCGAGTTCCCGGCCCGAGGCGTCGTGTGTGAGGGCGATGCTGTGGCCGACGCAGTCGAGACCGCTCAGGCGGCCTGCGGCATCGTACTCGAACGTTGTGATGGCACCGCTGGGGGTGATACGCCGCACACGGCGGCCCGCCCTGTCGTACTGGTAGGCGGTGACGCGGCCGTCGGACAGCTCCGCCTTGACGTTGCCCCGGCGGTCGTACTGATAGATCAGCTCGCTCTGCGGTCCGGTGGCCTGGAGCAGGCGGCCCGCGGAGTCGTAGGCGTATTCGGTGATCTCGCCTGCCGCGTCCTTGCGTACGACGCGGCCCATGCTGTCGTACGTATGTGAGATCACCTCGTCCATAGCGGTCACCGTGGCGATGTGCTGTCCAGCCACGTCGAGTTCATAGCGGCGGGTGCGCCCGTCGAAGTCGGTCTCGGAGACCAGGCGGCCCGCCGGGTCGTAGCAATAACTCCACTTTTGTCCCAGCGAGTTGGTGACCTGCGTTAGCCGTAGTTCGGTGTCGTGGGTGAACTCGTGACGTATGCCGTCGTCCTCGGTGCGGACGGTGAGCAGGTCGAAGTGGGTGTACTCATAACGTGTGGTGCGACCCAGCGCATCGGTGTGGCTCAGGCAGTTGCCCTCACCGTCGTAGGTCCAGGTCTGTGTGGCGCCGTCGGGGCCGGTGCGACGGACGAGACGACCTTCCGGTGTCCAGTCGAGGAGGGTGCGTGTGCCGGTTGGATCGATGTGTTCGGTGATACGACCGAAGGCGTCGCGCAGGTAGCGGGTGGTACCGCCCATCGGATCGACGCGTTCCATCAGAAGACCGGCAGCGTCGTGCCGCAACAGCGTGGTCGCGCCGAGGGGGTCGGTGAACGACGTCGCATGTCCGTGCTCGTCGTAGGTGTAGCAGCTGGTCCCTCCGGCCGGGTCGGTGACCGCCGTGCGGTTGCCTCCGCCGTCGTACTCGATCGTCCAGCGTGCGCCGTCGGCAGCCCTCAGCTCGACAGGCCGGCCGAAAGGGCCCGGGCGCACAGTGATAACACTGCCGTCAGGTCGCGTCACCGCGATCGGCTGGCCTTGCTCGTCGCGCTCCACGGTGGTGGTGCGGCCCAGCGCGTCGGTACGGGACAGGAGACGGTTGTAGCGGTCCTGCACGGTACGGACCGTACCGCCCATGGGATCGATCTCGGCGATCACTTGGAGACGGCGGTTGACGGTGTAACACCAGGTGTGGCCGAGGGAGTCGGTGACGGTGGTGGTGCGCAGGCCGGTGTCCGGGTTCGGTTCACCGTAGTGGAACTCGGAGGCCAGGTGTCCTTGGATGCCGGTTTGGCTGACGCATCGGTCCTCGTCGTCGTAAGTGAAGGTGAATCGTGAGCCGTTCGTGTCGGTCCATGCGACGATGCGGCCCTCGGCGTCGTAATCGAAGCGAGTCGGCACGCCGGAGGACTTCGTGACCTCGGTGAGGTGGCCGTCCTGGTAGCCGTAGCGGATCAACTCGGTGCCCTGGACGCGCAGTGCGGTGATCCGCCCCTCTTCGGTGGTGAACTCCATGCGATAGCCACCGGAGTGAGTGAGTGCGAGCGGGTGGCCATGCTCGTCGTACTCGGCGGTGATCACACGACCGCATCGGTCGGTGATCCCGTCAAACAGGGCCGTTCCATCGCCACCCGGTTCGACGCCGACCGGGGCAAGGAAATGACGGATCAAACCGGTTTCAGGGTCGGTGAGGGTATAGCTGCCGTCCGGATGACGCTCCAGCGGACGGCGTGGACCCGCCTCCGGGAAAACCGGGGCGCCGGGTGACGGGTGCGGATAGGACAGCAGCAGAGTGTCCTCACCGTGGAAGACGACACCGATAGCGTCCACGGTCAGCCTCTGGTCGATCGTCGAGGACCAGGTGGGCCCGAACCAACGGCCGGCCCGGTAGGAGGACTCGAAGTCACGTCGAAAGTCCATGGGGAGCGAGCCGGGAAGGGACACATCCACCTGGGGCAGGAACATGCGGCCCGTAGCGAAGTCGACGGGTTCCCGGCCGGTGCACTTGCAGCTGGGTTCGCGGCTCGGATCGGCCGGGTTCTCCGCGCGTCGCGCCCCGGACGCGGCGTCCTCCAGCCCCTCGGCGCGCCGGGCAGCGTTGGCCGCATCGGCCAGCTCCTCGGCGACCCGCGCGCCCTTCACACCGGCACCCGCGCCCCCGGTGGTCACGGTGAGGACGACGTCGGGCGCCAGTCGTCCGAATCCCTCGGCCGGATCCTTCATGAAGTCGCTCAGCATCTGCTTGCCGGTTCCCCAGGGGTCGTTGGCCACTTGGACGAGACCGGCTGCCGTGCTGTTGAGCGACATCGCGTACTCGGCCGGATGCGTGAGGTTGTACGGGTCCATGGGATTGACGCCCCGGACGAAGTTCACGAGACCCGCGGTGCCTTTGACGACGCCGCCACCGAAGTGGGCCTTCATGATGTCCAGCTCGTCCAGGCCGTCGCTTGCCTGTTCCGCGTACGACGGTTTGGGCGGGGCGGCGTCGCGCGCGTGGGTGATGGCGGAGCGGGCGGTCTCGGCGGCGGCGTTGCGCTGCCGGCGTGCCTCCGTGAGGATGTCTTGCGCTTCCTTACGCAGGCTCTCCCCGGGATCCGGGAACGTGTCACCCGGTTTCGGCGGCAGTTTCGACGGGTCGCGTTTGTCGGCGGGCTGTGCGTTGTACCAGACAACAGCCTTGTTGTAATCCTCGACCTTCCTCTTGTGCGCGCCGGCGGCTTCCTCGGACGCCTTCGTGGCCTCTTTCCACTTGTCGATAGCGTGCTGTGCCTGTCCTTGCGCCCAGGTGACGGTGTCGGCGAACGCCTCCAGCGCCTTGGCGGCGTCCTCGAACGCGTCGGCGCCCTTGTACCACTTCGGCGGCTGGATCTTCACCGCCGCTCGGAAGGCGTCCGCCACCTGGCCCTTCAGCGAGTCGGAGTCCAGGCCCTCCAGGCCGAGGCCGACGTTGTTGAAAGCCTTCTGGAATCCCCGCAGGTGGGTGGCGGTGGAGCGGAGCTTGTCCGGGCTGCCGTAGATCAGTTTCGTCTTGTCCTCGGTCTGCCCGAGGTCCATCTCGTCGACCTCGGCGCCCATGCGGTTGGCGACCGAACGGCCCTTTTCCCGCACCCAGTCCGCGCCGGACTCCCAGCCGACGTCGTCGAGCCGGTCGGCCGTCCAGTTGCCGGCGTCCTCGATACGGTTGCCGGCCCACTCGGTGGCGCCCTCGACCGCGTTCTCCACGGAATCCGGGGTGATGTCGCTGATGAAATCGCCGATTCCCATGACTAACTCCCCCCGCCGTGCTCCTGCCGATGCGCCGCGCGTTCCTCGGGCGACGGCCCGAAGGTGTCGTCAACCGCCCGGTCGAACTGCTTCTGGTCGACACCCAGCAGGTCGTTGAGTAACCGGGACTGCTGACCACCTCTCCCCTCGGTGACCAGGGCGTGCCCGGTGTCCTTCCAGGTCTGCTTGATGTCGTCACCGGCCCGCTGGAAGGACTCCGGGCTGTAGTCCGGGCGCGTCCAGTCAGGGGTGAACACATCACCCCAGTCCTGCTGTCCGATCTCCTCTTCGGAGGCGTGCGGATTGCCACCGGCGAGGGCGTTCACGCCGACTTTCAGGGCGGTCCCGACGTACTGGTCCTCTTCCCAGAGCGCTCCGGCGGCCAGGCCGAGCTTCTCGGCAATGGCGTTGGCGTCCTGGAGAAGCGCCCGGACCCCCCACTCCCACCGCTCGCAATAGTCCTCGAAATCGACGGAAAGGCCGTGGTGGCCGGTCTCCATGCCGGTCATCGCCAAGTCGGAAAAGCCCTTGCCGAGGACGGCGCCCGTGGCGGAGCCGACGTCCCTCAACTCCCCGATGGCGTCCCGCAGACCACGAGTGAGCCTGCGCACGCTGTACTCGTCGACGTGCAGATCCTTGGCGCTGTCCCCCATCAGTGCGCGCCTCCCCACGCTGGCCCGAATCCCGTGACAGCGGACTGTGCGGCGCCCGCCGCCGGCCCTTCGGCTTCGGCGTCCACCGCGACGGCTTCGGGCACGATGCCCACGACGGGCGGGAAGAGCATCGCCCTGTTCTCGTCGGCCACGTCGACCGCGATGCCGGCCGGCTCCGCCATCGCCGGCACGATCTCGTCGAGCAACCTGGCACCCAGAAGTTCCGCGTACTCCCACTCCCAGTCACCCCGGCCGTACCGGATCAGGAACCGGGCGGCCGTTTGCTCGTCGGTGAAGGCACAGACCCAGCGGATCCCGCCTAAGCGGGCCGTCCACAGGCCGCCGCCGTCGAGCGGCACGAGCAGCAACGCCCGCCGTAAAGCGCCCACCAGTGCACGTGGATCGCCCGTCCCCGCACGCCTGTCGGCGATGCGCTCCGCGAGCGTGGCCCCGTTACCCACAGCTGTCTCCACCCCGTCGACGCTTCGGTGCTGCCCACAACGTAGGACAAGACGCCCTCTTGGGACAGGCGGTTACCGGCCCAGGCGGCACTTCCGCAACAGAAGGACGGCACGTGCGCGGCCGGCCCGGCTTTGCCTGTCCAGACAGGTCTGGGGCTTCCCTATCCCTTCTCTCGCTCGTTCTGGGCTGTGTTCGAGCGGGCGGGAGGACTCGTTCTCCTGTGGGTTGCTCATCTCGGCTCCTTCCAGGGTGCTGCCGTTGTCGGGTTCCCCTGGCGGGTTCCTCTATGAGGCTTTTATCCCTTTTGCGCGGCTTGTGGCAGCAGGAACAGTTCATCTGCGCCGAGGAGAGTGAGCAGTCCGGCGACCGGGGGGCTGACCGTGTCGAGGGTGACGGTCTTGCTCTGGCTCATCGCCCGTCTGCGCAGGTCCAGGAGGAGGTTGAGGCCGGCGCAGTCGCAGAAGTCGACGCCGCCGAGGTCGAGGTCCAGGCCGGTGGTCGAGTCGGCCAGCGCCTGGAAGAGGTCGGGCCACAGGGAGCGGGCGGAGTCGAGGTCGAGTTCGCCCAGGACCGTCACCCGGGTCCGGCTTCCGCGTGGAGCGTACGCGGCGGTCGCGGCGCCTCCGGGGCCCCTGGAGCCGGGCACCGCGATGGGCGTGCCGCCGTGGGCAGGGCCGTGCATGGTTCACTCCCGCGTCTGGTCGCCGACGTCCACGGTGACGCCTCCCAGCGAGTCTGGGACACGTCCAACGATACATGAACGGTAATACGTGTTTCGGGATGCGTGAAAGTCGGGTTGGGTAAACTCGGGGCATGGACGGAGTGCCCGAGTCACACACTGGTTGGACCTTCCTGACGAACCACGCCCGCGTACTCGCCGCCATCGCGGACAATCAGAACGCGCGCATCCGCGACATCGCGGCGCACTGCCGGCTCACCGAGCGTGCCGTGCAGAAGATCATCGCCGACCTCGAACGGGACGGTTACCTCTCGCACAGGCGGGAGGGGCGCGGGAACACCTACCGGATCGATCCCACGCAGATCCTTCGCCATCCCACCGAGGCGAACCAGGGCCTGACGGTGGCCGCGCTCCTCTCCCTGCTCGTCCAGGACGAGGCCGACCGCAGCGATCAGCCCGGCCGGCAGCACGTGACGGCCTGAGCCTCCGGCGCGGCAACCGGCGCGCTCTCGCGGTGACGCCTGGGGTCCGGGGTCCGGGGTCCACGTTCGCGCCGTGGCCGACGGCGGCGGCCCGTGCCCCTCGCGTCCACCGGGACCGGGCGGCGCCCCGCCGCCGCCCGGTGCGGAGTTCCGGCCGTGCTTTTCTCCGTCCGCGCGTCCATCTCGTCGGCATCTTCGATGGGGACCGGCTCTCGCGATCCCGCCCGCCGCACGCCGCCCCCTCGGCCCCGGGTCCGGGTTCGGCAAGGTGTCGCCTTCGGCCCCGACCACGGCACCGTGCGGGGCCCACACGGACGCCTCTCTCCCCCCGCGACGAGGAATCCGGCGCCTTGAGCGCGAGGCCGAACATGTCCGCCAGGAGACGACCGGCACCGGTCCGCTTCCCTTCCGGGACGACGAGGCCGGCCGGCCGGCCGTCGGCGGCGAGATCGCCACGGGGTGGCGTTTCGCGGGCGACAGCCCGGGGGCCCGCTCGCTCCAGGGGTGATCACCGACCCCCGTTCGGGGGACAACGCGTCTATCCCGGCGGCGTCGGGGCATCGCTGGCACTGACCGTACCGGTACCCGACAGAAGGAAACCCCTGTGTCTCTTCGTTCCGTCACGGCGGCCGTCGGCGCCGCCTGCAGTGCCTTCGTCCTGCTGCTGGCCGTTCCGGGCTCGGCCGCCGCGGCAACCGGCCAGTTCCGCTACACCTACACCACCGCGGAGGGGTACGACGCCGTCGGCTTCCTGAACAACCCCGCCGGCCGCGAGTGCGTCAACCTCCCCACGCCCGCCGCCGCGCCCGGAACGGTGTCCAGGGCGCCGAAGAACCTCACGAACGCCACCGCCACCGTCTTCCTCGACGCCGACTGCGAGGGCGACGTCTACTACAGTCTGCGGCCGGGCGCGGGAGCGTCCGAGCGATTGCTGCTGCGCTCCGTCGTGTTCTCCTGAACAGCCGGCCCGGGGGGACGGGGACTGACCCGGTGGGGTGATGTGGGCTTCGTCTCCCGTCCGGGGTTCCGTGGGTTTTCGGACGGTCTGTCCGGTGGGGACGCCAGCGGGTGCGAACGGTGCTTCGTACCAGGTCAGAGGGCTGCCGGTGGACCGACCGATGGTAATGCCGTGGTCCCGGGAGGCAATATCTGTGGTGGCGACATGAGATATCGACTCGGCACGCGCTACATATTCCTGCGGCCACAGACGGGGGCGGAATTGCGGACCGCGCAGGGCCCGCCTCGGCGTGCTAGTGTCGTCATCAGTTGCAGGTGTGGTTGCCAGAAGGTTTTTCCGACGGCTGATCATCACGGCGACATGGAATACGCACAGGGCGTGTTCCTGGCACCGTCTCCGAAGGAGAAACAAAATGGCTACTGGTACCGTGAAGTGGTTCAACGCGGAAAAGGGCTTCGGCTTCATCGAGCAGGACGGCGGCGGCCCCGACGTCTTCGCCCACTACTCGAACATCGCCGCCCAGGGCTTCCGTGAGCTGCAGGAAGGCCAGAAGGTGTCGTTCGACATCGCGCAGGGCCAGAAGGGCCCGACGGCCGAGAACATCGTCACCGCCTGATCCGCGGAAGCGACGCATTCTTCACAGCTGGGGCCCGCACCTTGGGGTGCGGGCCCCGGCTCGCTTTATTTCCAGGGCAATTCGGCCCTGTCATTTTCGGCCCGTTCTCGCGATTCTCTGCGCCGCTCTTTCTGCCGCGGAAACTCCTTGATACGCGCCCGCATCAAGGAAGGTTCCGCATGAACCGCACAGCCAAGAACTCGCGCACAAGTTCCACGCGTACGCGCACCACCCGCTCATACGACCGCTCCGGCGGAAGTGGCGGCGGCCGCTCCGGTGCCCCGCGCCGCTCGGGCGGCTCTGGAAACCGGCAGCCCGTGCGAGGCGAGTTCGCGCTGCCGAAGACGGTGACGCCCGCGTTGCCCGCCGTCGAGACGTTCGCCGATCTCGACATGCCGGCGCCGCTGCTGGCCACCCTGCGCCAGGAGGGCGTGACCGCACCGTTCCCGATCCAGGCGGCGACCCTGCCGAACTCCCTGGCCGGCCGTGACGTACTCGGCCGCGGCCGTACCGGGTCCGGCAAGACCCTCGCCTTCGGACTCGCGGCACTGGCCCGTACGGCGGGCCGGCGCGCCGAACCGCGCCGCCCGCTGGCCCTGGTCCTCGTCCCCACCCGCGAGCTGGCCCAGCAGGTCACCGACGCGCTGACGCCCTACGCCCGCTCCGTGCGCCTGCGGCTCGCCACCGTCGTCGGCGGGATGTCCATCGGCAGGCAGGCCGGCGCGCTGCGCACCGGCGCCGAGGTGGTCGTCGCGACCCCCGGCCGGCTCAAGGACCTCATCGAGCGGGGGGACTGCCACCTCGCCGACGTAAGCATCACGGTGCTCGACGAGGCCGACCAGATGACCGACATGGGCTTCATGCCCCAGGTCACCGCCCTGCTCGACCAGGTCCGCCCGGACGGTCAGCGGATGCTGTTCTCGGCCACCCTGGACCGCAACGTCGACCTGCTGGTGCGCCGCTACCTGACCGACCCGGTGGTGCACTCCGTCGACCCGTCGGCCGGTGCCGTCAGCACGATGGAGCACCACGTGCTCCACGTGCACGACGCCGACAAGTACCGCACGACCACCGAGATCGCGGCCCGGGACGGCCGGGTCATCATGTTCCTGGACACCAAGCACGCGGTGGACCGGCTGACCAAGCACCTGCTGAACAGCGGTGTCCGCGCCGCGGCCCTGCACGGTGGCCGCTCGCAGCCGCAGCGCACCCGGACCCTGGCGCAGTTCAAGGACGGTCACGTCACCGTCCTGGTGGCCACGAACGTCGCGGCGCGCGGCATCCACGTCGACAGCCTCGACCTGGTCGTCAACGTGGACCCGCCCAGCGACCACAAGGACTACCTGCACCGGGGCGGCCGTACGGCCCGCGCCGGGGAGTCCGGCAGTGTCGTCACCCTCGTGACCCCCGGCCAGCGCCGCGACATGACCCGGCTGATGGCCTCGGCCGGCATCACCCCGCACGTCACCCCGGTCCGCTCGGGCGAGGCGGAGCTGAGCCGCATCACCGGCGCCCAGGCGCCCTCCGGGGTCCCGGTGGTCATCACCGCGCCCGCCGTGGAACGCCCCCGCCGCGCGTCCGGCTCCGCACCGTCCCGGAACCGCCGGAGCCGTGCCGGGCAGGGCGGCCGGCCGGGACAGGGCCGTCCCGTCGGTGCGGGAATGCGGCGCGGGGCCCAGCGGCGGCCCGGCAACGAGTCGGCCGCGTAGCCCGGAGCGGCCCCCCGCCCCGCCCGGGGCCTTCGTGGTCTCCCACGTGGCCTCCCGGAAGGCGCGAGGGGCCCCCGCCGTCCCGTTCCCCATCGAAGGAGTCACCCTTGACGCCAGCACGGACACAGCACCGCATGCCGGACCCCGCTCCGGTGACCCTGGGCGAGGACGGCGAAGGGCACGGTCCCCGGGTCTGGGACGACATGACCGTCGAGGTGGCCCTGGCCGTCATGGCGGGTGCCCGGGTCGAGTACCTGACGGTGTGCGACGAGGACGACCGCAGCACGGGCCTGGTCACCCGGGTCCGGCTCGCCGGCCTGCGCGACAGCTCGGCGTACACGGACCGGATCCGGCTGCGGGACGTCCTCGACGGGTCGCCGTGCCCGTCCGGCGCCCGCCCCGGTGACGCCGGTGCGTACGGCCGGGCTCCCGGCGCGCTCGCCCTTACGGGCTGATCCGGCCGGCCGGGGCGGCCCGTTCCCCCTCTCCCCCGTCTTCTCCCCTGTGAGGCATCATGCGCTGTGTCATCGCCCGGTACCCGTTCGACCTGACCCGGACCGGGGTGCTGGACTCGATGAAGGGCGTCAAGCCCGAGCCGATCACGGGTGCGTCCGTGACCATCGGCCGCCGCCGCTACCCCGTCAAGCAGGTGGGCCGGGTCCTCACCCGGCAGGACCCGCGTGACTTCAGCGCCGGCGAGGTCACCCGGGCCATGACGCGCCTCGGCTTCACCTGCCACGACGGCCCCCGGGCCGCGGCCGAGGGCGCTCCCACCGCGCTCCAGGCCGCGTCGGCACTGCTCGGCGGCACCGGCACCGCCACCGCGGCCGTGTGAGGACGGGCGGGAGACCGCCCTCGGGAACGCATGTGATGGGGCCCTGTCGACAGCTGTCGACAGGGCCCCGCTGTCATGTCACCGTCCGCTCGGGAAGCGCCGGCCGGGCGCCGGGCCCGGGCGGCGGCTCAGGGGCGGAGCCGGCGGCTCACTGGTCGGAGTAGCTGATGTCGCCGACGGTCCATGCGCTGACGTCCTTGATCGCGACTCGGTACATTCCTCCCGTCTCCGGGATGCCGAGGCTGCCTTGCAGGATGCGGGCGAGATGGAAGTGCAGATGCGTGGGGGCCTCGCCGCGATCGGCCCGGGACCCGCGCGGGCCCCGGGTGAAGACGTTCGAGAACGGGCCGAGACGGTCCGAGTCCTTCAGGACCTCCGCCACCCGCTCCCGCCACACCGCCTCGGGAGCCAGCCGGCCGGTGATGACGGCTCCGCCGACGACCACGGTCAGCGACATCTGATTGCTCCGCTCGGACTCCACCGCGGCGGAGATGGCGACGAGCAGCTCATCAGGGTTCGACATGACACCAGAGCTTATTCGGCCCGCCCGCCCGCGCACCGCCCGCGGGGCCCGAAGTGACCGCGGGGACGGCGGGACGCGGCTCCCGCACCCACCGGCAGGACGGACCGGGCCGCGCTTCCTTCTCCACTGGAAGAGTGAAATCTCTTCTTGTCGCAGTAGATTTCTGTCGCCTGTGTGGGTACGCTTTCTCTCGTAGACGAGGTCAAGGAGCCCCGGCAGACACGAACTGGCGGGTGGCGGCCGCAGCGTCCCCGGACGCGCGCGGAAGGGCCGCCGACAGCAGTACCGGTTCATTCAGAGGTTGATCCAGAGAGGAATGGAGGAGCAGACGCCATCAGGATCGCCCGGCCCGAGAGGCACTCGGACCGGGTACCGCAAGACCCCGGAATGGATGGTGGTCCCCGGTCAAGCAGCTGCGATCCCCCGCTCCGCCCTGTCGGGCCGGGTAGCGGAAACAGAAGGTCGGCACAGCAGTAGGGCCGACAGATGGTGTTGAATTTCCTTCGGGGCCCTGGTGCCGTACGGCACCAGGGCCCCTCGACGCGTTGCACAGCGAGGTGACATGACATCGGACAACCCTCTGAATGATCGTCTGGACGACGACGACTACCCCGCGTACACCATGGGCAGGGCAGCAGAGATGCTCGGCACCACCCCGGCCTTCCTCCGGGCCATCGGTGAGGCCCGGCTGATCACTCCGCTCCGCTCGGAGGGAGGACATCGCCGGTACTCCCGCTACCAACTGCGGATCGCCGCTCGCGCCCGCGAGCTCGTCGACAGAGGGACCCCGATCGAGGCCGCGTGCCGCATCGTCATCCTCGAGGACCAGCTGGAGGAAGCACAGCGCATCAACGCCGAGTACCGCCGTGCCGCCAGCGGATCGGCGGGTGGCCCCGGCTGACCGTCACGCGGAGGGAGCGCCGTAGGCCGCCGCGAGCAGGGACGGCAGCGCGGCGGGGTCGGGTTCGTAGGTCTGGGTGCCCACCGTCGCCAGGGCGAGGGACGCCAGCACCGAACCCGTGCGGGCGGCATCGGGCGCGGACCGGCCGGCCGCCAGCGCGGCGAGGTAGCCCGCGCGGAACGCGTCGCCGACGCCCGTCGGGTCGGCGACCTCGGTCGCCGGGGCGGCGGCCACCTCCACCGGGGGCTCCCCCGCGCGGTCGATACGGCTGCCCTTCGCGCCGAGCGTGGTCACCCAGGTGCCGACCCGGTCCAGGACCTGTTCCCTGGTCCAGCCGGTCTTCCGCAGCAGCAGTCCCTGCTCGTACTCGTTGGTGAACAGGTGGTCGGCGCCCTCCACGAGCGCGCGGACGGCGGGGCCGTCCAGCCGGGCCAGCTGCTGGGACGGGTCGGCCATGAAGCGGATCCCCAGCGCCCGGCAGGCGCGGGTGTGGCGCAGCATGGCCGCCGGGTCGTCCGCGCCGATCAGCACGAGGTCCGCGTCGGCGGCGACCTGGGTCAGGTCGATGCGCGCCGCCTCCGTCATCGCGCCCGGGTAGAAGGACGCGATCTGGTTGCCGTCCGGGTCCGTGGTGCACAGGAAGCGGGCCGTGTGACGGGTGGCGGAGACGAGGACGGCACCGGTATCCACGCCCAGCGCCGACAGCCGGGCGCCGTACTCCGCGAAGTCGGCGCCGACCGCCCCCACCAGCAGCGGGCGGTACCCCAGCCGGGCCAGCCCGTAACCGATGTTGGCGGCGACCCCGCCCTGGCGGATCTCCAGGGTGTCCACCAGGAAGGACAGCGACACCCGGTCCAGGCGGTCGGCCAGCAGCTGGTCGGTGATGCGGGCCGGGAACGTCATCAGGTGGTCGGTGGCGATGGATCCGGTGACGGCGATGCGCATCTCACACCCCTGTCGCGGCGCGCAGCGCGTCCGCGCGGTCGGTGCGCTCCCAGGTGAACTCGGGCAGCTCGCGGCCGAAGTGGCCGTACGCGGCGGTCCGGCCGTAGATCGGGCGGAGCAGGTCCAGGTCGCGGATGATCCCCTTCGGGGAGAGGTCGAAGACGTCGCCTATGGCCTTCTCCAGGACGTCCTGCGGGACGCGCGCGGTGCCGAAGGTCTCCACGAAGAGCCCGACCGGTTCGGCCTTGCCGATGGCGTAGGCGACCTGGACCTCGCAGCGGGAGGCCAGGTGGGCCGCCACGACGTTCTTGGCGACCCAGCGCATCGCGTACGCGGCCGAGCGGTCCACCTTGGACGGGTCCTTGCCGGAGAAGGCGCCGCCACCGTGACGGGCCATGCCGCCGTACGTGTCGATGATGATCTTGCGGCCGGTCAGGCCGGCGTCGCCCATCGGGCCGCCGATCTCGAAGCGGCCGGTCGGGTTGACCAGCAGACGGTAGCCCTCGGTGTCCAGCTTGATGCCCTCCTCCGGCAGCGCCCTCAGCTCCGGCTCCACGACGAACTCGCGGATGTCGGGGGCGAGCAGCGACTCCAGGTCGATGTCGGAGGCGTGCTGGGAGGAGACCACCACCGTGTCCAGACGGACCGCCTTGTCGCCGTCGTACTCGATGGTGACCTGGGTCTTGCCGTCCGGGCGCAGATAGGGGACCCGGCCGTTCCTGCGGACCCGGGAGAGCCGGTGGGCCAGGCGGTGGGCGAGGCGGATCGGCAGGGGCATCAGTTCGGGGGTCTCGTCGGTGGCGTAGCCGAACATCAGGCCCTGGTCGCCGGCGCCGCCGGTGTCGACGCCCTGGGCGATGTCCGGGGACTGCGCGCCGATGGACACCGACACACCGCAGGAGGCGCCGTCGAAGCCCTTCTTGGAGGAGTCGTAGCCGATGTCCAGGATCGTTTCGCGGACGAGGCCGGCGATGTCCGCCCAGGCGGTGGTGGTGACCTCGCCGGCCACGTGCACCTGGCCGGTGGTGATCAGGGTCTCCACGGCGACCCGGGACGCGGGGTCCTGGGCGAGCAGCGCGTCGAGGACGGCGTCGCTGATCCGGTCGGCGATCTTGTCGGGGTGGCCCTCGGTCACGGACTCCGAGGTGAACAGGCGACGGGACATGGTTCGGGCGTCTCCTTACCCGGGGAAGGGGGCGGCGGGGAACCGGCCCCGCACCGCCGCGGGAGCGGGGGCGGTGCGGAGCCGGGCGGGCGGGCGGTGCGGAGGTCAGCTCTCCGGGTGGTGGACGGCGAACACGGTGTACGCGTGCGGGTCGGGCTGGGCCAGCGCGGCGGCCCGGTCCCGGTACACCTGTACGTCCGGGTCGCCCATGGTGGCCTTGATGTCGGCCTTGCTGCGCCACTGGGCGTAGTAGACCAGGCGCTTGCCGTCGAGGCTGGTCAGGATGTTCACGGAGATGCAGCCGGGCCGGTGCCGGATGAACTTCTCGGCGCCCTCGCCGAGCACCTCGGCCAGCTCCCGCTGCTTCTCCGGTTCCACGTGGAAGACGTTGATCATGGCGTAGGTGCCGTCGTTCTCACGGATCACGGTCTCGGACACGACAGGGGTTCCTCTCATCGTCGGGATGGCGGTGGCATGGGGGTCAGGCGGGCGGGGCCGCCCAGGCGCGGGCCACCTCCAGCGCCTGCTCGGGGTTGAGCCGGGGGTCGCACAGGGTGGCGGGCCCCGGCCCGGCCGGCGGGGCGCCGAGTTCGGCCGGATCCGTCCGGACGCACTCGGCGACGTCGTACGGGGTGGTCTCCAGGTGCAGGCCCGCGGGCGTGCCGCCGGCCTCGGTGACCACCTCCAGGAAGGCGCGGACCTCCTCCACCACCGTCCGCACCACCCGGACCTTCGCCCCGGACGGCGCCCTGACGGTGTTGCCGTGCATCGGGTCGCACAGCCACGCCACCCGGTGCCCGGCCTCGCGGACGGCGCCGACCAGCGGCGGCAGCGCGGTGCGCACCGCGGACGCGCCCATCCGGGAGATCAGGGTCAGCCGGCCCGGTTCGCGGTCCGGGTCCAGCCGGGCGCACAGGGCGAGCAGGTCCGCCGGGCGGGTCGCCGGGCCGACCTTGCAGGCGACCGGGTTGGTGACCTGCGCCAGCATCCGGGCGTGCGGGCCGTCCGGGTGCCGGGTGCGTTCGCCGATCCACGGCAGATGGGTGGAGGCCAGCAGGACGTGGCCGGCGGTGGTGCGCCGCAGCAGCGGCAGCTCGTAGTCGAGGACCAGCGCCTCGTGGCTGGTCCACACCGGGGCGCCGGTGGGCAGCGCCCAGTCGCTGGTGCGCTGGCGCAGATACGTCACGGCGCGGTGGGCGGCGTAGTAGCAGTCCAGCATGCGGCGCGGGTCCGCGCGGCGGGCCGCCTCGGTCGGTTCCGGCGCGTTGACCAAGTGGCCCCGGTAGACCGGAAGGTCGCGTCCGCCGACCCGTTCGGTGGGCGCGCTGCGCGGCTTGGCGAACTGTCCGGCGATCCGGCCGACGCGCACCACCGGCCGGCCGGTGCCCGCCAGCATCACCCCGGCCAGCGCGTCCAGCAGGCCCGCCTTGCGCAGGACCGCCGACGGGGTGCACTCGGCGGGGTCCTCCGCGCAGTCGCCGGCCTGGATCACCAGGTAGTGGCCGGCCGCCGCCTCGGCCAGCAGGGTCCGCAGCAGCCGCACCTCCTCCCCGGTCACCAGGCCGGGCAGCTGGGCGAGTTCGGCGCGGGCCGCCGCGGCCTGGACGGGGTCGTGCCAGGCGGGCTGCTGCGGGGCCGCGCCGAGGTCGCGGGGGAAGTCCTCGTCGAGATCGTCCAGGGGCACCTCGACGGCGAGCGGGTGCAGCGGATACCCGGGGCGCGTGAGCCCGGTCACGGTCGTCCTCCTGGGGTCGGCGCGATCGCGTGCGGCGCGGTGGCGGGAGCCATCAGAACGGCGACCCGTCGGCGGGCAGCCGGCGCGCCAGCGTCAGTCCGTCGGCGACCGGCAGCAGGACCAGTTCGACGCGCTCGTCCTTGCGGGCGTGCTCGTTGAAGGCGTGGACGGCGGCGGCCTTGACCCCCGGGAACTCGTCGATCACCTGGCCGCTGAAGAGGGTGTTGTCCACGAGGATCAGGCCGCCCGGCCGCATCCGGGGGACCAGCTCCTCCCAGTAGTCGATGTAGCCGGGCTTGTCGGCGTCGATGAAGGCGAGGTCCAGGTGCGGCTCGGCGGGCAGGGCGCGCAGGGTCGACACGGCCGGGCCGAGGCGCAGCTCGACGCGGTCGGCGACACCGGCCCGGGTCCAGAACTCGCGGGCCAGCGCGGTCCATTCGGCGGAGACGTCACAGGTGATCAGGGAGCCGCCGGGGGCCAGCCCGCGGGCCAGGCACAGCGAGGACGAGCCGGTGAACGTGCCGACCTCCACGACGGTGCGGGCGCCGAGCAGCCGCACCAGGAAGGTCAGCAGGGCGGCCTCCTCGGGGGCGACCACCATGTGCGCCTGGTCCGGGATCGCCTCCCGGGTCCGCTGCGCCAGCTCCGCCAGCAGCGGGTCGGGGACCATCCTGCCCTGGGTGAGCAGGTAGTCGTGGAGTTCGGGCGTGAGCGCGATGTTCCTGAGCGTTTCGTTCCGCAGCACGGGTACTCCCGGTGGTCTAGGGGATGGGTGCGCAGGGTGGGGCGACGGGACGGGGCGCGGGGGCCCGCGGCCCCGCGGGTCCGGCTCAGGCCTCCGGGTGGTCCGGGGCGGCCGGCCACGCCTCGTACGCGCGGCGGACCGCCTCGGCCGGGCGGGGCAGGCCGGCGACGGCGGCGCGCAGGTCGCCGGCGCAGTGCAGTTCGAAGCGGCGCCGGCGGGCGGGACGCCGGTGGTCGCGCACGAAGTACGTCACGGTCGATCCCAGCGGGCCGCCCTCGTGCGGGTTGTGGCCACCGCCCTCCCACAGCAGCCCCGCCTCGGTGTGCCAGGCGGTGACGAGCCGGCCCAGCAGGGGCGCGGAGGGACGGTCCACGACGAACGCGGTGTGGTTCTCGAAGCCGTACGCGGACTCCGCCGCCTCGACCCGCTCGTCGAACGCCCCGCTGTCGCGCGGGAAGAGGAAGACCTCGACGGCGGGATGCCGCCGCCCGTCCGGCAGCCGGAGCCGCAGGCGGGTGATGTGGACCTCGCAGCGCGCCGGGTCCAGCCCGTGCCGGGCCGCGAGCCGGGCCCGCACCACGGTGCTGGGCACGGTGGGAAGGGGCGCGAGCCCCCGCTCCTCCAGGTGGCGCAGGCCCGCGTCGAGGGTGACGGGGAACAACAGGACGGCGCAGTGGTCGAACGTGCACTCCCGCTCGGTCAGCGCGGCAGCCAGGCCGTCCGGCCGCAGCGGGGCGAGAAGTTCGGACGCCGGTGCGGTACTGGCGTGCCGGGCGTCGCGGATCACCTCGTCCAGGCGGCGCAGGTCGGCCGCGCGGAACGCGCCGTCGGCGGCCGGACCGGCGGTCTGCCGGAAGGACGGGTGGGTGGTGCCGGAGGATTGAACGAAGGCCATTGATACCTCCTGCCTCAGGGCCGCCGGAATTCTGTGCAGCTCTTCGGTTTCCGGGCAAGAGCGATCCGCCGGCGCGGAGTGCAAGAAAGGCGGAGAGTGCGGGTTACCGGCCCGTAGCACCGTCGTGAGCTGCGCAAACGCGATGATTCGGTCTTGTAGATGACCTATATCGGGGGTGGCGATCGATCCGGGCCGGACTTTTTCCGGATCCCCGGGGAAGCGGAACGCACGCATTCCTTATTGATGTTTCTTACCGTCGGGGAATCCGGGGTTCGTCGCTCCCGATGGGACTCATCGGGGGTGCCGAACGACATCGCGGGGGTGACGACGGAACACCCTGGGCAGCCGTCGAGGTCTTCGCTCTTCATTGAGCTTTCTTATCGAGCCCGGTCGCGCGGACGAGATGGGAATTCCTTATCGGGCGATGCTGGACGAGGCGATCGGGCGCCCCGCAGAATCCCCTCTCGCAAGGCAGCGCCTGATTCGTTCTGCCGCGACGGAGGTTTCCTCGTGAACGCTCCACCCCCCGATTTCCCCGCCTCGCCCGGCACGTTCACCGACGCCCTGGTCCGCGCGGCCGGCCGCCGCTCGGCCCCGGCCGTCTGGGACGGCGACCGCCGGTGGACCTGGCGGGACCTGCTGCACCGGGCCGAACGCACCGCGGCGGCCCTGCACCGGCACGGGCTCGCGGCCGGTGACGTGCTGGCGGCCCGACTGCCCAACTCCTGGGAGCTGGTGGTGCTGCACGCGGCCACCGCCCGGCTCGGTGTCCTGCTGCTGCCCCTGCACGCCGCCTACGGACCGCGCGAGACG
This sequence comes from Streptomyces sp. NPDC029296, assembly GCF_055569255.1. Lineage (NCBI taxonomy): Bacteria > Bacillati > Actinomycetota > Actinomycetes > Kitasatosporales > Streptomycetaceae > Streptomyces > Streptomyces sp. NPDC029296. The sequence goes on from NZ_JBVHXT010000014.1 coordinate 35,847, forward strand.
CGGGCGCTGATCGAGCAGTCCGGCGCGGTCGCGCTGGTGGCCGCCGCCGGCCGGCGCGGACACGACCGCCTCGGCGAGATCCGCGCCCTGCGCGCGGACTGCCCCGGGCTGCGGCACGTCTGGGTGTCCACCACCGCCGGAGCCACCGGACCCGCCGGCACCGGCCCGGTGGTCCCCGCGGATCCTGCCGCCACCGGCCCCGCAGTCCCCGCCGGCCCCGCCGCCGGCGGGCTGCCGGACCTCGCCGCTCTGTTCGACGCGGCACCGGACCCGGCCGCCGTCCGGCTGCCTCCCCCGCCCGCCGACCCGGCGGCCCCCCTGGTGCTGCTGGCGTCCTCCGGGACGACCTCCCAGCGGCCGAAGCTGTGCGTCCACAGCCACGCCGGGCTCCTCGGCAACGCCGCGGCCGTGGCGGCGGACGGCGGCTTCGACGGCCGGGACACCCTCGTCTCCGCGAGCCCGCTCAGCCACGCCTTCGGCCTGCTCTCCGTGCATCTCGCCCTGGTCACCGGCGGGGCGGTGGGCCTGTCCGGCGCCTGGGAGCCCCGCGCCTTCGCCGCCGCCCTGCGGGGCTGCGGCGCCACCGCCGCCTTCGCCGTCCCCGCCCAGTTGCGCGACCTGCTCGCCCTGCCGGCGGACGGCTCGCCGGGCGCCCCGCCCACGCTGCGCGAGGTGCGCACCGGCGGCGCCCCCGTGCCCCGCGAACTGGCCGACGGCGTACGGCGCGTGCTGGGCGCCCGGCTCGTCGTGCAGTGGGGGATGACGGAGATCGGCGCCGGTACGTACACCCGCCCCGACGACCCGCCCGAGGCGACCGGCACCATCGGCCGGCCCGCCCGCGGCGCGGCCGTACGCGTCCGCCGCGACGGCCGTCCGGCCGCGCCCGGCGAGACCGGCGAACTCGAGTACCGCAGCCCCTGGATGTTCGCCGGCTACCACCGCGCCCCCGAGGCGACCCGGGCCGCGTTCACCCCGGACGGCTGGCTGCGCACCGGCGACCTGGCCGCGCTGCGGCCGGACGGCTCGGTCGTCTACCGGGGCCGTGCCGACGAGCTGATCAACCGGGGCGGGCTGAAGTTCAGCGCGCTGGAGGTGGAGGCACTCCTCGACGACCTGCCGCAACTGGCCCAGCACGCCGTCGTCGCCCGCCCCGACCCCCGCCTCGGCCAGCGTTCCTGCCTGCTCGTGGCGCTGCGCGAGGGCACGCGCCTCACCCTGGAGGACGTCACCGGGCACCTGGCCGGCAAGGGCCTGGCCACCTACAAACTCCCCGAACAGCTCGTCGTCGTCGACCGGCTGCCCACCACCGTGACCGGCAAGATCGCCCGCGCCCGGCTGCGGACCATCGCACTGCCCCCGCTGCCCCGGCAACCGCCCCGGCGCACCCCGGTGGCGCCCGCGAGCCGTGCGGAGGCGGGAGCGTGACCGGCGGCGCGCGGCCCGCGTCAGCCGGCCAGCTGCCCGCGCAGCACCGTCTGGAGACCGACCAGGTTGGGGTTGGCCGAGTTGCGGTCCAGCCACGTCATCGTGACCGCCGTGCGCAACCGGGCGTCCTCCACCTCGATCACCGCGACCTCGCGCCGGTCCGCCTGGGCCCGCACCGCGACGTGCGGCAGCAGCGCGCACCCCATCCCCGCGGCGACGCACGCGCCGAGGGTACCGATGCTCGACACCTCCGCGACCGGCTCCTTGGCGGTCGCGCCGGAGAACGCGCCGTCGTACATCTCCCGGAAGCCGCAACCGCGTTCGGTGGCCAGAAACGGTTCCTTGACAAGTTCGGCGAGCGGTGCCCGGCCGCGCTCGGCCAGCGGATGGTCCGGCGGGGCGATCACCACGAGCGGCTCCTCGGCCAGCGTCTCGGCCAGCAGCCCCGCGTCCGGCGGCGGAGCGCCGAAGGTCAGGCACACGTCCACGTCACCGCGGCGCACCGCGTTGTACAGCTCCCCCCGGTTGCCCTGCGTCACCCGGACCCGCGCCTCCGGGTACAGCGCGCGGTACCGCGAGAGCACCCCCGGCAGCAGATGCAGGCCCACCGTCTCCAGCGCGCCCACCGCCACCTCCGTGCCGGGCCGGCACACCGCCCAGCGCGCCTCCTCCAGCAGCTTCAGGATCCGCCCGGTGTACTCCGAGAGCGTCTCGCCCTGCGGGGTCAGCCGCACCCGCCGCTGGGAACGGTCGAGCAGGTCCACCCCCAGCTCGCGTTCCAGTGCCTGGATCTGATCACTGACGCTGGACTGCGCGTAATGCAGTTCTCTGGCCGCCTGGGTGACGCTGAGCGTCCGGGCGACCGTCTCGAACGTCCGAAGATGCCGTAGCTCCACGTCGTGGTTCCCCCTAGGTCGACCCATCGGCTCAGCCGATGTTACCCATAGGGCATTCCCGTCGTCACCAGCGGCAATTCGCCTTTCCGGTCCGCTTGAATGGTTTGTGCCGCCCCCGCAACTTCCTCTTCTATGGCGGTAATTCACGCAATCGAACGAAGGAGAATTACATGTCGACGCAGGCGGAACCGCAGCGGGCTTCCGTCGCACCGGCACGAACCGACAAGCCCTCGCGGACCCTGCTGGTCGGGCTCTCGCTCGGCTACTTCATGGTCCTGCTGGACATGACGATCGTCTCGGTGGCACTGCCCGCCATCTCCACCAGCCTCCACGTCGGGCTGAGCGGTCTGCAGTGGGTCACCAACGGCTACACCATCACCTTCGCCGCCCTGCTGCTGACGGCAGGCTGGCTGTCCGACCGCCTCGGCGGCCGGCGGGTGTTCCTGTGGGGTCTGGCCGCCTTCGGTGTCCTCTCCGGTGTGTCCGCCGCCGCGAACACCCTCGGCGCGCTGGTCGCCCTGCGCCTCGCGCTCGGTGTGGCGGGGGCGCTGCTGCTGCCCGCCTCCCTGGCGGTGATCACCAACGCCTACAGCAACCCCGCCGACCGCGCCCGCGCCGTCGGCAACTGGGCCGCCATCACGGGACTCGCCCTGGCCGCCGGTCCCCTGGTGGGCGGCGCGCTCACCGACACCGTCGGCTGGCGCGCGATCTTCCTCATCAACGTGCCGCTGGCGCTGGTCAGCTTCGTGATCACACTGCGGCTGGCCCCGGAGACCGCCCTCAAGCAGCGCAGCGGCCTCGACGTCACCGGCCAGGCCGGCGCGGTCGTCGCCCTGGGCGCCCTGTCGTACGCGCTGATCGAGGGCCCGGCCAAGGGCTGGGGGGCCGGATGGGTCGTCGGCTCCCTGGTGCTGGCCGCCGCGGCCGCCGCGGTGTTCCTCGCCGCGGAGTCGCGGGCCGGGGACGCGGCGATGCTGCCGCTGCGCATGTTCCGCAGCCGTGGCTTCTCCGCCGCGCTCGCCTCCGGCCTGCTCGCCAACTTCGGCCTGTCCGGGCTGCTGTTCGTGCTGTCGCTGTTCTTCCAGGAGAGCCGCGGCTACTCCTCCTTCAGCGCCGGCCTGGCGTTCCTGCCGCTGACCCTGCCCACCGCCTTCAACCCGATCTACACCGGGCGCCTCGTCGGCCGCGTCGGCCCGCGCCGCCCCGCCACCCTCGGGTTCGTCCTGATGGGCGTCGGCGCGCTGCTCCAGGCGCCGTTCACCGGGGACTCCGCCCTGGCGCTGACCGCCACCGTGATCGGTCTGCTCGCCTTCGGCTTCGGCGTCTCCTTCGCCCTGCCCGCGCTGGTCGCCGGCATGGCGAGCTCCGTACCGCCCGAGCTGGCCGGCATCGGGGCCGGCGCGCTCAACTCCGCCCGCCAGGTCGGCGCCTCCCTCGGCGTCGCCGTCCTCGGCGTGGTGCTCAACCTGTCCTCGACCAACGCCGGCGGCACCAAGTGGGCGCTCGTCGTCGGCGGGCTGACCCTGCTGCTCGGGGCGGCCATCACCGGGACGGGCCTGCGGGGGCGTCCCGCGAGCTGAACCGGCCCCGGCCCCACGTGCAGCGCCCCTGCCCCAACCACTGGAGGAGCATTGGCAACCGCGTCACCGCCCGTCCGTCCCCCGGCCGGTCCGCCGGTCCTGCGCGTGGACGGGGTCGACCACCTCGCCTTCGTCACCTGGAAACCCCGCGCCACCGTCGAGTTCTACACCCAGGCCCTCGGCCTGCCGCTGGTGCACGCCATCACCGCCACCGGCTGGGTCACCGAGGACTACCCGGACTTCGTGCACTTCTTCTTCGACATGGGCGCGGGCAACCGCATCGCCTTCTTCTACTACTTCGGACTGCCCGAGGAGGACGCCCCCAGCGACCTGATGCACCGCTCGCGGCACCTGGCCTTCCACGTCGACACCGAGGAGGAACTCCTCGCCTGGCGCGAGCGCCTGAAGGGCCACGGCGTCCGGGTCACCCGGCCGCTCGCCCACGAACTGATCGAGTCCGTCTACTTCGACGACCCCAACGGCATCCAGCTGGAGATCACCCGTCCGCTGCGGCCCATGACGGGGACCGACGCCCGGGACGCCGAGCTGACGGTCCGGGCGCTCGCCGACGTCGCCGAGTCCCCGCGGCCGTCGGTGGAGGCGCTGTGGCGGCGCAAGGCGGAGCTGATCCGCAAGGAGACGGAAGGAGCCCGCCGGTGAGCCTCGCCCTGTACGTGCTCGACGTGCCCGAGTTCCGGCCCGTGGCGCACGCCGCCGAGGCCGCCGGGCTGACCGCCCGGCGGACCGGCGACTACCTCGAACTGAGCACCGACGCCGACGAGGCCGTGCTGCGCCGCGACGAGTCCGCGATCCGCACCGCGGTGTGGCACGCGGCCCTGACCGGCGGCCTCGACGGCCGCATCGTCCGCTTCACCCCCACCACCCTCCACCTCGCCAAGGAGACGGCGTGAGCACGAGCACCGGTCCCACCCCCTGCCACCCGGTCCTCGTCGTGGGCGCCGGTCCGGCCGGCCTCGGCGCGGCCCTGGCCCTGCGCGCCGCCGGGCTGCCCGCGGTGGTCCTGGAACGCCGCACGGAGAGCACCGTACGGCCCGGCAGCCGCGCCGCCTATCTGCACGGCGCCTCGCTGCGCGAACTGGAGCGGCTGAGCCCCGGCCTCGGGCACGAGATCGCGGGCCGCGGCGTGATGTGGGCGACGAAACGCTCGTTCTGGGCCGGCAAGGAGGTCTACACCCGCACCTACCCGCCGAGCACCCGCGAGGGTCTGCCGCACTTCACCAGCCTGCCGCAGGTGATCACCGAGGACCTGATGGCGGCGGCCTGCCGCAAGCGGGGCGTGGAGTTCCACTGGGGGGTGGAGATCGTCTCGGCGCTGAGCACCCCCGAGGGCGTCCTGCTCCAGGACTCCGCCGGCCGCGAGTGGCAGGCCGGCTACGTGGTCGCGGCCGACGGCTCCCGCTCCGCGCTGCGCTCGGCGATCGGCGCTCCCCTGGAGGGCCCGCGGTCCCGGAACACGTTCGTGGTCGTCGACCTCGACGACGACCCGGAGCACAACCCGCTGCCGATGGAGCGCGTCTTCCACTACCGCCATCCGGGCGTCGGCGGCCGCAACGTGCTGACCGTGCCGTTCACCGGCGGCTGGCGGGTCGACCTCAACCTGCTGGTGCACGACGACCCCGAGCGGTTCGTCTCCCCCGAGGGCCTGCGCCGCTGGATCCCGCGGATCCTTCCCGAGGCGTACGGCGACCGGGTCCGCTGGGTGTCGACGTACCGCTTCGCCCAGCAGGTCGCGGAGCGTCTCACGGACACCCACCGACGGATCCTGCTGACCGGCGAGGCGGCCCATCTGTTCGCGCCGTTCGGCGCGCGGGGCATGAACTCCAGCATCCCGGACGCCGTCCGGGCGGTGGAGGCGATCGCCCGGGCCCTGGACGCAGACGGCGACCGGGCCGCCGCCGGCGCGGCGATCGCGCGGTTCGCCCGGGAACGCAAGGAGGCGGCCGCCTACAACCGCGCCTGCGCCGCCGCCGCGCTGGAACACATGCTGGCCCAGAGCCCCTCCCTCTGGCTGCGCCAGCGCGCCGCCGCCGCGGTGGCCGAGGCCGGCCGCAGGGCGGGCGAGTGGCTGGACTCCGCGCCGTACGGCCCGAAGCTGTCGGCGCGGGGAGCGGGCCGCGGCTCCTACTGAGCGGCCCCCGGCGCCTCCGGCGGCGGCCCGTGCCCGGACGGCCGTTCCCCCGGGCCTTCGCGGCGCGGGCCGCCGCCGGAGCGCACCACCGCCCGCCGCCGCTGGAGAAACGTCTCCGCAGCCGGTCAGGGCGGCCCGACCGGCGTACCGGCCAGGATCATCCGGGCCACCGCCCGCACGGCGTCCACGACGGACTCGCGCACGGCGGGCGAGAAGGCCAGGTAGACGGGGAGGGGTGAGGGGGCGGGGCCCAGGACACCGGGCGGCGTCGGGCGGATCCCGGGGTGCTTCTGGTGGGAGTTCTCGCACAGCGCCGTGCAGGCGAGACCGGCCTGGACGGAGGCCCGTACGGTGTGCGGGTCGGCGCACCAGGGGACGGAGTACCAGGCGACGCCGTTGCGGTCGAGCGTCTCGGCGATGTGCCGGCTCAGCGCGGAGCTGCCGCCGAGCAGGGCGATGGGCACCCCGCGCCCGGCCGTGGGCGGCGGGCTGCCGAACCAGTCGAGCCGCACCCGCCCCAGCATCTCCGAGCGGGGCGTCCTGGTGCCGAGCAGCAGGGCCGCGTCGATGTCGCCCTCGGCGACCCGGTCGGCGAGGGCGGCGCTGAGGTCGGTCACCATCGCGCACCGCAGGTGGGGCATCTCGGCGTCCAGCCGGGAGAACATCCGGCCCAGCCCGTCCGCGAAGTGGATCGAGCAGCCCATGCTCAGCGTCTCCTGGCTGCACAGGGCCGACACCCGGTCGAGCACGTCGCCGTTGAGCCTGATCACGTGCCGGGCGTGGTTCACCAGCTCCCGCCCGGCCGGCGTCAGCCGCAGCGGGCGCTTGGTGCGGTGGAACACCGGGGCCTGGACGATCGATTCGAGCCGCTGCACCTGCTGGCTGACGGTCGGCTGGGTGACGTGCAGCGACTGGGCGGCCCGGGCGAACCCGCCCTCCTCCACGACGGCCAGCAGGGTGCGCAGGAGCTTCACTTCTATGTCACGCTGCAAGGCTGGTCCACCCGTTCCGTTGAGACCGACCGTGGGGGCCGTCAGACCGACGGCCGAGGCCGGACGGGTGGGAGCACCGACCCGGACATACGTGGACGACGGAGCACGAAACCCCCCGAACCCCCGTGCTCCCGGACCGGGACAGGGCTCATTGTCACCCCTGTGGCCGGATCCATCCAATGAGGGGAAAAGGAAAGGAAAGTTAAACGAACAAGGGTGGGCTCCGTGAACGTGTCGTGGAGCCTGCGCGGTCGCCGTGTTCACCGCGGGTGTGCCGGGAAACGCGGACATCAAAAAAAGTGCGCATGATGGGTGACCGCCCGGGTAGGCGCCGCCCAGAGAGCCCGCTCGTCGGAGTGGGCGTGAACGGCAGGGAGGGCCTGGGATGACGACGGGACTCGTCGCTACGACGACCGACGCCGGCACGGAGCTGCCGGAGATCGCGGATCCGCAGAAGGTCGCGCCCCAGGACGCCCGGGAGCTGACCAAGACGTTCCTGGACCGGCTCGCCGTGCTGGAGGAAGGCACGCACGAGTACCAGTACGCGCGCAACACGCTCATCGAGATGAACATGTCCCTGGTGCGCTTCGCCGCGCGCCGGTTCCGCAACAGCGGCCAGGACATGGAGGACGTCGTCCAGGTCGGCACGATCGGTCTGATCAAGGCGATCGACCGGTTCGAGATCTCCCGTGACGTGCAGTTCACCAGCTTCGCGGTGCCGTACATCGTCGGCGAGATCAAGCGGTTCTTCCGGGACACCTCCTGGTCCGTGCACGTGCCGCGACGGCTCCAGGAGGCGCGCACCGAACTCGCCAAGGCGAGCGAGGAGCTGCGCAGCCGGCTGGGACGCGCGCCCCGGGTCTCGGAGCTGGCCGCCCTGATGAACCTCACGGAAGAGCAGGTCGTCGAGGTCCAGATAGCGGCGAACGGCTACACCTCCGCCTCCCTCGACGCCGCGATCACCGGCGACGCCGAGGAGGGCGAGGCGGCCCTCTCCGAGTTCATCGGCGAGGAGGACAGCGCCCTGGAACTGGTGGAGGACTTCCACGCCCTCGCCCCGCTCGTCGCGTCCCTGGACGAGCGTGAGCGGCGGATCCTGCACCTGCGGTTCGTCGAGGAGCGGACCCAGGCGGAGATCGGCCAGGAGCTGGGCGTCTCGCAGATGCACGTCTCCCGGCTCATCTCCCGCATCGTGGCGCGACTGCGCGCGGGGATGCTCGCCACCGGCTGACCCCGCCCCGCCCCGCGTCCTGCCCCGGCTACGACATGTTCGGCCGGGGCAGACGCACGACCGTCACGAAGAACTCGTCGATCTGCCGGACCGCCGCGATGAACTGGTCGAGGTCGACGGGCTTGGTGACGTAGGCGTTGGCGTGCAGCTTGTAGCTGCGCAGGATGTCCTCCTCGGCGGAGGACGTCGTCAGGACCACCACGGGGATGTGGGCGAGGTCCGGATCGGACTTGATGCGTTCGAGGACCTGCCGGCCGTCGTACTTGGGCAGGTTGAGGTCGAGCAGGATCAGGTCCGGGGTCGGGGCCCCGGCGTAGTCCCCGCGGCGGTAGAGGAAGTCGAGGGCCTCCTCGCCGTCGCGGACGACGTGCAGCGTGTTGCCGATCTTGTTGTCCTCGAACGCCTCCCGGGTCATCAGCTCGTCGCCGGGATCGTCCTCGACGAGGAGCACCTCGATGGGCTCTGTGGGGGGCGTGGTCATGCGGGTTGTCCTTCCGGGGTGGTGCGGGCGGGCGCCGTCGCGTCGGGTGACGCGGGGCGGCCGGCCGCGGTGGCGGGCAGCGTGAGGCTGAAGCGGGTGCCGCCGGTGTGGGCGGTGTCGATCCAGATCCTGCCGCCGTGGAACTCCACGATCTTCTTGCAGACGGCCAGGCCGATGCCCGTGCCGGTGTAGGCGTCCCGGCCGTGCAGGCGCTGGAAGATGACGAAGACCTTCTCGGCGAACTCCTCGGGGATGCCGATCCCGTTGTCCGTCACGCTCAGCCGCCAGGCCGCGCCGTCCTCGCCGGCGTCGGGATCGGGCTCGCAGGTGACGACGACGCGGGGCGCGCGCTCGGGGTGGCGGAACTTGATGGCGTTGCCGAGCAGGTTCTGCCACAGCATGACCAGCAGCGTCGGGTCGCCCGTCACCTCGGGCAGTTCGGCCGGGCGCTCGATCACCGCGCCGGACTCCTCCGCCGCCGCCGTGAGGTTGGCCACCGCCTTGTCCAGGGTCTTGTCCAGGGCCACGGGGACGTGGGCGTCGTTGACCCGGCCGACCCGGGAGAACGTCAGCAGGTCGTTGATCAGGATCTGCATGCGCTTGGCACCGTCCACGGCGAACGCGATGTACTGCGTGCCGCGTTCGTCGAGCTTGTCGCCGTACCGCTTCTCCAGCAGCTGGCAGAAGGAGGCGACCTTGCGCAGCGGTTCCTGGAGGTCGTGGGAGGCGACGTAGGCGAACTGCTCCAGCTCGGCGTTGGACCGGCGCAGCTCCACCGCCTGGGCGTCCAGGTCGGCGGCCTGGCGGGTGAGGTGGTCCTGCTGGACGCGGGAGGCGTCGAGCTCCGCCACCAGGCGCCGGCGCATCGCCTCGACGTCACCGGACACGGCCCGGATGTCGGCGGGCCCTTCGGGAACGATGCGGTGCTGGAAGTCGCCCTGGGCGACCCGGCGGGAGGCGGCGCGCAGTCCGGCCAGGGGCCGGGCGACCAGGGTGTGCACCAGGACGGCCAGGACCACTGCGGTGATCAGGAAGGCGGCGACCATGCCGCCGAGCACCCAGTTCCGTACGGTGCGGATGTGGGACAGCTCGCTGCGGCTGTGCTCCCGGGCCTCGGTCAGGTTGCGGTTCTGCGTGCCGAACAGCGCGCGGATGTGGTCGAAGGCGGCCTTGCCGCCTGCGGTGGTGGCCTTGTCGGCGGGCCGGGGAGCGCCCGGGGTGACGCCCGCGATCAGGCGATCGGCGTAGGTGCGGCGCCAGTCGGCCGCCGCGCGCTCGATGGTGTTCACGTCGTCGCGCAGGACCGGCCGGTCGCCGACGAGGGCGCGCAGCCGGGACGCGGCGTCGCGCTCGGCCTGCCGGCCCTCGGTGTACGGGACGAGGAACTGGCGGTCCGCGCCGAGTACGTAGCCGCGCACGCCGGTCTCCTGGTCCAGCAGGGCGTTCTGCAGGCGGAGCGCCTCGGCGCGGGCCGGCTGGATGTTCTCGGTCAGCCGGTCGGAGACGCGCGAGGTGCGGGCCAGCAGTTCCGTGCCGACCACCGAGCCGGCCACGACCAGGGTGATCATCACGGCGAGGGCCAGATGGAACCAGCCCTGCACGGTGAGCCGGCCGCGGTCGCGGGGGCCGGGCGATACGGGGGGCGTTGTCACCGTCACTCTTCCTCGTTCATTCGGGCTGCCGGTGCCACCGCAGGTGCAGCACCGCCACGTCGTCGGCGAGACCGCCGTGGTCCTCGGCCAGTGCCTCGGCACGGCCGATCAGTTCGTCCACGAACGCCTCCGGGGGCAGGGTCGCGATCGAGCGGGCCAGATCCAGCAGGCCCTGCTCGCCGAGGCGCTGGTGTCCGGGGCCGGTCCGTCCCTCGAACAGGCCGTCGGTGAAGAGGACGACTCCCGCGCCGGGCGGCAGGGCGAGTTCGGCGACGGGCCAGCGGGCCAGGCCGTCCGGCAGCACCCCGAGCGCGGGTCCCCCGGGCACCTCGACCCAGTCCACGCGGTCGCCGGAGCGCAGCAGCAGCCCGGGGTGGCCGGCCCGCGTCACCCGGGCCGAGCGGCCGTCCGGCGGCAGCTCCAGGCTGGTCAGCGTGGCGAAGATGTGGTCACTGGTGCGTTCCGCGACGAGGATCTCCTCCAGCGTGCTCAGGCGCCCGGCGCCGCCGGCACCGCTGACCACGAGCGTGCGCCAGGCGATGCGCAGTCCCACGCCGAGCGCCGCCTCGTCGGGGCCGTGCCCCGAGACGTCGCCGACGAGGACGTGGACGTGGCCGTCGGGGGTCTGGACGACGTCGTAGAAGTCGCCGCCCAGCAGCGCCTGTTCCCGGCCCGGCAGATAGCGGGCGACGATGTCCAGGCCCGACGCGTCGCGGAGCAGCGGGGTGGGCAGCAGGCCGCGTTCCAGCCGCCGGTTCTCCTCGGCCCGCAGCTGGCCCGCCTGGAGGGCCGCGGCCGCCTGCTCGGCCAGCTTGCGCTGGATGGCGTACCGGACCGCGCGGGCGAACAGTTCCGCGTCGACGCGCCCCTTGACCAGGTAGTCCTGCGCGCCCGCGGCGACCGCGGCCAGCCCGGTGCGTTCCTCGGCGAGGCCCGTGAGCACCACGACCGCCACGTCCGCGTACCGCCGCACCCGGGCCACGCCCTCCAGGCCGTGGGAGTCGGGCAGGTGCAGGTCCAGCAGGACGCAGTCCGGCGCCTCCGCCGCCAGCGCGGCGCCCGCCTCGGCCAGGGAACGGACCCAGGTCAGCCGCATCCCCGGGGAACAGTCGGCGACCAGTTCCTCCACGAGGAGGGCGTCCGCCTCGTCGTCCTCGATCAGGAGCACCGACGGCTCGTGCCAGGCCCAGGCCGCGTCCGCGGCGGTGGCGGCGTCGCGGGGAACGGGTACGCCGGCAAGCCCATGCTGTGTTGGGAGCATCGGTTCCTGCTTCCCCTCCAACGCCTTGGCCGAGCCTCTCGGAGCTGCTTATTGCCATGCGGCAATGAATGAAGCGTACTTGCCGCGATCCGTTCGGTCTCAGGCGGATGTGATCAGACGGCAGCGGAGGGCTGATTTCGGCCATGTGGCGGAAATACGGACACCGGCACCGGCCGGGGCGGACGCCCCGGGGCGAGCGGGAAGTCCCTACGATGGCCCGGCCGGTGGTGGTTGTGCGACGGCTCGTCGGGTACCGCGTTTGAATGAGGGTGGTATCGGTTTGGGCAGGCAATTACTGAAAGTGATGCATTCGTGACTCGCCTCAGCGGCTCGGGGGACGACCGGCCGAACGGACCGGGTGGCGATCCCCCGTCCGTCGCGCGGGAGATCGCCGATGCCGTGGACGGTCTGGCGAATCTGTGGTCGGTGGCCGCCCAGGGCGCGAGTCTCAGGCTGTCGCCGCATCAGTTGCGGGCGCTGCGCATCCTGGAGGCCGAGCCGGGGCTCAATCTCACGGCGCTGGCCGAGGGCATGGAGATAGGCCCGCCTACCGCCAGCCGGCTGTGCGACCGGCTGGAGGCGGCGGGTCTGCTGGAGCGGCTGCTGCACCCGCACAAGCGGCGGGAGGTGCAGCTGGTTCTCACCGGGCGCGGCCGGCAGGTGCTGGACGAGGTGGCCGCGCTCAGGTCCCAGGCGCTCGCCGCGGTGCTGGCCGGCATGCGGCCCGCCGAGCGGGAGGCGCTGAGCCGGGGCATGCGGGCCTTCCTGACGGCCCGGGACGCCACCGGCCGGCAGCCCGGCGCACCGCGCTCCTGACCGGGGCGGCCCCTGCCGCACGGTCACGCCACGGTGTGGCACAGCAGCAGGCAGACGTCGTCATCGCGGGCGCAGTCGTGCAGGAGGGGTTTGAGGAGGGCGTCGGCGGCGGCCTCCGGGTCCTGCTCCAGCTCCGGGGCGCTCAGCGTGGCCAGGGTCCGGCCGAGGCGCTCGATGCCCGGGTCGATGCCCAGCGCCCGGCGTTCGACCAGGCCGTCGGTGTACAGCACCAGGGACGAGCCGGCCGGCAGGCCGGCCCGGTGGTCCGTGTGGACGTACGGCGCCGGCATCCCCAGCATCACGCCCGGTCTGGCGTCCAGCACCCGTACGGCGCCGTCGGCCCCGCGGACGACGGCGGGCGGATGACCGGCCGACGCCCAGACCACCTCCGGTTCGCCGGGGCGGAAGCGGGCGATCAACGCGGTGGCGTACAGCTCGGGTTCCAGGTGCCGGAGCATGCGGTGCAGACGCGTGAGGATCTCCGCGGGGCTGTCGGTCTCGACGGCGTAGGCGCGCAGGGCGGTGCGCAGCCGGCCCATGACGACGGCGGCGTGCAGGCCGTGCCCGGTGACGTCCCCTATGACGGCGAGCACGGCGCCGTCGGGCTGGAGGAAGGCGTCGTACCAGTCGCCGCCGATGTTCAGGCCCCGGGTGGCGGGCAGGTACCGCGCGGCCAGCAGCAGTCCGGGCGGTGCGGGCAGCTCGGTCAGCTGGGCGCGTTGCAGGGTCTCGGCGGTGTCGCGGTGCCGTTCGTAGCGGCGGGCGTTGTCCAGGGCGATGGCGGCGCGGCGGGCCAGCTCGACCAGCATCACCGAGGTGTCCGGATCGAAGCGGGGGCCCTGCGCGGTGAGCGTGAGGACGCCCAGCGGGCGGCGGGCCGTCAGCGGGATGGCCAGCCGCGGGCGGCGCGGGGGCGGGGCGGAGGGCGGCAGGTCGTCCACGCCGGGCAGCAGGCCGGGGTGTGCGGCGGCGTGCACGGGACGGCCGGTGCGGGCGGCGGCCACCGTGACGGCGGAGCGTTCCGGGACGCCGCCGCGGAGCGCGTCGTCGTCCCCGGTGAACAGCGGGACCTCGTCCTCGTCGAAGAGCCAGACGTCGAGGTGTCCGGCGTACCGCGGCACCAGGAGTCCCGACAGACGGCGCAGCACGGCCGAGGGGCTGAGGGACGAGGTGACGGCGGCGCTGGCGTCACCGAGGAAGGACAGCAGGCGCCGGGCCCGCTCGGTCTCGGCACGTGCGGCCCGCTCGGCGTCCAGCAGACCGCGCTGCGCGTGGGCGGCGGCCTCCAGTTCGGAGTGCAGGGCCAGCACGCCCTGGTCGGTCCGGTGCAGTTCCTCCCGGTGCAGCCGGACGAGGCGCTCCTGCTCGTCGAGGCGGCGCAGCACGGCGGCGGTGTCCTCGTCGGCGCGCAGCAGGGCCTCGGCGAGCGGCGGTCCGGCGGACGGGGTCTCCCCGGCGGGCGCGTGGGGCAGGGGACAGCTGAGGTCGGGTTCGTCGCCCGGGTCCGGCGCGGACGAGCCGGCCGGCCGCAACGACACGTCGAGCCGGGCGTCGTGCCCGGCGGTGGCCCGCCGGACGCGGAGCAGCAGTTCCCATCCGCCGCCCGTGCCGAGGCAGCTGCGCAGCCGTGCCGTCAGCGAGCTGAGGAAGCGGGCCCGTTCCAGCGCCGGCGCCGCCCTGGCGGCGTGCGCGGCGGCGGCCCGGGCCAGGGCCGCGTCGGTGACCGACGCGATGGTCCACAGGGCAGGGGTTCCCGTCATGGTGGTCCGTCCGGTGGGTCGGGGATGCCCCGGGCCGCGCTCATGGCGTACCCGTGCGGGGTGAGGGGAGGCCGGAGACCCAGTCGGTGATGGTGACGGTGGTGCCCCGGCCGGGGCTGCTGTCCAGGGCGAATTCCTGGACGAGCCGCCGGGCGCCGCTCAGGCCCAGCCCGGGGCCGTCGCCCGAGGTGTAGCCGTCGGTCATCGCCAGGCCGACATCGCCGATGCCGGGACCGGCGTCGACGAAGGACAGCCGCAGCCCGCGCCGGGTGCCCTCGTCGAGCCGGGTGATCTCCAGGTGCCCGCCACCGCCGTGGACGAGGGTGTTCCGGGCCAGTTCGCTGACGGCGGTCACCAGCTTGGTCTGCTGCACCAGACGGAATCCGAGGTCGGTCGCGACCTGGCGCACGTGCCGGCGCACCTGGGCCAGGTCCGCGTCCGAGCCGATGGGCAGGCAGGTGGTCGAGGCGGGTGGGGCATGCATCACGCACCCTCTTCCGGGTGGGCGGACGGGGTCGCCGTAAGGCCACGGTCCGGCAGGGCCCCCGCCCGTCCGGCGTCCGGGCCGGCACGGGCGAGCCCCGGACCGGACGGGACGGGGACCACGGCGGGACGTAACCGGACCGGCCCGGCAGGGGCGGCCGGGAACCGCGCGTACGGGGCGACCCCGGCCGGCAAGCACGCGCGCACGGCGGTCCCGGTGCGGAAGGCACGGCCGTTCGGCAGGCACCCGCCCCCGACGGCCTTGACCCGGACACCACGCACGACCGGCGGACGCGCACCCGCGACGGCCCCGGCACCGCGGACGACCGGCGGCCACCCGCTCCCCACGGTCCCGGCCCGGCCGGCACGGACGGCCGGCGGACGCGCGCACGCGAGGGCCCCGGCCGTGAGACGGCCGGGGCGGGAGCCGGCGGCCTCCGCGCGGGGGATGCCGGTCGGCGGCCCGGCGGCCGGCTCGGGGGTGGCGGGGCGGGTGGTGGGGGGCGGGAGTTGTCCGGCCGTCCCGTCGTACGGTGCGGACCGCAGGGGGGTTCCCGGCACCGGTGCGGGCACCGGCACCCGCACCGGGCCCCGCGGGGCGGCGGAGCGGCCCGTCACCGCGGGTCCGCCCCCGCGACCGGACCCGGGGAGACAACGATTCCCTGGCGGGCGAGCGCGTACGCCAGCGCGTCGGCGAGGCCGACCCGCGTGGTGATCGCGCCGAGGTCGATGCCGAGGTGGACGATGGTCTGCGCGATGGCGGGACGGATCCCGGAGACGACGCACTCCGCGCCCATCAGACGGGCGGCGGCGACCGTCCGCATCAGATGCTGGGCCACCAGCGTGTCGACGGCCGGCACACCGGTGATGTCGAGGATGGCGTACCGGGCCCGCTCCGCCACGATCGCCTCCAGCAGACTCTCCGTCACGACCTGGCTGCGGGCGCTGTCCAGCGTGCCGATCAGCGGTACGGCGACGACGCCCTCCCACAGCTTGACGACCGGGGTGGCCACCTCCAGCAACTGCTCTCGCTGCCGGGCTATCAGCTCCTGACCGGCGCTGACGGTGGTCTCCATGACCACCAGCCGGAGGGTGCCCATCAGGACCGTCAGCGCGAGCACACCCGCGTACGCCCGCTCGTCGGCGGGGTCCTCGAACTCGGCCAGCAGCAACGCGGCGGCCGGCTCCCGCAGATCGGCGACCTCCCCGGCGACCTGGGACGGGTTGAACCCCGCCTGCGCGCGGACGGCGGCCATACGGCCGAGCTGTTCCCTGACGGCGCCGAAGCCGGGAGCGCCGGCGTCCTCCAGCCGTCCGGTGCGGGCCACCTCCGCCAGGGCGCCGACCACGGCCTTGCACGCCTCGACCGCCTCGTCGCGGGATACGGTGAAGACCGTACGGAACAGCGCGGAGTCCGCCCAGCGCTGCGCGATCTGCTCCCGGCGCCGCTCCATGAACGCGCCCAGCCATTCGGCCGCTTCGAGCGTCGAGTCGTGCTCCGGCACCTGCATCGTCTCCCTGCTGTGCGGTTCGGCCGGCCTGATGGCGGCCCATAGGACAATCATTGCCAGATGGCAAGCAACAACGCGAGGGCGTGAGCCGGCCAACACGCGATCGTCACAATCGGGCGGTCCCGCCGCTCACCCGGCGGCGGGCCTCCCGCGCCAGTCCAGGCACAGGACCAGCGCGTCGTCGTCGGCCGCCGGCTTACCGCGGTGACCGGTCAGCTCCCGCAGGATCGCGCGCGGCACGTCGGCGGCGGGCAGCAGCCGGGTGGACTGGATCGCCCGGGCCAGGGCCGCGTCCCCGTACGTCTCGCCCTTCGGGGAGGCCACCGCGTGCACCCCGTCGCTGACGAAGACCAGGCGGTCGCCGGGCTCGACCCGGAACTCCTGGGCGACGTAGTCGGTCTCCTCGAACATGCCGAGCGGGAGCTGGGCCTCGAAGTTGACGTGCTCCACGCAGCCGTCCCGCAGCCGCAGCAGCCGGGGGGAGCCCGCGTCCACGACCGCGGCCCGGCCGGTGGCCAGGTCGAAGTCGAACATCAGGACCGACAGATAGCAGCGGCCCCGGTAGTGGGCGTAGACGGCCTGGTCCGCGAGGGCCGCCTGGTCGGCGATGGAGATGCCGGCGCGCCGGGCGTTGCGCAGCGCGTTGATGGCCAGGTTCGTCAGCAGCGACGCCTCTATGCCCTCGCCCATGCCGTTGGTGACGTACAGCATGAGGTGGTCGGCGGTGGCGGACCAGTCGAAGTTGTCGCCGAAGATGGCGTACGCCGGTTCCAGTTGTGCCCCCAGCTCGTACTCCGGGCGGGAGGAGGAGCGGCCGGGCAGCAGCTGCCACTGCATCTCGGCGGCCAGGGTGAGCCGGTCCTTGCGGCGCGCCTGGAGGTACAGGTCGGTGTCGCGTTCGGCCACGATCACCTCGTGCCCCAGCACGTCGGCGATCTCGGCCAGTTCTGTTTCCCAGCGGCGTACGGCGTCGCCCCCGGACAGGGTCACGCTCAGCACGCCGAGCCGGTCGCCGCGCACACTGACCGGGAGGTGCAGGCGGACCCGTCCGTCCCGGCCGTCCTCGCAGTACGGCCGCTGCGAGCCGAAGGCGCGGCCGGCCGGGCTGTTGTGCACCGGGAGGGGCTCCAGGGTGTGCGGCAGGACCGACACCGGTTGCAGGACGCTCAGACCGTAGTCGGCCATGTACAGCTCGATGTCCTCCGCACCGTACTGCTCCATCAGTACGGCACGGGTGACGTCGAGCAACGCGTCGGGAGCCGCTGCGCGCAGTGCGCGTTCAGCGGCCACGAATCTGTTCATAAGGGAAGAATCACCTATCCTTTGCCGGACTGCGTACATGCCTCGTCCACGAGGGCCGGTCTGCCGGGCGAGCCGCGTCGGCCCCCTTGGGCCGCCTGAGGCCGGAGCGCGTGCCTAGTACGCTGACAGGCGCCCCAGTGCCTGCGAGAGTGTGACCGTGACTGCCTTCCGCCGCCGCCCAGAGCCCGACGAGGTCGCGCGTGTGACCACCACGGCCGTCGAGCTGCTGGAAGTCGTGTGGGGTCGCGCTTCGACGGCGCCCACCTCCGCGTCCCAACTGCGTGTGCTGCACATCCTGGAGCACCACGACGGCATCAACCTGCGCACGCTCGCCGAGTCGCTGGCGTCCACCCCGCCGTCCACCAGCAGGCTGTGCGACCGGCTGCAGGCCGCCGGGTTCATCGAGCGGGTGGCGAGCCCGGAGGACCGGCGGGAGGTGCGGCTGCACCTCAGCGGCCGGGGCCGCGCCTTCCTCGCCGACCTGCGGGCGCGCAGGGAGCGGGAGTTGAGCAAGGTGCTGGCGGATATGCCGGCCGCCAAGCGGATCGCGCTGCTGGAGGGGCTGGAAGCGTTCTGCGCCACCGCGGCGACGCAGATACTCGACGACGCCTCGGGTTCCGGCAGCCAGACCGCCTGAGCCACCGTTCGCGGCACCGGTACCACCGTTGCCTCTCGGCGATGGTGGCCGGCACACGGAGCGACCTCCGTCCACCGGAGCATTCCAGGTCCTTCCCCGTGCACGTCCGACACGGTTACTTTGTTGCCTCGCGGCTATTGTTGTCAAACAGCAACAGTACGTCGGACGACTGCCGCCGGGGTTCGGATACCCCGTGGCGGGCCGTTTCGCCGGGGGTTGTGCGCCATGTCTCCGAAGGAGGGGAATGACGCATGTCCGGGGCCGATGCGGGAATCAGCGCTGCCCGCGGGAGGGCCCGGGCGCGGTGGAGCGCGTCTGCCGGTCCATGAGGTCCGCCGGCCGGTAGAGGACACGCCCTGTCCTCTATCCCCGCGACGGTGAGGGCGTCCTCCGAAGCGAGCCACCCCACGTACGGACCACCAGCCCGGGAGTGCCATGACCGTGCTCGACCACCGCGCCCTCAACCGTGCCACCCTCGCCCGGCAGCACCTGCTCGCGCGCGCCGACACCTCCGTGTCCGAGATGGTGGCCCATCTGTGCGGGCTCCAGGCGCAGGAGCCGCAGGAGCCGTTCACCGGGCTGTGGTCCCGGCTGGCCGGTTTCACGCCCGGGCTGCTGGACGAGGCGCTGACCGGCCGTGCCGTGGTGCGCACCCATCTGATGCGCCGCACCGTCCACCTCGTCACCGCCGACGACGCGCTCGCCTGGCGTGCCCGCCACGACGCGATGCTGCGGCAGCGTGCGCTGGGCGCCTACCGCCGCGAGCTGGCCGGTGTCGACCTGGACGAACTGGCCGCCGCGGACCGTGCGGTCATGGCCGACCAGCGGCCGCGCACCATGAGCGAGCTGGTGCGGGCCGTCGAGGACCGCTGGCCCGGGCGACCGCGCCGGGCCCTCGGCGAGCTGCTGGTCGCCGCCCTCGTCCCGATGGTCCAGCTTCCGCCGCGTGGCCTGTGGCGGCGGTCCGCCGGCGTGCGCAACCTGCCGTTGGCCGCCTGGCTGGGCCGGGACGTCGACCCGCTGCCCACCGGGGACGGCGATCCCGTCGGGCAGCGGCTGGTGCGCCGCTACCTCGCCGCGTACGGTCCCGCCGCGACGGCGGACCTGCGCGCCTGGTGCGGCCTCGCCGGCCTGCCCGCCGCGGTCGGGGCCGTCCGCGAGGAACTCGTCGCCTTCCGCGACGAACGCGGTCGCGAACTGCTCGACCTGCCCGACGCGCCGCGCCCCGACCCCGGCACCCCGGCGCCGGTGCGGTTCCTGCCGGCCTTCGACAACGCGATCCTCGGCTACCACGACCGCGGCCGCGTCATCGACGCCCCTCACCTCGGCCTGTCCGTCGCGGGCCACCGCATGGTCCTCGTCGACGGACGCGTCACCGCCACCTGGACCGTGCGCGACCACCGCCTCCGCGTCAGCCCCCTGCGCCCCCTCACCGCCCCGGAACGGGAGGCCGTCCACGCCGAGGCCCGGGAACTGGCCGCGTTCTGGGACGAGGGCATCGAGGGGATCCACCTGGACCCCGTGCGGTGACGCCGGCCGCCGCACGGGGCCGTCCGCTCAGCTCCGGGCGAAGAACTCCACCTCCGCCAGGGCCAGGTGGCGGCCCCCGGTCAGGCCCGTCGGGGAGTTCAGGGACAGGCGGACCGTGGTGACGTCGCTGAAGGCGGTGGGGATCGTCTGGGGGCCCGGTTTGTCGCCGAGGGCGAGTTGCCTGTGGTGCCGCTCACCGTCCCGCGTCGTCACCTCCAGGTCGATCCGCAGCGCCCGGCCCTCCTTGGCGTAGTCCTCCGGGGACTTGGACGCGCCGTTCGTGATGATCAGGTCCACCAGGCGGAACGGCTGCTGGAAGGTGTACGTCACCGACGCGCCCGCGGCGGGCGCGCCCCAGTAGTGGTTGCTCACCCCGTCCGTGGTGTTCCTCGCCGGGTGCCCGGGCACCTCCGCGCTCGCCCGGACGCTCACCGGGGTCACCGGCTTGGTCTTGCTCAGCTTGTCCCGGGTGTCCTCGAACAGGGCGCGTCCGGCCGGCAGCAGGAACAGGCCGGCCGCGCACAGCGCCACCAGCACCGCCAGGATCACCAGGAACCGCACGCCCCGGCCGGAACTCGCCCGCACCCGGCGGCGCAGCGGCCACACGGTCCGCCACCACGGCAGCGGGGCCGGCTTCGCCTGCGGTGTCAGCGCGGCCGCGCAGCGCCGGCAGAAACGGCGGCCCGGCGGGTTGGGCGTGCCGCACGCCGGGCAGGGCGTCCCCGCCACCTCGTCCGGCGCCTCCACGGGCCGTACGACCGGACGCGGGGCCACCGGCTTGCCCGGGCGCACGGGCAGCACCGCGTCCGGCGCCGGGGTGTCCGGGGCGGAGGCGGCCGGGGGGCGGGGGCCCGGGGTGTCCCGGGGCGCCGGCACGCGGGGGGTGACGGGGGGCCGGGGTGCCGCCGGGGGCCGGGGTGGTGCCGGGGGTGCGGTGGGCGCCGTTCGTTCGGTGCGGCGGGGGTGCTCGGCGGACGCGGGCGTCGCACGGCTCCCGGTGGAACCGGCTTCGGCGGACGCGGGCGTCGAACGGCTCGCGGTGGAACCGGGTTCGGCGGGCGCGGGCGTCGCACGGCTCCCGGTGGTACGGGGTCCGGTGGGCGCGGGCGTCGCACGGCTCCCGGTCGTGCGGGCGGTCGCGGACGGATCGGTGGACGCGGTCGCCGGGCGGGGCGCGCTCGTCGGGCCCTCGGCGGGCGGGGGCGCCGGAGCGGGTGTGGCGGCCGGGGGCTCGGGGCCGGCCTCGGCCGGGGGTGTGCCCGTGCGCCCGGTCCGGGCGGGGGCGGCGGGGGTGTCGTCCGCCGCGCGGCTCCCGGCCGGCCCCGGTCGCTCCTCCCCCGTCTCGCCACGGGTCCGGGACGTCAGGCGGGAGCGCAGCGACGAGGCGCGGGGCGGCGGTGCGGTCCGCGTCGGCTCGTCCGCCGGGGCGGGGTCCGGCGCGGGGGCGGGCGTGGGGTCCGGTGCGGCCGGGGGTTCCGGGGGTTCCGGCGACGGCGTGGGAGTGGGCTCCGGGGGCCGGCTCGTCGCCGGTCCCGAGTCCGACCAGCCCAGGTACGCGCCGCAGTTGCCGCAGAAGTCGTCCGTGGGGCCGTTGGACGCCCCGCACGAGGGACACGCGCGCATGGCGTCACCTCCCTTCGTCGGTGGGCGGGCCGGGCAGGATCTCCACCCGGCAGACGATGTGCACCGGGCACATGACCCGGACGATCTCGCGGACCCGCTCCGGATCCACCGGCGGCCGGCCCGGCCCGTCGTCGCCGGCCTCGTACGGATGCGACGCCGTCCCCCGAGCCCCGGAGGGGTCCGTGCGCCGGTCGCCGGCCGGTCCGTCGGCCGGCCACACCCGTACCAGCGGGCCCTCGGGGGACCGCGCGGGCAGATCCGTGCCCGGGGTCGCCGACCACGTCGCCGCGCCGGCCCCGGTGACCTCCGCGTGGACGCCCAGGGCGAGGCGCAGCGCCTCGGTCAGACCCCTGGCCGTGCCGCGCCGGCGGTGGAGTTCCACGGCACGGGTGACGGCCTCGCGGCGCCGGTCCACGGGCCACTGGGGGTCGTCGGTGGCGCCCACCCAGGACGCCAGCCAGGTGAGGAAGTCGGCGGGGGCCAGCCGGGGGTCGAGGTAGGCGGGGAGGGTGTCCAGGGTCAGGAAGACCGGGGCGAGGACGGTGTCCAGGCCGGCGGTGAAGCGCTGGGCGAAGTCGTCGTCGGCGTACAGGGCCGGCAGCTGTTCGCCGATCGGATGGCGGCTCGGCAGGCCGGGGACGGCGGCGCGGCTCACCGCCGTCCCTCCGGGTCCACGGCCGTGACGACCACCTGGTGCTGGTAGGAGAAGACCAGCGCGCCCTGGACCAGGTCGATGCGGTCCGTCGGGGCGCCGCGCCGGCCGGTGATCGGGTCGGCCGGGAAGAGCCGGATCTCCTCCACCAGCGCGTTGCCGGTGGCGCGTTGCAGCACGCCGAACAGCTCGCCGTACTGCACCGGCCGGCCGAACGGCCAGCCGGTGCCGTCGACGCCGCCGTGCAGCGGGTTGAGGTGGCGGTACAGCGCGGCGAGCGCCGCGTCGCGCACCCGGTCGGTGTCGCCCGGTGCCGCGGCGAGCCTGGCCACCACGGTGACGCCCTGGTAGACCGGCGGCTCCACCACCAGCCGGGTGCCGATCAGACGCCGCTCGTCGAGGGACGCGGTGATCGCCTGGAGCACCTGGTCGGAGGGGATGAGCTGCTCGAAGCGGAGCCGGTCGTCACCCTCGTCGGCCACCGCGTCCGGCACCACCAGGACCCGTACCGCGCCCGCGTCCTCGGCGGCGGGCAGACAGCGCACCCGGCGCACCGAGGGCGCGGCCTGGCGGCTGATGATCTCGTAGTCCTCGGCGGTCACCGCGCGCTCCTGCATGCGCAGGGCCTGCGGGGCGCGCAGCTTGGCGTTCTCGACGGTCTCCCCGGCGACACCGCCGCGCGCCGCCTCCCGGTTGACGACCCGGGCGACGTACGGCACGGAGCTGCGCAGCACGGAGATCGCGCCCCGGGCGACGTTGCCGGCCGGGCCGCCGCCGGTGCGGTAGCGGGCCACCCGGATCCGGGCGCCCTTCGGCGGTACGGCGCCGCACTGCCGCAGCGTGCCGTCCGGTTCGCGCAGCGCCGGCGGGAAGGCGAACTCGCCGGTGGTGGCGTCGACCGTGACGTGCCGTCCGGCGGGGCCGGAGCGGCCGAAGTGCTCGACCAGGTCCCATTGCTGCCAGCCCTCGGCCGTGGACACCTCCACCACCGGGGGCTCGCGGTCGAGGAGGACCGGCGGGCGGCCGAGCCGGAACGTCTGCCCGGGCACCCCCTCCGAGGTGCCGAGCGGGACGTCGGTGACGGTCTCGGCGTGCTCGACGGTCATGGTGCCGCCCACGGTGAACACCGCCGCCTCGCGCACGGTCGGGGACTCCGAGTAGAACGGCTGGCCCGGCTCGGGCTCGGTGACCCGGCAGCGCAGCCAGCCGGCCCGGGTGCCGCCGATCACCGACGCCGTGTGCCCGGCCGGGACGTACACCGTGACCTCGCCGGGCCGGTTCAGTCCGCCGGTGGTGTCGGTGCCGGTCTCGCACACCCGCCAGCCGCCGCCGTCCCACGCCTCCCACACCAGCGGGGGCTGGCGCGGGTCGACGCCGACGCCCTCCACCCGGCTGTCCAGGCGCACGGCGACGATGCACCGCGGCACCGCCGTCGGCAGGCCGAACAGCAGGGCGTCGCCCGGCTCGGGCGCGGACTGGAAGCAGGGGATGTCCCGGCCCTCGGAGAGCGTCCCGGTCCGGTCGGTCTGCTCACCGGTGCGGTGCGCGGTCACCAGGCGCGTCAGCTCGCTGGGCAGGATGTCCAGGTGGTCGGTGGTGGTGAACACCACGGCCTCGTCGCTCTCGCCGCGCGCGCTGGTCACCTCGGTGCCGGCGGGCAGCGCGACCGTGTCGGGCTGCGGCGCCGACAGCCAGAAGTCGACGTCGGCCACGGCCGCGGCCGGCGGGAACAGGCGGATGCCGAGCAGGTCGAGGAAGGCGGTGTAGTTCTTGTCCGGGACCCGGTTCAGCCGGTACAGCAGCTGGTCCACGAGGTAGGCGAACGTCTCGATCAGGGTGACGCCCGGGTCGGAGACGTTGTGGTCGGTCCACTCCGGGGCGCGCTGCTGCACGTACCGCTTCGCCTCGTCGACGAGTTGCTGGAACCGCCGGTCGTCCAGGTTCGGGGAGGGCAGTGCCATCAGTTCCCGCCCCCGTCCTCGGCCCCCTCCTCGGAGGGGATCGTGTAGAAGGGGAAGACCAGGTTGCGCCGGTCGTTGGTGGAGCGCACCGTGTAGTGCACGTCGATGTAGAGGGTGCCGTCCTCGACGGCGTCGAAGGCGACGACCACGTCCTCCACCGCGATGCGCGGCTCCCACCGTTCCAGGGCCTCGCGCACCTGCTGCGCGATGCGTCCGGCGGTGGCGCCGTCGCCGGGGGCGAAGACGTAGTCGTGGATGCCGCAGCCGAACTCGGGGCGCATGGGGCGCTCGCCGGGCGCGGTGCCGAGCACCAGGCGGATCGCCTCCTCGATCTCCCGCTCCCGTTCGACCAGGGCGATGCCGCCGGTGGGGCCGACCCGCAGCGGGAACGCCCAGCCGCGGCCGATGAACCGCTCGCTCATCACAGGCCCCCGATCAGGACGTTGGGGGCGCCGGTCACGACCATGGCGCCGCAGGCGATCTTGTCGCGCGCCCGCGCGGCCGGCAGCCCGCCGATGAGGACGGTGGCCGCGAGCGGGTTGGGCAGGATCACGTTGGCCGGGCCCATGAGCGCGTGCGGCGGCATCGGGCAGGTGTGCAGGCTGCCGACGACGGCGGCGGGCCGGCCGCCGATCAGCACACGGGCCACGGCCGCGGCGGCGCCGGGCGGCGGGGTGGCGATCACCCCGCCGTGACTGGTGGGGTCACCGGTACGGGCTGCGGCCGGCATCTGTCGCTCCTAGGGAACTCGGGGAACTCTGGGTACTCGGAGAACTGGTGGTGGTCACGGGTCAGTTGATGCGGATGAGCTTGGCCTTCAGGACGCCGAGCAGGCCGCCGTCGACGGTGACGTCCGAGCTGCCGGTGACGCTCACCGACCGGCCGCCGACCTTCACCCCGACCCGGCCCTGGATGTCGACGTTGCGGCCCGACACGCTCACGTCGCCGCGCCCCGCGTCCAGGGTGATGCCCTTGCGGTCGAGCACCACGGAGGTGAGCGGCTGCCGGCTCTTCCCTGCGTACACCGTCAGCTCGATCCGGTCCCGCCGGTCGTCCAGGAAGACTTCGAGGCGCTCGTCGGCTGTCCTCAGCCGCACCCCGGAGGGTCCCGGGGCCCGGGCGTCCAGCAGCTCCACCCGGTGCCCGGAACGGGAGACGACGGAGCGGCGGTTGACCTTCCCGGTGGTGCCGTCGATCAGCGGGACGTCGTGCGGGGAGGGCTTGTCGACGCCGTTGTACAGCCCGCCGATGACGTACGGGCTGTCCAGCAGGCCCTGTTCGAAGCCGACCAGGACCTCGTCGTTGACCTCGGGGCTCACCACGCCTCCGCCGCCCTTGCCGCCCCACTGCACGGTGCGCACCCAGTCGGTGGTGTACGTGTCGTCCAGCCAGGGGAAGCGCAGCCTCACCGCGCCGCTCTCGGCGCCGCCCGGCTCGCGCACGTCCGTGACCACGCCGATCGCCAGCCCCGGCATGCGCGGACCGCGGCTCGGCGCGTTGGCACCGGTCACCAGGCCGGTCAGGGAGCGGTCCGGGCTGGCGCTCACCCACACCGTGGTCCGGTACCCGCCGTGCGGCTCCAGGACGTGCTGCACGGCCGTCGCCGTGTACTTGCCGGAGAACGCCGGGCCGACGTTGCCGAGCGCCACCGGCTTGCCCGCCCGCAGCCTCGGGTTGCCCTCGGCGACCGCCTCCAGCTCGCCGAAGCCCGCGCTCACGTCCGCGGCCACGGCGCCGGCGACCGCGGTCGTCTCGGCCTGGGTGCGGTACGGGGTGTCGGTCACGGTCAGCTTCGACGACGTGCCGAACCGGGCGGCGAACGCCGGGCTCAGTCCCGGCACCACCGTGTCGCTCTCCACCGACGGCTGCCGGGCCACCAGCGGGCGCTTCGTGGTGACGTCCCAGCCGCGCACCTCCACCTGCGAGGCGCCGTCCGCCGCGGACAGCGCGGCGCGCAGCGCCAGCAGGTTCCGCCCGTACTCCAGCACCATCGGGTTCCGGGTGGCCGGGGTCGACGGCGCGGGCGCCCCGGACGCCTTCTCCGGCTTGGTGAACTGGAGCAGCCCCTGGTCGTCCACGCGGACCTGGGCGCCGCTCTCGGCCGCCAGGTACTGCAGGAAGTCCCAGTCGGACACGTTCGCCTGCGACAGCTGCTGGTACGTAACCGGCGCGGCCTCCACCTTCCCGCAGGCCAGCCCGGCCCCGGCGGCCACCTTGCGGACGATCGCCGCCGCCGTCATGTTCCGGTACGCCACCACCTTCCGGCCGCGCTGGAGGCGGTGCGCCTTGGAGTAGGCGCGCACCACCGTGAACGAGCCCGTACGGTCCCGGTCCACCTCCAGGGCCGTGACCTCGCCGTTGAACAGCCGCTCGCGGGCCTGCCCGTTCACGGTCACCACCGACACCCTGAGCGGGGTGCCGATGGTGATGCCGGCCGCCCGCAGGAACTCGTGGTCGGGGTCGCGGAAGGTGAGCTGCGCCGCGTCCGGCAGGCCCACGTTCTCGTCCACCACGCAGCTGACCAGCTGGGCGGCCCAGACCGGCGGCAGCTCGCCGGGCGTCTCGATGACGGGGTCCGCCGCGAAGGACCGGCCGCCCCGCGCCTCCGGTGTGCTCACCGCTCCTCCTCACCGCCGGCGTCCCGCAGCCCCGGCACCACCAGTTCGGTGCCGGGCACGAGCGCCATCGGGTCGTCGATTCCGTTCGCCTCCGCGATGACCCGCCAGGCCGTCGCGTCGCCGTACTCCCGCCAGGCCAGCATCGCCAGGCTGTCGCCCGCCACCACGGTGTGCGTGCTGCGGGCGGTGCGTGCGCCGGACGTCGGGTTCTGGCCCGCCGGGTCGACGCTCGCCTCCTCGATGGACAGCGCGCAGGTGGCCCGGAGCGGCCTGCCGTCCACGTCGAAGAGGGTGTACGACACCGAGAGGCTGGAGAGCACCCCGTCGAACGAGGTGGTCCGCGCGGTGCCCCACTCGAACCGCACCCAGGGACTCGCCGGCTTCTTCCGGCCGAGGCTGGCCGGGGTCGGCACGCACCCCTTCATCAGCTTCTCCACCGCCTGCTCCACGGAGTTGTCGTGGGTGGCGGTGGCGTCCAGGAACACCTCCAGGCTCAGCTCGCGCGGGCCGCTGCCGACGAACTCGGGCAGCGCCGACTGGCCCGCCATCCGGGACGGGGTGCGCCGCCACTCGGTGGTCTTGCGCAGCTCCAGGGTGGAGGGGTTGAACTGGAGGTCGAGCCGCGCGATCGTGCCGCCGGGCTTCGCCCCGACCGAGGCGGGGGGCTCCATGAGGGTCAGCTGGGCCCTGGCCCGGCTGGAACGGAACGCTGGGGACATGCCGGGACTTCCTTTCTTACGGGCGCGGGCGGGTACGGCTCATGAGGCGGGCGGGCGGGTCAGGACGGGCGCAGGCCCTCGTGGGCGATCTCCAGGGTCTCCACGGCCGCCTCGGAGCTGCCCGGGTCGAAGGACGGCCCCTGCCAGCGCACCGGGACGATCCCGAACACCTGCCAGCTGATGATCGGGGTCCGGTCCGGCCTCAGCGCCACGATCTCGCCGTCCTTGGGCTCCACCCGCTTCAGCGTCTCGTCCAGCCAGCGGCCGATCTTCGCCGTGTCGGCGGTGACCGGCCGGGTGAGCGTGATGTTGGACCAGGTCACGCGGCCGGGCAGCTGCCAGGTGAAGCCGTTGTTGCCGCCCTCGGCGTAACTCTCGATCTCCACCTCGGCGCCCATCCCGGAGCAGGTGTGGAAGGCCCCGAGGTCGTTGCCGCCGATCGCGAGCCGGAAGAACACGCTCGTCGCGAAGATGCTGTCCGTCATTGATCCGTCATCCGTTCCGTGGCCTCGTGCCTCATCCGTGGCGTGGCGTCGTTCATGGGTCGCCTCATCGGTTCCGTGGTCTCAGCGGCGTCCGTCGTGCGGACGGCCCGTGCGGTCCCGGCCGCGCCGCAGTTCGGCGCGCAGCAGCCGGGCCACCGGGTCGAGCAGGCGGCGCGCCAGGTCGTCCAGGTCGAGACCGGGATCGTGGGGCGGGGCCTCGGGGGACCGGCGGGCCGCGTCCTTGCCGGCGGCGGACGACGAGCCGGCCGGCGTACCGGACGACGGCGTGCCGGGTGCGGAGGCCGACCGGCGGTGACCGCGTTTCGGCGCGGCCGGCCCCGCGGCCTCGCCGGCGCGCTGCACCACGGGCGGCGTGCCCCCGGTGGCACCGGCCCGGGCGGGGTTCTTCCACCGCACCACGGGCACGGGCGCCGCCGGGGCCACCGCCGGCGTGCCCGCCGGACGGTCCGCGAGCGGCGGCGCCTGCGGGGTGGTCACCGGGAGGGACCGCGCGGGGGCGGCGGGCGCGCCGGGCCCGGACGGCTGCGCGCGAGGCGGGGCGGGCCGGACGACGGGGACGCGCTGGACCGCGGGCGCGGACCGGTGAGCGGGCCGGGCGGGGGCGGGAGTGCGTCCACCCGCCGGTCCGGGGGCGCCGCGCACCGGGCTGGCGGAGACGGAGGACGGTGCGGCCGGGGCCTGCGGGCCGGGGTGGGCGGGCGCGGCCCGCTGGATCGGCGGTGTGCCGGGGGCGGTCGCGCCCGCGGAAGAGGTGGGGGCCGGGGTGCCCGGCCAGCGTGCGGGCACCACGGGGCGCCCGGCGGGGCGGGGAGCGGCGGGTGCTGCCGCGCCTCCCGGGGGCCGGGTGTTCAGGGTGAGCGGGCGCGCGGCGAGCAGGGAGAGGGTACGGGGGGCCGCCGGGGCGGAACGGGCCACGGTGAGCGGGGGCTGCCCGGCCGGTCCGGGGCGCCGGGCACCCGGGACACCGGGAGCACCGGGAGCACCGGGAGCACCGGGAGCACCGGGAGCACCGGCCGAGCCGTCGGCCACGGCCCGGGCGACGACGACCGGGGTCCCGGCGGGGCCGGACGGCCCACGTGCGCCGGTGCCCGGCCGGGCGCCGGGTGCCGTACCGGGGCGCCGCGTGTCGCCTGCCCGGCCGGCGGTCGGCGCCGGGGACGTCCCTTGCGCCGCCGTGGCCGGGGGCCCGCTCAGGGCGGCGGCCCGGGACGCGGTGGCCTGGGTCCCGCCCGCGGCGGCCGGGTTCTGGGACGCGGTGGTCCGGGGCGCCGTCACCAGGGGCGTGGCAGGGCCGTTTCCGGGCTGCGACGAGGTGTCGCCGGGCCCCGGGGCGCTTCCGCCGGCGGAGTCCGCCGCCGGACCGCGCTGCACCTCGGCTTTCCCCAGCAGAGGCGCGTCCGGACCGCTGCCGGAACGCGACGAACGCCCCGGCTCCGCGACACCCGTGTCCCCCACCGCACTCCGCCGCACGCCCGGCTTCCCCGCCACAGGCACGTCCGGACCGCTGCCGGAAGCGGACGAACGCCCGGACCCGGGAACACCGTTGTCCGCTGCCGCACTTCGCCGCACAGCCGGCTTCCCCGCCACCGGCACATCCGGACCGCTGCCGGAACGCGACGAACGCCCCGGCTCCGCAATGCCCGTGTCCCCCGCCGCACTCCGCTGCACAGCGGGCTTCCCCGCCACCGGCACATCCGGACCGCTGCCGGAACGCGACGAACGCCCCGGCTCCGCAATACCCGTGTCCCCCGCCGCACTCCGCCGCACGCCGGGCTTCCCGACCACAGGCGCGTCCAGGCCGCTCCCGGCGTGGGGACCGGTCTCCGGCGTGCCCGTGCCGCCCGCGTCCGGCGTCACGCTCCGCTGCACGGTGCCGTCCCCCAACAACGGCGCCGACGGGCCCCCTTCGGGCCGGGCGCCGGCCTCCGCCGGGGTGCCCTCGCCCATCGCGTCCGTCGCCGGGCGGCGCTGTACGGCGCCCGGGCCCGGCAGCGGTGCGCCCGCACCGGTGCCCGTGGTCGCGCGGGGCGTGGCCCCGGTGGACGTACGTCCCTGCTCCGGCGTGGCTCCCGACGGCCGCTCCGGTCGTGCCTGGGCACGTCGGCCGCCCCGGGCGCCGGACCCGGAAGAGCCGGGGATGTCGGCGCTGGGCGGCAGCTCGGGCAGCGGCGCGCCCAGGCCGCCGCGTGCGCGTGCCCCGCTGCGCGCGGAGGGACGGCCCGGGGCGCCGGATCCGTCCGGGGCGGGCCGGGTGGTCCCCCTCGTCCCGGCGTCGTACGCGCCCGAGGTGCCGGAGGCGCCGTCGGCCTGCCGCTGCACGACGGGGAGCGCCGGTCCGGGCGCGGAGCCGGTACCGGACGTGGCGCGCCGGACCGGTCCGCCGTCCGTCAGCGGGCGAGCGGTGGACGGGAGTTCGCCGAGCGGGGCGCCGAGGGGCGCGCGGCTCGCCGTACCCTGCGCCGCGTCGGCCGGGGAGGCCGGGCCGGCGGGAGCCTCGGGGCCGCGCGCGGCGGCCGGGCGCACCGGTGCCTCGGGGGCCCGGTCCGGAGACGGAGCGGTGGGCCGCAGCGCGGTGACGCGGCGCGCCGGGCCGGCCGGGCGGCGGGCCACGGTCAGGGTGGGGCTCGCCGGGCGGGGCCGGACCACCGGACGGGGTGCGTCGGCCCCGGCGGTACGGGACGCCCGTGGCTGCCCGCCGCTCACGGAGCCGGACCGCGTCCCGCCGGTGACCGCGCCCGGGACCGGCGTCACCCGCCGCACCAGCGGGATCTCCGGTGCGGTGGGCCCGCGGCCGGCGTCGGCGGGGGCCACCACCGGGCCGGTGCCGGGCGCGACCGCCCGCTGGACGGCGGGGGAGGACGGGGACGGCACGGCGGGGGAATCCGTGGACGTGAGGGAACGGTCCGGCGCGGCGGCGCCCGGCCGCCCCGGCCCCACGGAACCGTCACGGGTGGCACCGGAGGCACGGGGGGCACCGGAAGGCCGTACGGCCGAAGAAGCCGGGCCGGACGCGGCGGAACCGTCCGCCGGCTCCTGCTCCCCCTCCCGCCGCAGCGCGCGCAGCAGCAGCGGGCCGCCCTCGGTGCGCTCGGGCCGGGGGGTGGCCGGGCGGCGGGTGACGCCGTGGACCAGGCCCGTGGGGGCCGTGGGCAGCAGCGCGTGGGCGAGCCCGGAGTCGAACGAGGGGTTCTGCCAGGCCGCGAGGCCCGACCGGAAGGCCAGGCCGTCGCTGACGCCGAGCGGCGCGCGGGACACGGTCAGTTCCGGCGGCGCGGTACGGCGCCAGCCGCCGTCCCAGTCGGCGGGCACGGCGGTGGCCGGGGCGTCCGGCGCGACGGGGACCGGGGCTGCCGGCGCGGCGGCGGCCGGGACGCCGTCGTGTTCCCCGCGCCGCGGGCCCTCCGTTCCGGCGGACCGGCGGCGCAGCCTGTCCCGCCATGCCATGTGCTCAACCGCCTTCGTTCACGCGGGTGTTGATACGGGCGATCTCGGCCACCCACTGCCGTCGTTCGTCATGGGTCAGGTCGAGGATCTCCTCGCGCGCCCAGTGGAAGTGATAGGCGATGTACGCGATCTCCTCCCGGAGCCGGGGAAGGGCGTACGTCACGATTCCCCCAGGCGCCCACCCGAGAGGTCGACCTCGAAGCCGCCCTCGCAGTGCGGGCAGGTCACCGCCGCCCGGGTGTGGCCCTCGCTGTTGACGCGGCGGTAGAAGTCCTGGAGGAAGGCGACGTCGGTGGCGTACATCCGCTCGACGATCCCGGCGTGCACATCGGTGATGGAGCCGATCCGGGTGATCACCTGGCTCAGCAGCACCACGCTCAGGTACGCCGGGTTCTCCTTGACCCGCAGGTCGATCTGCGGCCGCAGCTCGTCCCGGGCCGTGGCCAGGCGCATCGCGCCCTCGCGGTGCACCGTGCCCGCCTCGTCGACGTAGCCGCGCGGCAGCACGAACTCGAACTCGGTGCGCAGCCCGTGCCGCTCCTCGCGGGGCGGCGGGGGGGCCGGGGCGGCGGCGGGGGGTGCCGCCGCCTGCTCGGTCGCCGGGGCGGGCGCCGTCGCCTGGAGGATCTCCTCCAGGTTGCCCGCCGTCACGGTACGGCGCCTCATTCGACGATGATCTCCTCGAACACGATGGTGACGGACTCGGTGGCCGCGGCCGAATCGCCCGCCTTCAGGGACGGCCCCTCCCACTTGGAGGCCCAGCCCTGCATCAGCTGGATGCGGCGGACCGTGTTGCCCTCGGTGTCCTTGATCTCGATCGTGAGGTTCTGCCGGGCGGCGTTCACGGCGCCGTTGTTCAGCGTCTCCTTGATCCAGTTGGTGAACTCGCTGCTCTGGTCGAGTCCCCGGGTGATCGTGATCTCACCGGCCTGCCGGCCACCGGGCTGCTTGCGGATGATCTGCTTGCCCTCCGCGGTGACCTGCTTGACCTCGACGACGTCCTCCTCGACGGTCAGGCCGCTGATCTCCTGGATGGACTCGACCAGGTAGCCGCCGAGCTGCACGCCGAAGACGTGGGTGGAAAGAGCATCGCCCGTTGCCATGACTGTCTGTCACCTTCCGTTGCCGACCCGCGGGTCGTTGTTCTGGCTCGATCTCACTCGTCGATGAGGCTGGTGCTGTCGGAGAACTGGGCCAGCCGGAACACCACGAACTCGGCGGGCTTGACCGGCGAGACGCCGATCTCGCAGACGACCCGGCCCTGGTCGATGGACTCCTGCGGGTTGTTGTCCCGGTCGCACTTGACGTAGAACGCCTCTTCGGCGGTGCGGCCGAACAGCGCGCCCCGGCGCCACTCCTCGGTGAGGAAGGCGGTGACGTTGCGCCGGATGCTCGACCAGAGCCGGTCGTCGTTCGGCTCGAAGACCACCCACTGGGTGCCCAGGAGGATCGACTCCTCCAGGTAGTTGAACAGCCGGCGCACGTTCAGGTAGCGCCAGGCCGGGTCGGAGGAGAGGGTGCGGGCGCCCCACACCCGGATGCCCCGGCCCGGGAAGGCGCGTACGCAGTTGACGCCGATCGGGTTGAGCAGGTCCTGCTCGCCCTTGCTGAGCCGCAGCTCCAGGTCGACCGCGCCGCGGATCACCTCGTTGGCGGGGGCCTTGTGCACGCCGCGCTCGTGGTCGCTGCGCGCCCACACACCGGCGATGTGCCCGCTCGGCGGGACGGTGGTGTTGCGTCCGGCGGCCGGGTCGAAGACGCGCACCCACGGGTAGTAGAGGGCGGCGTACCGGGAGTCGTAGCCCGCCTCGTCGTTGCGCCAGGTGCGCACCTGCTGGGCGTTGAGCCCGGGCGGGGTGTCCAGCACCGCGACCCGGTCGCCCATCTGCTCGCAGTGCGAGATGACGGCGAGCTGGACGGTGCGCACGCCCTCGGCGTCGATGTCGCCGCGCTGGTAGGCGCTCATCAGGTCCGGCACCGCGACCATGGTGATCTCGTCGATGGTCTCCAGGCCGCCGAATCCGGTGCGGGCCGCCGGGTCGCCGACGTACTCCGCCGGGTCGAGGCGGGCCACCGCGCCGGAGCCCGACGGGGCGGGGGCGGCGGCCGGGGCCTCGGCGAGCGGCACGGTCTGGTTGGCGGGCCGGGTCTGGGCGGCGCCCTGCTGCTCGGCGACCTCGATCAGCCGGGAGCCGCGGGCCTGGGTGACCAGGTAGCCCTTGACGTTCTTCCGGGTGGAGGCCTCGTACGTCTCCGCCACCTGGTCGCCCTGGCGCACCAGCACCTTGAAGCGGTCCTCGGGCGGGTTCTCGCCGTCGGCGTCGGCGATCTCCACCGACACCCCGGAGGCGCCCGGCCGGGCCGCGACCAGGAAGCCGCCGAGCTCGACGGGCTGGGCCGCCCGGGTCTCGCGCCGGCCGCCGGTGCCGGCCGCCGGGGCGGAGGCGTCCTCGGCGGAGCCGCCGACGCGCACCACGTACGCGGCGCCGCCGCCGTTGGCGAAGTAGCCGTAGACCGAGTGGGGCAGGTAGGCGCCCTCGGTGAAGCCGCCGAACAGCTGGGTGTACTGGTCCCAGCTGGTGACCAGCGTCGGAGTGTGGAACGGGCCGGTCTCGGCGAACCCGACGAACGCGGCGACGGCGGTGCCGACCCCTTCGATCGGGCGGGCACCGGACTGCACCTCCTCCACGTACACGCCCGGGGTGAGGTACGTCGGCATGCTCGCTCCTTCGGGTCCTTGCGGGGTGGTTCACCTGTGTCCAGGCCGAGTCTGCGGGGCGTACGTGCCGCGGGCACAGGGACGTGCGGACCCGACCGGGGGCAGGAACACTGCCTCTCCCAGCCCGCCCCGAGGGCCCCGCCGCCACCCTGACTTGCCCCCGCGCTGCCCCTACGGCCCTGGACGCCCGCACGGGCCCCCGGAGGCCGGCGGGGGAACGCCCGTGATCAGGCGGCGGAGACGGACGCGGACCCCGCGCCCGGCGACGAGTCCCGGGTCCGCGTCGGCACCACGCAGGGCACCTGCTTCCCCGTGACGCCGTCGGCAAGCGCGGCGGCGGGCGGCGGGTTCCCGGCGTGCCGCGGGGCCCTGACGATCCCGGTGCGGTCCCGGTGCGGTCCCTCAGGCGCCCACGGCCGACGCCAGGTACGGACCGAACTCCGTCTCCAGGACCAGCCGGCCCAGCTTGCGGTACTCCTGGGCGATCGCCGTCACCACCTGGCCCATGGTGAGCGGCTCCCCGGACTCCGCCGCGAGGTAGGCGGCGGTCACCGCGCAGGCCCGGATCGAGCCGCCGGCCAGTTCGAAGCGGTCGGCGCAGAAGCCGAGGTCCAGGTCCCCGGCCCGGGGCAGCCGGTCGCCCAGGCAGCGTTCCCACAGGGCGAGGCGCTGGGTGGCGTCGGGCACCGGGAAGTCGGCGATCACGTCCAGCCGGCGGGTGAACGCCTCGTCCAGATTGGCCCGCAGGTTGGTGGTCAGCACTGCGATCCCGTCGAAGGACTCCATGCGCTGGAGCAGGTACGCCGACTCGATGTTGGCGTGCCGGTCGTGCGCGTCCTTCACCTCCGAACGCTTGCCGAAGATCGCGTCGGCCTCGTCGAAGAGCAGCACGGCGTTGACCGCCGACGCCTCGGTGAAGATCCGCTCCAGGTTCTTCTCGGTCTCGCCGACGTACTTGTCGACGACCGTGGACAGGTCCACCACGTACAGGTCCATGCCCAGGTCCGACGCGACGACCTCGGCGGACATGGTCTTGCCGGTGCCCGACTCGCCCGCGAACAGCGCGATCACCCCGCGCCCGCGTCCGCCGCCGGGCCGCATCCCCCACTGCCCGAGCACCTGCTCGCGGTGGCGGGCGCGCAGCGCGAGTTCGCGCAGCCGCCGGTGGGTGAGCGGCGGCAGCACCAGGTCGTCCCAGCCGACCGAGGGCTCCACCCGGCGGGCCAGCCGGTCCAGGCCCGCGCCGTTCTGGGCGCGTACGGCGGTGCGCAGGTCGTCGGGGCGGACCGGGCGGCCGGCCAGGCGGGCCGTGCGCACGGCCACGTCGGCGGCGCGGCGCACCTGCCCGGAGTCCAGGCGGTGCGCGGCCACCGCCCGGGCGAGCGCCTCGGTGTCGCCGGGGACGGAGCCGTCGCCGGCGGCCCGCTCCAGGGCGTGCCGCCAGCGGACGGCCTGCCGCTCGGGCGAGGGCGCCGGCACGGTCAGGACGACGGGGGTGTCGGCGGCCCAGCCCGGGTCCCAGCCGACGGCGCCGTGCGTCAGCAGCGGGATGCCCCGCAGCGCCGTGCACGACGCCCGCAGCGCGCGGGCGCGTTCGGCGGGCTCGTCGGGCAGGGACTCCAGGGGGCCGAGGACGACCCCGGCGCCGGTCAGGCGGGCTTCGAGGGCGGCGACCCGGGCCAGCTCGGGGATGTCGCCGGGGCGCCGGGCGAGGGCCGCCGCGTCCAGGACGAGCGGGTGTGCCCCGGCCGCGCGCAGTGCCGCGACGGCCAGTCCCCCGGCGTCGCCGCCCCGGCCGCGCAGATGGACCAGGCCGGTGCCGGTGCGGGCCGCGGCCGCCGTGCGGCGCACCTCGGCGGGCTCGGCGGTCGGGTCCTCGCGGGCCTCGTCGAGCACGCCGGCGAGCCGGGCGTCGGGCCGGGTGTTGCCGAGGAGGTGGGCGGTGATCCGGTCGGGGACCACGAGGACGCGGGACAGCGGCGGCCGGTCCGGCTCGGTGACCTCCACCAGACCGCCCGCGACCAGCGGGGCGCCGGGGGCGAGCCGGAACCTGCGGGGTGCCGCGCCGGCGAGCCCGCACAGCTCCAGGGCGAGGCCGACGGTGGGCCGGCGGCGTGTCAGGTCGTCGTTGAGGTAGCCGTAGAGCCGCTCGAACCGCGCGTCCAGGTCGGGCGCCACCGCGACCAGGAGCAGGTCCAGGTCCAGCGGCGTCAGCCCGAACCGGGCGGCGAGGGCGCCGAGCACGGAACCGGCCGGCGGCTGCCAGGGCCCGGGCGCGGGTACGCCGAGCCCGCCCGGCTCGTCCAGGATGCGCGCCGCCGCCTCGGGGGTCAGGTACTGCCCCCGGTACGGGTCGTCGGGATCGGGATCCCCGGCCCGCCGCACCCCCACCGCCCACCGCACCCGCTCCTCGACGGCCCGCAGCCGGTCCCAGAGAGGGTCTGCGCCGTCCCCGGCGACGCCTTCGCCGCCCGGCCCCGCCGCGAAGACCCCGGCTGCCGGCTCGGCGGAGGCTCCGGCGTCCGGCGCGGTGCCGGGCGCGCTCGGCCCGGCCGCTCCGGCCGTGGCGGCCGGCTCGGGGGCGGTTCCGTCGCCCGGGTCCCCGGGGGGCTCGGGGGTGGTGCGGTCGGTCGCGGGGGGTTCGGTCGTGCGGGTCACGGCTGGCGGTCTCCACGGTGGCGGCGGCGGGCGGGGGCCGGGCCCCGTTCGCGGGGGCCGGCGAAGCCCTGCCGGCCCGGGTCGGTGGTCTCCTTGTAGCGCAGCCGGCGTCCCGGATCGGCCTCCCCGTCCGCGCTCCGGGCGGCGGAGCGTACGACGAGCCCCTCGGTGACCGGCGGCGCGACCGCCGTGACCGCGCCGGCGAGCGGGGCGCGTACCCGTACCCCCAGCGACGCCTTCAGCTCCCCGCCGAGCGCCGACCACACGTCGGCGGCGGCCGGCACGTCGGCGGCGGTCCCGGCGACGTCCAGGCCCACGGTCAGGCCGAGTTCGGCGAGCGTGCCGGTGAGCAGCCGCGCGGGCAGGGTGTCGGCGGAAACCAGGCAGGCTAGCACCTGCGACAGCAGCCGGTGCTCGTCCTGGGGGCGGCTCGCCCACGCCGTGACCAGGTACGTCAGATCGAACCAGCGGGGCGGGGTGCGCCGCGCCACGAGCTGTCCGTCCGCGTCGTACACCTCCCCGGCGCCGCTGCCGCGCCGGGCGGCGTCCTCGCGGATGTCGTACAGGAAGACGCAGACCGTGGGCGCGCTGCGGCGCGCGGCCCAGTCCCGGGTGGGGGCGTCGAAGACGACCTCGACGCCCGACGCCTCCAGGCCGCACTCGCCGAGCAGCCGGCGCAGCCCCTCGTCGACCTCGTGGATCACCGGCGCGTCACCTCGTCGGGCGGCTGGATGCTGCCGCTGACCACCAGGAAGTCGGTCTTCACCGGGGAGAAACCGGGACCCTTGGCGAAGATCTCGCGCGGCCCGGTCTGGTCCTTGGCGAGGATGAGCAGCTGGCCGATGAAGGTGCCGTCCGGCTTGGGCACGGTCGGTGCCGCCGCCGCGGTGATCCCCGGCTTCCAGGTGAACCGCACCGGCGCCCCGGGCGGGAAGTCCTTGCCGCGCACGGAGGTGACGAAGCCGGGCTTGCCGATGCCGGGTACGGCGACGATGCGCGGCTGGAGGATGCGCAGCCGCTGCCGCGCGGTGTTGTCACCGCGGTCGGCGTCCGTGCCGGTGGTGGTGAGCACGCCGGTGACCTGGCCGGTCATCGCCTTCTTCGGGCTGAGGACGACGCGTACGACGGTGCTCGCGCCCGGTCCCAGGTCCGGCAGCGCGCACACCCAGGAGGCGTCGCAGCCCGGCGGCGGTCCGCTGTCGGGGATGCCGGCGGGCAGCCCGATGCGCAGCCGCAGCCCGGTGGCCAGCGCGTCGCGGCCGTTGCGGACGGTGTACGTCACCACGACCCGCCCGCCGACGTAGCCGGGGTTCGGCTGGGCCGTGACGCGCACGCCGGGCCCGGCCTTCGGCGCCGGCGGCTGCGGCGGCACCGGCGGCACGGTGGGCGGCGGCGTCGGAACCGGGGGCGGAGTCGTGGGCGGAG
The DNA here is from genome assembly GCF_055569255.1 of Streptomyces sp. NPDC029296. Taxonomy (NCBI): domain Bacteria; kingdom Bacillati; phylum Actinomycetota; class Actinomycetes; order Kitasatosporales; family Streptomycetaceae; genus Streptomyces; species Streptomyces sp. NPDC029296. The sequence goes on from NZ_JBVHXT010000014.1 coordinate 73,878, forward strand.
CCGGGGTCGGAGTGGGTGTCGGGGTCGGCGTGGGGGTGGGTGTCGGGGTCGGCGGCGGGGCCGTGCGCACCGGCACCACGGTCCGCCCGGCGTTGTCGCTGGGCCGCGGGTCCAGGACCGTCCCGGTGACCGACCAGCCGACCGGCGCGTCACCCGGGGTGAGCCCGGTGAGGGTGACGTCCACCGGGACCGTCGTACCGGGCGGCACCACGCCCAGGTCGCACTGGAGGGAGGTGGCGTCGCAGGTGCCGCCGGGCCGGGTGATCCGGGTGACGACGACACCGGCCGGCGGCGCGATGGTCAGCCGGGTGCCGGGGGACGCGGCGGGGCCGTTGTTCACGACGTCGACGCGGACCGTGGTGGAGTCGCCGATGGTCACGTCCGGGACGGAGCCGGGCGCCCGGACGGCGAGGTCGACGGACTGCTGGACGCTGGGCTCCTTGTGCCGGCCGGGCAGGTCGTTGGTGAGCTTGGTCAGCTCGCCGGTCACGACGTTCAGCACCTTGAGCTTCTCCGGGCTGTTGACCCGCTGGCCGGGGCGGGAGCTGAGCACCAGGGACGTGCCGTCGGGCGTCCAGGCGGCGTCCCGGGGCTGGAACGGCCCGGGGTTGTCCGGCAGCTCGCGGTGGCAGGCGTCGGCCTCGTCGCGGGCGGAGCCGGGGAGGAGCACCCGGCAGGCGTCACCGGACACGGAGGTCACGATGATGCCGTTGTGCTCGTCGATGCGGGTGGCGTCGTTCTTGCGGTTGAAGGCGATGCTGCGTCCGTCGGGGGAGAACGCGGGGCTGTCGTCGATGACCGCGCAGCCGTCCGGGCAGATCCTGTCGCTCAGGTCGACCTGCCGGGCCGGGGTCTTCACGGGCACGGTCCAGATGTGCTTGTTGCCGCCGGCGCCGTAGACCAGCTCGTTGCGGGTGAAGGCCAGCATCGTGCCGTCGGGGGACCAGGTGGGCTGGGCGTCCTGGCCCTGGAGTTCCCCGTCGGGCGGGACGATCCTGCCGGTGATCGCGCCGGAGGCGACGTCCGCGATGAGCACCTGGCTGGTTCCGGCGGCCCCGTCGGTGCCCGGCGAGATGCGGGTGAAGGCGAGGTACTTGCCGTCCGGGGAGAACGCCGGGTCGGTGTCCCGGTCGCGCGGTCCGCGTCCGGCGAGCCGCAGTTCCTCCGGGTGCGTGCCGTCGGCGTCCGCCAGCCAGATCTGCTCGACCCGGCTGCCCCGCTCGCCGACGAAGCGGGTCACGACGATCCGGCGGCCGTCCGGCGTGTAGCTCTGCCGCTCGGTCCACGGGTCGTAGTCGGACCGGGGCTGGAAGAGCGGGTCCTTCGCGGGGTCGATGTTGGTGTCCGCCTCCGGGTCCTCGTTCAGGATCGTCAGGTTCAGGTCGCGGGGGTCGGCCCCGTCCGCCCGGATGTCCTGGAGCGTCACCGTGTGCGGACCGTCGGCCGTGATGTGCTCCACCACCGCCCGGCCGCCGTCGAGCGGACCGAGCCAGGTGGGCGAGCCGACCTCCCGGTCCTCGTCCAGCACCAGTCCGGGCGTACCGGTGGTGTGCGTCTGCGCGCGGAACACGTGGTCGTACTTGCCCTCGCACTGGCAGGTGATCTCGGGGCTCAGGAACAGCACCTCGTTCCCGCCCGGCATCCAGGCCGGCGCGTGGGCGCGCCACTGCTCCCGGTCGCCGCCGAGCAGCGGCCCGTCGGTGCTCCCGTTGGTGCCGTCCGTCACCCGCAGCTGGGGGCGGTCCTTCCTGGTGGCGGTGTACGCGATGAGGTCCCGGTGGTCCTTGTCGTCGACCGGGTTCCACACCGGTTCGGTGGCCGTGCCGTTCGCGGGATCGGTGACCCGGGTGGGGGTGTCCCGGGTGGGCATGCCCTTGACCAGGGGTCGTACGTAGATCTGCGCGCCGTCCGCCGAGTCCTCGTCGCTGGAGTACGCGAGGCGCGTCCCGTCCGGGGAGACCGTCGGGTAGGTCTCGTCGGCGGAGGTCTTGGTGAGCTGGCTCGGCCCGGAGCCGTCGGTGCCCACCCGCCACAGATCGCGCTGGTCCTTGCCGTCCGGGCCGCCGGGCCCGGCCGCGTCGAAGACCACGGAGGCGCCGTCCGGCGTCAGCCGGGGGTGGGCCGCGTCCATGCCGAAGGTGAGACGGCGCACGGAACCGCCGGCGGTCCGCAGATAGATCTGCGGGTCCTTCTCGTCGCGGCGGCTGGCGAAGACCAGCTGGTCGCCCAGGGCGGACGGCTGGATGTCGTTGTGGACCGGGATGTCGTTGTAGACCGGGCCCTCGTCGAACAACGGGACGCTGGTCCTGTCGGAAGTGGGTACGCCGAGACTGCGGTGCCGGGTGCCGGCGAAGGCGATCCGGGTCTCCGGGGCGGTGGTGGCCACCCGCGGCGAGGCGTCGGCGGTGCCGTCCACACCGGAGGCCGCGGTCGCCCCGAGCAGCGGGACCAGCAGCAGTGCCGACGCGCCGAGCCGCCCCAGGCGGTACCGCCCGCCGGGGCCAGCGGTTCCCATCAAGGTCCCCCTCGCAGTCTGGTGCGGCAGTCCGGGTGTACCCCTGCGGCAATCCGGGTGCGCCCCCGCCACCCTGTCCGGGCCGCGCCCGGCACGGGAGGGCGGCGGGGCCATACCCGGGGGAAACGCTCGGTGTGCTTTGGGGCAGCGCGCGTTCCCGGCCGGGCCGCGGCCGGGAACGGGACGGTCCGTCAGATCAGGCCGTTGCGCAGCGCGTAGCCCACGGCGTGGGCCCGGTTGCGCAGCTGGAGCCGGGTGATGACCTCGTGGAGGATGTTCTTGACGGTCCGTTCGGAGTACGACGTCTTGCGCGCGATCTCGGCGGTGTCCAGCCCCTCCGACACCATCCGCAGCATGTCCGCCTCGCGGGTGGTCAGCGTGGACAGGGACAGCCCCCGCGGGTCGAGCGCCGAGCGCTGCAGGCCGCCGACGTGGCTGAGGAGCTTGCCGAGCAGGTCGCCGGGAAGGACGCCCTCGCCGTTGGCTATCGCGAGGACGAGCCGCAGCAGCTGGTCCTGGTCGGCCTCGGCGCGCCGCAGCACCGCCGCCACCCCGCACTCGATGACGCGTTGCAGCGAGCCGGAGCCGAGGGTGGCGACCACCAGGCCGGTCCGGGTGGCGGTGTTGTGCCGCAGGCGGTGCAGCAGGGCGGCCACGTCGTCGTCGACGTGGTCCACCACCACCAGCGACACCTGGGCCCGCTCGGCGTCGGCTTCGGCGGCCAGTTCGATCTCGGGGCGCTGCCGCAGCTGCTGCACGACGCCCAGGCGCAGCACGGGGTCGGCGGCGTAGACGGCGACGGTCACCCGTTCGGGCCGGTCGGTACGGGAGGTCCGGTGCGTGGTCCAGGCCGGGGCCGGCCCACCGGACGGGGTGGTGGGCATGGCCGGCCCGGCTGTCTCAGTGCTGGACATAGCGGTTTACCTGTCTCAAGAGTGCTGGTCGGGGTATACGGGGACGGGGACGAGCGCCGTCGGGCGGCGCACCCGGGGCGACGGCGGCCTCAACCGTTCGTCTCCCTCGGGGAGTTGAAGGGTGACCTGAGGGGCACCGGGACTGCCCGGGCGTTGCCCTCGCGCTTCTCGCCGCGCTCCCGGGCCCGGTCTAGCGTGCTGGCGTGACGCCTTCTGCAGCCTCTTCCAGCCCCGGCGCTCCCGGCCTCGACATCCCGGAAGTGACCGTGGCGCCGGGGGACATCGCCACGACCACCGTGACCGTGCGCAACGACAGCGACATCGTCGAGGCGTACAGCCTGGAGATCGTGGGGGACTGCGCCGCCTGGACCACCGTGGAGCCCGCCCGGGTCTCCCTGTATCCGGGCACGTCCGAGACGGTGACGGTACGGCTGGAGCCGCCGCGGTCCCCCGAGGTGCGGGCGGGCGAGGTGCCCCTCGGCGTGCGGGTGCTGCCGGCCGAGCACCCGGAGTCGGTGCGGGTCCTCGAGACCATCGTGCACATCGGGGCGTTCCACGAGCTGCACAGCGAGCTGGCCCCGCGCCGGCGGCGCGGCTGGCTGCGCGGCCGCTACCGGCTGGCGGTGCGCAACCAGGGCAACACCCCGGTGCGGGTGGGCTTCACCGCCGGACAGGCGGGCGAGGAGCTGGCGTTCGCCTTCGCCCCGGCGCAGCAGCCGCTGGAGCCCGGCGAGTCGGCGGAGATCGGCCTGCGGGTGCGCACGGGCAAACCGGTGTGGTTCGGCGCCCCGGTGGTGTGGCCGTTCACCGTGGACGCCGCCGAGACCGGCGAGCAGGACGAGCCCCTGCGGGACGAATTCGCCGTGCGGGCGCCGCTGGACGCGGAGTTCGTCCAGATCCCGATCTTCCCGAAGTGGCTGCTCGCCCTGCTCGCGGCGCTGCTCGCGCTGCTGCTGGCCTGGTTCATGCTGGTCCGTCCGGCGGTGCGCAGCGCCGCCAAGGAAGCGGCCACCGAGGCGGTCCAGCCGCGGCCCACGCCCGCCGGGGAGGAGGACGCCGCCGGGCAGACCCCGGGCACCGGTCCCGGCACGAGTACGGGTACGGGTACCGGTACGGGCAAGGGCACCGTGCCCGGCGGTGGGCGGTCGAGCGTTCCGGGCACGGGTGGTGACGGCACGTCCGGTGAGGACGGCACATCGGGCGACGGCGGCACCGTGGTGGGCGGCGGCCGGCAGACCTCGCAGACCATCGACGTGCAGTCGACCCGCGGGGAGACCAAGCCCGGCGTCTACCAGGTGCCCAAGGACAGCGTCTTCGGGGTCACGGACATCGTCGTCGCCAACTTCCAGGGCGACGAAGGGCTGATGACGATCAGCTTCGGGGACCGCAAGATCACCACCATCGCGCTGGAGACCTTCCGCAACCAGGACTACCACTGGGTGACCCCCATCAAGATCCCCGAGAACGACACCGTGAGCGTCGAAGTGACGTGCGAGAAGCCCGGTACACCGGCGTCCGGACGTCAGGCGCAGGGGTGCCACGAGGTCCTGAACGTGAGTGGCGTGCTCAGCCGTACCAGCCAGTAACTTCAACCCCATATCCTGACACATTGTCAGTCGATATTGGGTGCATTTGCCAAGAGTTAGCGCTTTCTCCGTCCGGAAACAGCCATCACGGGGCCGAAAAGCGCCACTCCTTCGGCCCCTCATGCCCCCGGTGCGCCCTCCGCGCACCGGGGTGCGCCGACGCGCCGGACGGCCCGCCGCCCCCCCGGGGGGACGTGAGGCCCCTCACCCGGCCGCCCGCGCCCGGGCACCCCCGCACCGCCGTGCGACCGGGCCCGCCGGCGGCAATCCTGTCGCGGCGGCCCCACATAGGCGCACGCGCCGACGCCAGGGTGGGGACACCGGGGCACGGGGCACCACACGGAGCCGTGTCCCCGAAGCGCCACGCCCGCCGGCCTCCTCGGCACCACGCCCGCCCTCCTCCGGCCCGTCGGCGAGGCGGGGCCGTGATCACGCCCCCGCGCTCGGAGGGCGGCCACCGCCGGTCCTCCCGCCACCGGTTGCGCGTCGCCGCCCGCGCCGGGGCCGGGCGGCGGCACCATATCTGTTCTCGCGACTGGAGAATTGCCCGCTGGACGCCGAAAGGTTTTGCGCTGAGGGCACCCCAGAATCCGCCCCCGACGACACGGCGCGAAAGAAAACCTGGGTGTGCCGGGGCGGTCCGTGTTACCGTGATAACAGTTGCAGTTTTGATTGCCGGATTTTTCCGGGACCCCTGTGGGGCGATCATCGCGGCGACTCGTGATCCGCACAGTGCGGATCACGGCACTGCCCCTAGGGAGAATCAATATGGCATCTGGCACCGTGAAGTGGTTCAACGCGGAAAAGGGCTTCGGCTTCATCGAGCAGGACGGCGGCGGCGCCGACGTGTTCGCGCACTACTCGAACATCGCCACCTCCGGCTTCCGCGAGCTTCAGGAAGGCCAGAAGGTTACCTTCGACGTCACGCAGGGCCAGAAGGGCCCGCAGGCCGAGAACATCGTTCCCGCCTGACGCTGACGCGTTCTACGAGGCCGGGGCCCGCGCTCATGGGGCGCGGGCCCCGGTCCGTTTGCCCTCTTCCGGGTAACCCCGGCCCCGTTTACCCGCCGTCCGGGCCCCCTGGCGCCTTTCGGCTTTCCCTTCGGCTCATTCTTGTGAATTCTGCCGCGGCTGCGCACCGCCGAAAGGAATTCCTCGACACGTGCCGCGCACATCGAGGAGGTTCCTCATCATGAACCCCACCCGTCGTACCCGGGGCGCCGCCGGCACCGGTGGCACCGGCCGCCGCGGCGGCAACGACTCCGCCTCTTTCCGTTCGTCGCGGACCAACACGCGCGGCAAGGGCCCGCAGGGCAAGAGCCCCGGCGCCCGACGCGCGCCGCGCGGCGAGTTCGCCCTCCCGGTCACCCTCACCGAGGCGCTGCCGCCGGCCGAGACGTTCGCCGAACTGGACCTGCCCGAGCCGCTGCACACCGCGCTGCGCACCGAAGGCGTGACGGCGCCCTTCCCCATCCAGGCGGCGACGCTGCCGAACACGCTGGCCGGCCGGGACGTCCTCGGCCGCGGCCGCACCGGATCGGGCAAGACGCTCGCCTTCGGCCTCCCCCTGCTGGCCCGGCTGGCCGGGCAGCGGGCCGAGCCCCGGCAGCCGCTGGCCCTGGTCCTCGTCCCCACCCGGGAACTGGCCCAGCAGGTCACCGACGCCCTCACCCCTTACGCGCGGGCGCTGCGCCTGCGTCTGGTCACCGTCGTCGGCGGCATGTCCATCGGCCGCCAGACGTCCGCGCTGCGCGCCGGAGCCGAGGTCGTCGTCGCGACCCCCGGCCGGCTCAAGGACCTCATCGACCGCGGCGGCTGCCGGCTGGACCGCGTGGCCGTCACCGTCCTGGACGAGGCCGACCAGATGACCGACATGGGCTTCATGCCCCAGGTCACCGCCCTGCTCGACCAGGTCCGCCCGGACGGTCAGCGGATGCTGTTCTCGGCCACCCTGGACCGCAACATCGACCTCCTGGTGCGTCGCTACCTGCACGACCCGGTCGTGCACTCGGTCGACCCGTCGGCGGGCGCGGTCACCACGATGGAGCACCACCTGCTGCACGTCCACGACGACGACAAGCACACCACCGCGACCGAGATCGCCGCCCGCGACGGCCGCGTGATCATGTTCCTGGACACCAAGCACGCGGCGGAACGGCTGGCCAAGCACCTGCTGTCGGTCGGCGTCCGGGCCTCGGCGCTGCACGGCGGCAAGTCCCAGCCGCAGCGCACCCGCACCCTCGCCCGGTTCAAGGACGGCGAGGTCACGGTCCTGGTGGCCACCAACGTCGCCGCCCGCGGCCTGCACATCGACGACATCGACCTCGTGGTGAACGTCGACCCGCCCGCCGACCACAAGGACTACCTGCACCGGGGCGGCCGTACCGCCCGGGCCGGCAAGTCCGGCACCGTCGTCACCCTGGTGCTGCCGCACCAGCGGCGGGCGGTGGACCGTCTCATGAGCGCGGCCGACATCACCGCCCGCACCACCCGCGTCCGCCCGGGCGAGCCCGAGCTGACCCGGATCACCGGCGCCCGGACCCCCTCCGGCGTCCCCGTCACCCTCACCGCCCCGGCCGCCGAACGTCCCCAGTCCGCCGGCGCCCCCGGACGCGGCCGGGGCGGACGGTCCCGGCGGCCCCGCGGTCCCCGGCGCGCCCCGTCCGGGCGTCCCGCTCCGGAGGGGAGCCGATGACCGTATCCCTCCCCCCGGTCGTCGAGCGGCCCCGCGCCCTCGGCGTCCCCATCCGCATCCCGACCGCTCAGCTGGAGGCACCATGCGCTGTGTCATCGCCCGTTTCCCCTTCGACCTGACCAAGTCCGAGGTCGAGCGGTCGATGGAGGGCGTTCCGCCGGAGCCCGCCGTCGGCCTCTGCGCGACCGTCGAGGGCCGGGTCTACCCGGTCAAGCAGATCGGGCAGATCATCACCGGGCAGGACCGCCGCGACTTCACCGCGGCCGAGGTGAGCCGTGCGCTGACCCGGCTCGGCTTCACCTGCCACGAGGTGGCGGCCACGCCGCCCGCGGAGCACCGCGCGGCCTCGTCGCTTCCCTGGGCGGACAACCCGCTGGCCTAGAGCGGCACCGGCGCCACGACAGAAACGGGCGGCGGAAGTCCGTCCGGGACGGGATCGTACGCATGGACAGGAACGGAAGCCCTGCCGGGCACGTCTCTCCGGCCGGAGCGCACACCTACCGGATGCCCCTTCCCCGGCTCACCCTGACCCCGGACGGCGGCCACGGTCCGCTGGCCGGGGCGTGGTGGCCCCGCTGCGACGCGCTGGAACTGGAACTGCCGGCCCTGGTCGGCGCGCTGGCCGCCGGCCTCGGCGCGGTCACCCACGTCACCGTGGACACCGCGGCCTGGCCGGACGCCCCGCACCGGGTGCCGGCGCCCGGCCGGGTCATCCTGGTGTCCCTGTCGGCCGTCGACACCGAGGCCCACACCATCTGCCTGGGCTACGGCACCGGGGAGCACCGCGAGCTGCTGGTCGTCCCGCCCGGCGAGGTGGCCGACGCGGCGCGCTGGCTGCTGACCACCGCCGCCGACCCGGGGAACGCCCTGAGCGCCCCGCACATGCTGGCGCTCGCCGGCGCCACGTGGGAGCGCTGAGGAGCACCGCCCCCTATCGGCCGCCCGCCGCCAGGGCCGCCAGCAGCACGAGCACCAGCGTCGCGGCGCCCAGCAGCCCGTGGGCCACCACCACGGGCACGGGCAGCTGCCGTTCCGCGGGTGCCGTCCCGTCCCCCGCCGGGTCGGCGGCGGGCGCCCGGACCGCGGGGATCCACCGGGCGAACAGGGCGAAGCCCAGCAGTGCCACGGCGACGAGGACACCGAAGGACGCCCAGGCCAGGGCCCTTCGGTCGGCGACCAGATACGCGATCCAGACGACCAGTCCGGCCGCCGCGAGCAGGAAGTGGCCGAAGACCAGGGCCGCCGGGAAGCGGGTCCGCCTGGTCTGCTGCTGCCGCAGGCCGCCGCGGGAGATCCAGCGGGCCAGGAGGACGAATCCGCCGAGGGCGGTGACCACCCAGGCGACGAGAGCGGCGATGTCCATGACGTGCTCCAGTGATGGTGGGGGGAGGGCCGGGCGGACCGCCCGGCCCCGGGAGACCCGCCCGTCCCGGAAGGGCGACGGTCAGGTGGGGCGCCGGACGCGGTAGCCGTCCGCCTGCGCGGACTCCTCCGCGACCCGCACGCCGTAGCGGTAGGCGAGCTTGCCGCCGAGATGGCCGGACACACCGAGGACGGCGAGCGCGACGGCGGACAGCGCCAACGGCCCGTATCCCACGCCGTGTCCCTCCGGGTAGCCGGCGCTCCGCCGCCAGGCGAAGCCGGCCGCGTACGCGGCGGTCACGGCCAGGTTCAGCCCCATGTGCAGCAGACCCGTGCGGAAGGCCGGCGTGCCGGTGGGCACCGCGAACAGGTCGAGGAACCCGGCGCAGGCCGCCGCCAGCGCGCCCAGCACGCCGATCGCGATCAGCCAGGCCGAACCGTGGGCGAGGAAGGCGGGCCGGTGCACGATCCGCGACGCGATGTCGAAGACCAGGCTCGCCACCCAGGCCCCGATCGGGACCGTGACCAGTATCGGATGGAACGGATGTCCGTAAGGCCCCGCCAACGCGCCGCTGACCGGCTGTTTCGCCTGGCGCAGAAGGTGGTTGTCGCTGTGCGTCGTCATACGGCACCTCGCCCGTGAGCTGCCCGTCCGGCTATTTCACCAACGATTGTTGGCGTTATTCGAGGCACGGGTCAAGAGACACCTCACCCCTCGGGGTGAGGCTCGTACAGCGGAGCGATACGGGGGCGGGTGGCCGGTTCAGCGCTCGCAGGCGGCGTCCGTCCGCGGGGAGTCGCCCGGCGGACGGTCGCCGCGCAGTTCGACGCAGCACGCGCCGGGGCGCGGGGCCAGCACCGCCGTGGTCCGGTCGCTGCCCAGGCCCCGCAGGTAACCGGCGAGGAAGGACTGGTTGACGGCACAGATGAGGCCCGGCGCCCTGGCGGCCAGCGGGTGGAAGGGGCAGTTGCGCAGCCGCAGCAGGGCGGGCGCCGCACGCTCGGGCTCGTAGCCGAAGCCCTCCAGCGCCTCGGCGGCCAGGCCGAGCCCCCGCTCGGCGCCGAGCCGGCCGGGCCGGACCCGCTCGCGGTCGGCCTCGCCCAGCGACCGCCCGCGCTCGTGCGCCACGCGCAGCGCCGCCTCGCGCGCCGACTCCCCCGCGGCCTCGGTCAGCACCGCTTCGGTGAGGACGTCGGCCAGCATCTCGTAGCGGCGCTCGGGGACGCTCACCGCGATCGCCTCGTCCACCGGCTCGTACACCTTGGGGCGGCGGCCGACCTTGCGGATGCCGGCGGGCGCTTCGTAGCGGGCCCGGAGCAGGCCCGCGTCCACCAGCTTGTCGAGGTGGAAGGCCGCGAGCTTGCGGGAGATCCCCAGAGTCTCGGCCGTCTCCTCGCGCGTCACCGGCCGTCGCGCACGCCGTATGAAGTCGAACATCCGGCGCCGGGTGGCGTCACCGAGGGCCGCCAGTGCCGTCAGCGAGGCTTGGTCGAGTCCCACGCGCGCAGTGTATCGACCACCACCATGGGCGAAAAGCCGGAAAGGACCGGCCTCCCGTCCTCCGGCGCTCAGCTGTAGTAGGCGATCTTCTCGTCGAGCACCCGCATGGCCCGGCGCAGCGCCGCCACCCGCTGCTCCAGGGCCTCCCGGCGTTCGCGGAGGAAGGCGACGCGCTCCTGGGGGGCGTGTTCGGCGCGCAGGATGGCGATGAACCCCCGCAGGTCCGCGATGCCGAGGCCGGCCTCGCGGAAGCAGGTGACCAGGCCGATCCAGAAGAGGTCGTCCTCGGTGTACTCCCTGCGCCCGCCGGCGGAGCGCCGGATCGGGCCGATGAGCCCCTCGCGTTCGTAGTAGCGCAGGGTGTCGAGGGAGACGCCGGTGCGGTCGGCGGCCGCCGCCGGGGTCAGGGTGGTCATGGTGCTCCTTCGGTGAGGGCCGCTACCGCGCTTCGGCGAAGCGCGCCAGGTGCGCGTCGCCGAGCCGCACCCGGCGTGCGGCGAGTGCCTGCTCGACGTGCTCCACCCGGCTCGCGCCGACGATGGGGTCGATGCCCTGCCGCATCAGCCAGGCGAGGACGACCTGGTTCCTCGTGGCCGACAGCTCGGCGGCGATGTCGTCCAGGACCGCGAGCACCCGGGCGGTCCCGGGGTGATCATAGGTCGGCGGGAGCGGCTTGTCCGCGCGCTCGTAGGAGCCCCAGATCAGCGAGCTGTACGACCACACGGCGAGCCCCTCCGACCGCGCGAGGTCCAAGTCCTCGTCGGCGAGCATGCGGTGACCGGCCTCGGCGAGCGCGGTGAAGGGGCGCGGCCGCAGGAGCGAGTGGCGCAGTTGCAGGGCCGTCCACGGTTCCACGCCCCGCTCCCGCGCCAGCGTCCGGGCCCGCTCGACGCGCCAGGCGGCGTGGTTCGCCGCCCCGGTCCGCAGGACCACTCCCTTCGCGGCCAGTTCCCCGAAGGCGCCGACCGTCTCCTCCAGCGGCACCGCGCGGTCCTCGGCGTGGGCCCAGAGCAGGTCGACGTGATCGACGCCCAGACGTTCCAGGCTCTGGGCCACGCCGGCGTGGACGGCGCGCGCGGACAGCCCTTCGGCGCTTTCCGGCCAGGAGTGCGCCACGAGCGGGTTCTGCCGGACCTTCGTCGCGATCCGCACCGCGTCGCGCGCGCCCGGGCGGGCCCGCAGCCACGCGCCGATGACGCGCTCACTGGCCCCGCCGACGCCGCTGGGGTCGGCCCAGAAGGAGTAGCAGTTCGCGGTGTCGAGCCAGACACCGCCGCCGGCGACGAAGGCGTCGAGGATCGCGAAGGCCCGGTCGGCATCCACGCGGGTGCCGAAGTCCATCGTGCCGAGGACGATCTGGGGATCGGTCGTGTTCATGCCGCCGATTCTTCGATCTGGAGCGCGCTCCAGGTCAAGAGCCGTCGCGGCGGACGTTCCGGGACCCGGCCCCGGGACGGCGGCCGGGGCGGGCCGCGTGCGTCACACCCGGGACGGCTCCGGCCGCGCCGGCGGCTCCCCGGCGGACGCGGGGGACGCGGCCCGGTGGGAGCGCCCGCCGAGGACGCTGACCGCGGCGGCGAGGAGGGCCGCCGCGAACGGCACCAGCAGGCCCGCCCGGTAGCCGTCCAGCCGCCCGGCCGCGGCGTCGGCGTGGGTGGCGACCGCGGTGACGGCGGAGAGACCGAGCGCGGCGCCGAACTGGAAGGCGGTGTAGAGCAGGCCGCCCGCGAGGCCCTGCTCCTGCTCCGCGACGCCGTCCGTGGCCGTGATCGTCAGCGGCCCGTACGCCAGGGAGAAGGCCAGGCCGACGAGGAGCAGGCTCGGGAACATCGCCGCGTAGGTCCAGTCGGCCCGCACCGGCAGGAACAGCCCGTAGGCCAGGGCCGCGAGGAGCAGGCCGCCGGTGATCACCCGGGCGTTGCCGAAGCGGGCGGTCAGGCGCGGGGTGAGGGTCGGCGAGAGCACCGCGTCGATGCCGGCGACCAGCATCGCCAGGCTGGTCTGGAGCGTGGACCAGCCGCGCAGTTCCTGGAGGTAGAGCACGACGAGGAACTGGAAGCCGAAGAACCCGCCGGAGAACAGCAGCGCCGCGAGGTTGGCCCGCACCAGCGTGCCGTCGCGCAGGATGCCCAGGCGGACGAGGGGTTCGGCGACCCGCCGTTCGATCAGGACGAAGGCCGCGAGGAACGCCAGCCCGGCCAGCAGCGTGCCCGCGGTGACGGCGGCCCCGGCGTGGGCGGCGCGCTCCACGCCCAGCACGATCAGCACCAGGGCGGCGGTCACGGTGAGCGCGCCGGCGAGGTCCACGCGCCGGCCGGGTCCGCCGGGGCGCGCGTCCCGGGGCACGCAGACGACGGCCGCGGCCAGGATGAGGGCCGCGAGCAGGACGGGCGCGAAGAACACCCACCGCCAGTGGACGGCGGCCAGCAGCCCGCCGGCGACCAGCCCGACGGTGAAGCCGCCGGCGGCGGTGCCCGAGTAGACGAGCAGGGCCCGGTCGCGCTCGGGGCCCTCGGGGAAGCCCGTCGTGATGACGGACAGCCCCGCCGGGGTCATGAAGGCGGCGGCGACGCCGGTGACGAACCGGGCGAGGACCAGCGTCCAGCCCTCCGTGGCCAGTCCGCCGAGCCCGGAGAACAGCAGGAACACGGCGAGCCACAGCACGAACATCCGCCGGCGCCCGAACAGGTCGGCCGCCCGGCCGCCGAGCAGCATGAAGCCGCCGTACCCGAGGACGTAGGCGCTCATGACCCACTGCAGCTCGCCCGTGGACATCCCGAGGTCGGAACGGATCGACGGCAGGGCCACGTTGAGCATGGCCACGTCGATGCCTTCGAGGAAGATCGCGCCGCACAGCACGAGCAGCACGCCCCGGCGGCGTGCGCCCGGTCCGGTCATGGCGCGCGGGGTGGTGACCACGATGAACTCCTCCCGGAGCAAAGGGGGTTAGGGGATGGGTCCAGCCTTCGCCGGGGGCCGTCCGGGAACAACGGCGAAGTGCGCGACGTTCGTTCAGCCAGGCTTACCGATCGATGCCGGGACCCCCGTCCGCGGCCCCGGGAGAGGTACGTGGACCACAACGAACTCGCCTGCTTCCTCGTCCTCGCCGAGGAGCTGCACTTCGGCCGCACCGCCGACCGGCTGCGGCTGTCCCGGGCCCGGGTGAGCCAGCTCGTCCAGCGGCTCGAACGGCGCGTGGGGGCACCTCTGTTCACCCGTACGAGCCGGCGGGTGGCCCTGACCGACCTGGGCAGCGGGCTGCGCGCGGAGCTGGAACCCCACTACCGCGGCATGCAGGACGCCCTGGCGCACGCCGTGGCCGCGGCGCGCGCGTCGGCCGGGGTCCTGCACGTCGGCTTCTCCACCCCGCTGGCCGGGGAGATCGCGCTGAAGACGGCCGAGCGGCTGCGCGCCGCCCGCCCCGGGGTGACGGTCGAGGTGTGCGAGGTGCCGTTCGGCGATCCCTACGGCCTGCTGCGCCGGGGCGACTTCGACGTCCAGCTGACCGACTTCCCCGCGCGGGACGCCGATCTGCGCCAGGGCCCCGCCCTGCTCACCGAGGGCCGGGTGCTCGCCGTCGCGGCGGGGCATCCGCTGGCCGGGCGGGACACGGTGACACCGGAGGACCTGGCCGGGGTCGCCCTGCTGGCCGCCGAGGGGGACGACGTCCCCGAGCACTGGCGGCGGCACCGGACACCGGACCGCACGCCCGGTGGCCGGCCGATCGGGCGGGGGCCGTCCGTCACCACCTTCGCGGAGGCGCTGACCCTCGTGGCCGGCGGCCGGGGCGCCCTGCTCACGGCGGCCCACACCGCCCTCTACCACGGCCGGCCCGGCGTCTCGTACGTGCCGGTCGTCGGCGAGGAGCCGCTGCGCTACGGCGTGATGTGGCGGGCCGGCGACGCGAGCGGCACCGTACGGCTCTTCGCGGCCCTCGCCGGCGAGGCCGCACGGGAGACCCCGGTGCCCTCGCCCCCCGCCCGCCGGGTCCGCGCGGCGTGAGCGCGGCGCGCGCCGCGCCACCGGTCCCCGCGCCCCGCCGTCGCCCGACACGGCGTGAGCACACGGCGAAGGCCACGCCACCGGGCCCCGGCCCGGCCACCGCGACACCCTTCCCGAGCGCACCCCGCGACCGGCACCACCGGGACCCCGTCCGGCCGCCGTGACACGCGGCATGGTTACTGCGTCCGGGTGCATCCCTCACCCGGACGGCCGTGTGGCGGCCTTGCCCAGGGCCCCCGGGGCGCACTCGGGCGGTGAGGATGGCCGGTGACACCGCCGTCGTGGCACGGGCGGACGCGAGCATCGGGAGTGGGACGACTTGTGAGCATCCTGAACGAACCCCAGGGCGGTGGCGCGGCAGCCGAGGACTCGTACGAGAACGAGCTGCCGGTCCGGCGCAAGCAGCCCGGCAACGTCGTGGTGAGGTGGCTGACGACCACCGACCACAAGACGATCGGCACGCTCTATCTGACGACGTCGTTCGCGTTCTTCCTGTTCGGCGGTGTGATGGCGCTGCTCATGCGCGCCGAGCTGGCCCGCCCGGGGCTGCAGATCATCTCCAACGAGCAGTTCAACCAGATGTTCACGATGCACGGCACCGTGATGCTGCTGATGTTCGCCACCCCGCTGTTCGCCGGCTTCACCAACTGGATCATGCCGCTCCAGATCGGCGCGCCCGACGTGGCCTTCCCCCGGCTGAACATGTTCGCCTACTGGCTCTACCTGTTCGGCTCGCTCATCGCGGTCGGCGGCTTCCTCACCAACAACGGCGCGGCCGACTTCGGCTGGTTCGCCTACACCCCGCTGTCGGACGCCACCCGCACCCCCGGGATCGGCGGGAACCTGTGGATCCTCGGCCTGGCCTTCTCCGGTTTCGGCACGATCCTCGGTGCCGTCAACTTCATCACCACGATCGTCTGCATGCGCGCCCCCGGCATGACCATGTTCCGCATGCCGATCTTCACCTGGAACGTCCTGCTGACCGGTGTGCTGGTCCTGCTGGCCTTCCCGGTGCTGGCCGCCGCCCTGTTCGCGCTGGCCGCGGACCGCATCTACGGCGCCCATGTGTACGACCCCGCGAACGGCGGCCCCCTGCTCTGGCAGCACCTGTTCTGGTTCTTCGGGCATCCGGAGGTGTACATCATCGCCCTGCCGTTCTTCGGCATCGTCACCGAGATCATCCCGGTGTTCGCCCGCAAGCCGATCTTCGGTTACATGGGCCTGGTGGCCGCGACCATCGCCATCGCCGGGCTGTCGGTCACGGTGTGGGCCCACCACATGTACGTCACCGGTGGCGCGCTGCTGCCCTTCTTCGCCTTCATGACCTTCCTGATCGCCGTGCCGACCGGGGTGAAGTTCTTCAACTGGATCGGCACGATGTGGAAGGGCTCGCTGTCCTTCGAGACACCGATGCTGTGGGCGGCCGGCTTCCTCGTGACGTTCCTCTTCGGCGGGCTGACCGGCGTCATCCTGGCCTCGCCGCCCATGGACTTCCACGTCTCCGACACGTACTTCGTGGTGGCCCACTTCCACTACGTGGTCTTCGGGACGGTCGTCTTCGCGATGTTCGCCGGGTTCCACTTCTGGTGGCCCAAGTTCACGGGGAAGATGCTCGACGAACGCCTCGGCAAGATCACCTTCTGGACGCTGTTCGTCGGCTTCCACGGCACCTTCCTGGTCCAGCACTGGCTGGGCGCCGAGGGCATGCCGCGCCGCTACGCCGACTACCTGGCGTCCGACGGCTTCACCGCGCTGAACACGCTGTCCTCCATCAGCTCCTTCCTGCTCGGCCTGTCCATGCTGCCGTTCCTGTACAACGTCTGGAAGACCGCCAAGTTCGGCCGGCCGGTCGGCGTCGACGACCCCTGGGGTTACGGCCGTTCGCTGGAGTGGGCGACCTCCTGTCCGCCGCCCCGGCACAACTTCGTCACCCTGCCCCGGATCCGCAGCGAGTCCCCGGCCTTCGACCTGCACCACCCGGACATCGCGGCGCGGGAGCAGGAGGGCTACGAGATCGCCACCAGCGACCGGCCCCGCGGATGAGCGGCCTGCGCAAGCGGGGGACCGGCACGGGCGGTGATCTCGGCAACGAGGTCGAGGGCTATCTGCTGTGGCAGGCCCGTATCGCCGAGGCGGAGCAGCGCGCCCGCGAGTTCACCGGCCCCCTGGAGTGGCTGACGACGGCCCAGCGCGAGGAGGTCGAGCGGCACTACACCGCCGACAGCCTGCGCCGGGCCCGGGCCGACCTGGAGCGCGTCGCGGCCCGGTGCGTGTCGCTGCGGGCCGAGTACGAGCACCGCTACCAGGAGCTGCGGCGGCGCTGTCTGGCCGTGGTGCTCGCGGTGTGCGCCGGCTGCACGGCACTGGCCGCGCTGCTGCTCTGCGTGTGAGACCTCACCGGTCCGCGCCGCCCGGCCGGGTCGCGCCGTGGGCCGGCCACTCGGACCAGGCGAGATCGTCGAGGACATCCGGACCGGCCCGTCCGCCCCGGGCCTGATCGGCCTGCGGCCCGACGACGCCCGCTGGCTGTGCGAGCACGCCGAGGCCGGCGCCCGGGTGGTGATCACGGGCGGCGGCACGTAGCCGGCCGGGCCGGGTCAGCAGGTGGCGGCCGGGGCCACGCTCACCGCGTCGCGCTCCCAGGCGAGATGGCGGATCGAGACGGCGCCCTTGCCGCCCTTGCCGTCCTCGCCGCCCTTCGGCTCGACCTTGATCGTGACACCGGAGCCGTCGACCGCCAGGAGTTCACCGCACAGGGACTGCCCGCGGGTGTGCACCC
This sequence comes from Streptomyces sp. NPDC029296, assembly GCF_055569255.1. Lineage (NCBI taxonomy): Bacteria > Bacillati > Actinomycetota > Actinomycetes > Kitasatosporales > Streptomycetaceae > Streptomyces > Streptomyces sp. NPDC029296. The sequence goes on from NZ_JBVHXT010000014.1 coordinate 91,232, forward strand.
GGACCGTCGGCGCCGGGTCGTCCGGTCCCGGGGCCGCCCAGGTGAGCAGGATCCCGGCGGCGGTGGCCAGCACGCCGAGCACCGCCGCCCAGCGCGCGGCGCCGATCCGCGCCTCGATCCGGTCCAGCTCCCGCTCCTCCCAGTCGAGGAGCCGCGCGGCGTGGGCGTACCTCAGCACGTCGCCGGGCCGGCCGTGCGCGGCGGACACGGCGAGGAACGCGGCGCCGAGCAGCAGCACCAGCCCCGCCGCCACCAGCACGACGACCGCCGGCCGGTAGCCGCCGGGCAGTTCGGCGACGTTCTCCCGGCCCTTGAGGACCAGCACCGCGGCCAGCAGCCCGGTGGCGACGCCGAGGAAGTTCCGCCAGCCCTCCGCCTGCGCCCGCGCGATCTCCAGCTGGGCCTCGGCCATCGCGTCCAGCCGCCGCTGGGCGCGCTCCAGTTCCTCGGGCTCGTACCGGCGCACCGCGGTCACGAGCCGGTGCCCGGCCGGCGGACCGCCACCCACTTGGCCCCGCAGCCGCCGGTCTCCTGCTGGTCCCCGGGATGGGGCAGCCGGCACCGGCAGCGCATGTACACCTCGTTCGGCACCTCGTCCCGCCCGGACCTGCCGAGGGGCAGCCCCTTCGCCACCGAGCCGGGCCTGATGTCCGGCACCGGATGGCTGGTCGCGCCGCGGCAGGCCGGGCAGGTGCCGGTGATGACGAGCCGGCCGCCGGACATCTCCCAGACGAATCCGCTCTGGTCCGGCAGGTGCCGGGACTCGAAGGGCTTGGGGTCGTGCGACACGCGGTCAGGTCCTCTCGTGCGGCGGCAGGCGGAAACCGAACAGGGGCGCGTAGTCGGTGAGCCGCGCGCGGACCTCGTCCACCGTCAGGCCCGTCTCCTCGGCCGCCAGGTCCAGGTGGTCCACGCCGACCTCTTCGGACAGCACCGGTTCCCTGCCGGTGAGCCGGGCGGTGAGCAGCACCACGTCCTGCCAGCCGGGGACGCGGTCGCAGTCCGGTTCGGGGTACGGCAGTTCCAGCCCGACCTCGGTGAACGGCCCGAGCCGCCGGTAGGTCTCCCGCAGCCCGCCGCCGAGCCGCGCGGCCGCGACGACCAGGCCGAGCGGGGGAAGGGTCCAGGAGTCCTCCAGACAGGACTGGAGGAGGGCGTACTCGGCGGCGGTGTCGCGTTCCAGGGGTTCGGGCGGCCGGACGCGTCCGGGCCGTACGGGGACCGTGGGGGCGCCGAGGGGGGCGTAGGCGTTGAGTTCGGCGGCGGCGGTGGGGAGGTCGAGGCCGAGGTTGTCGGCGAGGACGGTGAGGTCGGTCAGCGAGACGAACGGCCGCCACCTCCCGCCGTCGCACAGCGCCTCGCGCACGGGGCCGTTCGGTTCCAGCGCGGCGACGGCCCCGGGCACCTCGGGCACCTCGAAGCCGTAGCCGGGTGTCCGGCTCCGCAGCAGCTCCGCGATGGTGCCGACGCTCTCCTGGTAGGCGGCGGCCAGCCCCACGAGGGAAGCCGGGGAGAACCGGTCGTGCCGCCCGACGCTCCCCGCCAGGGTGGGGAACCCCGACCGCCGGCGGAACCCGCTCGGCGGCAACGGCTGCCCCTGCCGGAGGAACGACCGCGCGGGGCCCGGCTCGGCGTACCACACGCGGACCGCCTCGACCGCCCGGCGCTCGACCAGGCCCGCGTCCGCCAGCGCTTCGACCGCGGCGAGATCCCCCGGCGGTACGACGGCGCTGCCCAGTCTCTCGAAGATCCTCAACAGCTCCCAGACCGTCATCGCCGTGTCCCCGGCGCCGGGCCGCTGCGCCGGGAGGGGCCCGCACCAGGTGGGCGGCACGAACGAGGCGAGCGGGCCGGGATCCGCCACCTCGACGCCCAGCGGACGCGCCCATTCGGCCAGCCAGGACGCCGTGGCCCCGACCGCCTCCTCGCGCCGGGCGGCCAGCCGGACCAGGTGCCGCAGGCCGATCCGGTCGGGGGGCAGGAAGGGTGGCTCGGCGTCCACGTCGCGGCTGAGCGCGGTGAGCTGCGACTCGTCCAGGAGGTACGGCAGTTCCGGACCGGTGAGCCGGTAGCCGAGGGGGGCGAAGCGGCGTACGACCGCCTCGATCTCGGCCGGCGGGATGCCCGTGTGGTGAGCCCTCCAGGCGATGTCCACCGGCCGCACGAGCGCGGAGAACGGCGAGATCTCGAAGGACACCCCGCCCGACCGGTCTCCCAGCAGGACCCGTGCCTCCCTCGCGTCCACGCGATGGGCCGCGAACTCGCCGAGGTCCGGTGGCGCGGGAAGCGCGGGGTCGAGCCACGACAGCCGTTGGCACAACTCGGCCAGGACTCCCAGGCTCACCTTCTCCCGGGCGGAGACCCGCACCAGCGCCTGCCGCACCGCGTGCTGCCCGGCCGGGCCCGTCTCCCCCGGACCCGGTCCGGCCGCCTGCTCGAACTGTCCGTACAGCGCGGCCATGAGGCGGCTGGGCACGAGGCCGGCCAGGGCGCGGATGTCCGCCGCTTCCGGGACGCGCACGCCCACGACGGCGTACCGGCGCAGACGCCGCGTCGTCTCCCGCAGCGAACACCCGGTGTGCGCCGCGGCCCGCAGCGGCTGTTTGAAGGACCCGCCCGGCACACGGCCGAACAGAGCCGCGTCGAGGGGCTCGGGCCGTGGCAGACCGGGCGGCGTGGGGAACGGCTCCCCCTGCCGGTCGGCGCCGAGCGCACCGAGGCGCCACGCCTCGAAGAAGTGCGTGTCGAGGTGGGTGACCTCGAACTCCTCCTCCAGGATCTCGGCGTCGGAGGGCAGGCAGCCGACGTCACGCAAGGCGACGACGGACCGTCCCGTCGCCCTGCCGAGGCGTCGTGGCGGCACCAGCACACGCACGTCCTTCGCCCCCAGCCCGGCGAGGACGTCCTGGGCGAGCCGGGGCCAGGAGTTGGCGAGGTCCCACAGCCAGTCCAGCGGGAACGGCTGCCATGCCGAGCCGACCAGCGCGGGCACGGCCTCCTTCAGGTCCTCCTCCACACGGGCCTCGTCATACCCGAGGAAGCGGTTGCGGTCGACGCTCAGCTCCGGCCGGTGCCTGCCGCGCAGGTTGACGACGTATCCGTCCGGACGCATGGACTTCGAGACCAGCAGCCCGTCGGCGAGGAGCATCCCCTCCCCCCGCACCCACCAGACCCCCTCGGTGGCGGCGATGCGCGCCCCCGGCACCGAGGAGTCGCCGTACAGCTCCCCCGGCCGCCACACCGCCGGATCGCCGTCGTACTCCGTGGCGGTCACCCGCACCGGGCTCACCCACAGGAACTCCCGCAGCGCCGCGATCAGGGACGGGCGCTCCTCGTCCGTCTCCTCGGGGGCGTCGTGCAGGTAGAGCCGGACCCGGGTGCCGCCGCCCAGCAGCGCGCCCTGTTCCCGGCTCAGGTGCATCAGGCCCGAACCGGCGGTGACGCTGGCCCGGTGGCCGTCGAGCGGGAGGCCGCCGGTCATGTCGACCGGCCGGGTGGTCACCTCGACCTCCTCGGCCAGCATGAAGTAACTGAAGACGCCGATGCCGAAGCGGCTGTTGAGTTCCGTGGTGATGCCCCGGCGGCGCCAGCGGCGTATCTCCCGCATCCGGGCCGCGGACTGCTCCGAGCGGCGGCCGGCCTGGGCGAAGAGGTCCCGCAGTTCCTCGGCCGTCATGCCGACGCCGTTGTCCTCGCACTGGATGTAGGTGCGGCCGGTGCCCGGGTCGGTGCCCTGGGTGAAGGTGATCCGGCACCCGGCGAGCTGCTCGCGCTCGGGGCGGTCGCCGGCCCGCGGGTCGCCCTCGGTGTAGCGGCGGCGGGCCTGGCGCACCCGGCAGGCGTCGAGGGCGTTCTGGTACAGCTCGCGCACCGCCAGCATCCGGTCGCCGTAGAGCTGGGTGCCCATGATGAGCGGCTTGACCTCGTCCTCGGCGAGCCGGAACCGGGGCGGGGGCTTGTCGAAGCCGCGGTGGCGGGGCAGCAGGCCCTCGGTCTTGACCAGCTGGGGCAGGCCGTGGAGGAGGTCGCCGTGGCGCAGCGTGCCCCGGGTGCGGCGGGTGGCGTCCGAGACGGTGGCGATACGGGTGGCGAGCCGGTCCAGCGCCGTGTACAGGGCCGCGCTGCCGCACTTGAACACCAGCCGCCAGACGGTGCCCGGGGCGGGGCCGGGCGCTCCGTTCCCCGGCGGCCAGGGGCCGGAGGCGGGCCGGAAGCCGTCGTTCGCGGCGATCTCGGCCTTGACGCCCTGCGGCCGGACCTGGGTGGGCTCGCGCGGGCCGAGGTGGTCGACGAGGACGCCGTCGAGCCGGCGCGGGTCGATCGCGAGGAGTCCGGCGAGGGGCAGCAGGGTGGCCAGCTCCCGGGGGCGCCAGCTCCAGCGGTCCGCCTCTCCGCACAGGTAGGCGCACAGGTCGGTGTCCCAGGGGGTGCCGTCGGGGGCGACGGCGTCGGCCGGGGCGCCGGTGCCGAGCTGGGAGACGACCTGGACGACGGCGCGCCGCAGCACCCCGCGCTCGTCGGCGCCCAGGGTGAGGCCGGCGGCGCTCTCCGCGGCCCCCACCAGCAGGTCCAGCGCGGCGCGCAGGCTGTCCAGCTCGGCGTCCCCGCGCTGTTCCCACAGCAGGTCCCAGTCGGCGAGGAAGCGGTGCCGCAGCCAGTACTCGGCGGCGCGGGCGTCGGCCTTGTGCCCGCGGCGCAGCAGGGTGCGGCGGGTGGCCTCGATCTGCCGGTGCGCACGCCGGACGTCGCCCATGTCCCGGTCGAGGTGGGCGAGGAAGCCGTCCTCGGGCAGGTCGTGCGCGGGGGCGGAGTCGTCCGGGCCGTCGCCGTACAGGGTGCGCAGCGCGGCCAGGCCGCAGGAGAGCGCCGCCTCGCGCAGGAAGGGCGCGCCGAGCAGCACCACGGTCTCGACCAGGCCGAGCCGGGCGCCCGCGGCCTCGACGAGCTGGTCGAGCCGCTCGATCAGCCGGCGCGGGACGAGCGGGTCGTCCCAGGGGTCGGCCTCGGGTTCCCGCAGGGCGCGGAGGGCGATGGTCTTCTGCACGACCTGTGCCAGGTGCTCCTTGGCCCGCCCGCGCCGGGCGGCCGTGGTGCCCTCGGTCCGCTCCCACAGACCGGAGCTGAGGACGGCGTCCGTCCAGGGCCCGGCGGACTCGACGGCCTCGCACAGCGGTACGTCGGCGTGGGCGCCGCCCGTCCGGTCCCGGCCCAGCCACCGGGCGTCGACCGTGGGCGGCCTGCGGTGGGTGTAGTGGGCCGCGATCTCCTCCGCGCGCCGCTCCACCCGCGCGATCACCTGGCCGAAGGTGCGGGCGGGGGACTCCGGGGCCAGGGTCTCGCTCAGGGCCGTGGCCAGGAGGCTGCCGGTGTCGCTGCCGAGGGCCTCCTCGCCGGGGGCGCAGGCGCTCAGCAGGGCGACGTTGTCCCAGTGCCGGCCGATGGTGATCTCGTCGAAGGCGGGCGGCGGCTCGTCTCCGCCGCCGCGGCAGGCGTCGAGGCAGAGCAGCACCGTGGCGTCGGAGCGCAAGGGGGCGAGCAGGTCGTCGGGTGCCACCTCGATGAGGCCGTGCGGTCCGAGGGTCCGCTCCCCGGCGCGTCCCCAGCCCGCGCGGATGTCGCCGGGCACGAGGTAGTCGGTCTCGCCGGACCGGACGCCGTGACCGGAGAAGTAGACGAGACCGCTGTCGCCGTCCTCCAGGGAGTGCAGGAACCGGCCCAGCTCGTCGCGGATGCCGCCCTCGCCGGTCGTGTCCTCGTCGTCGAGCACGGTCACGTGCTCGGGTTGGTAGCCGCTGCGCAGCAGGGTGGCGCGCAGGGTCGCGACGTCCCGCACGGTGAAGGGCAGGCCCGGGAAGTGGTCCTTCAGCTCCTCCACCCGTTCCAGCTGCGGATAACCGGGCACCGCGATCAGCAGGGCCCGCCGTCGACCGGCGGTCATCGTGCCTACTCCCCCCGGCGCGCCGCGAGTTGACGCCTCGTCATCGATGGAGGGCGATTATCGCAGAAGTGCGCGCACCCCCGGGAGGGCCGGCCCGTGGCCTCCGGGCGGGATGCCGAGGCCGCCGTCTCCCCAGGGGGAATGGCCGCCGCGCGTGCGCGAACGCGTTCACGCGGACGGCCGGATGCTCACTCCTCCCCGTGGGTGGTCCGCGTCGGGGTGGAGCGGCCCGGCGGCGGCAGCTGGGCCAGCCGGCTGCGCGTGAGCAGGACGTCGCCGATGAAGAGGTCGTAGACCAGGATGCCGAGCGCGCCACCGATCAGCGGGCCGACGATCGGGATCCACCAGTAGCCGCTGAAGGCGCCGGACACGCTGCCCGGGAACGCCAGGCTGCCCCAGCCCGCCGCGTAGGTGAACAGGCGGGGGCCGAAGTCGCGGGCCGGGTTGATGGCGTAGCCGGCGTTGGCGCCGAAGGACATGCCGATGGCGGCGACGACGAGGCCGACGATCAGGGGGCCGAGGTTGGCCTGCACGGCCTGGTTGCGCAGGTCGAGGACGGCGGCGATCAGCATCAGCAGGAAGGCCGTGCCGACGATCTGGTCGATCAGCGGGCCCCAGACGCCGCCGTGGAAGTAGGGGGCCGGGAAGGTGGCGAAGACGGAGAACGTGGTGTTCGTGTGCCCGTTCACCTTCGGCCCGGTCACGGTGGCGTCGAAGGCGTCGATCGCGGCGTGGTAGACGAGGTAGACCAGCGCCGCGCCGGTGAGGGCGCCGACGACCTGGGCGATCCAGTACGGCAGCACCTTGGCCCAGGAGAAGCCCCGGCGCAGGGCCATGGCCAGGGTGACCGCCGGGTTGAGGTGGGCGCCGCTGATCCCGCCGGCGACGTAGACGCCGAACATGACGGCGAAGGCCCAGCCCCAGGCGACGAGCAGCCAGTCGCCGGCCGCCAGGAAGATCGTGGTGGGCGTGGCGGCCCGGCCGGAACCCGGCAGTGCGGCGACCGCCATCGCGACCACGCCGCAGCCGAAGGAGATGAGGACGAAGGTCCCGAGGAATTCCGCCATGCACTCGCCCAGCAGACCGCCCCGGCTCCTGAGACGGGACGGCTTGACGAGCGGAGGGATGTCCACAGCCATGGGGCCCCCTTTGACGAGAGCGATGCGGCCAATGTCACCATATTGGCGCACAACGTCACTCGCCGCAGGGCGAACGCTTCCCGGCCACCCGCAAGGGCGACCCGCGAAGAAGGGGGCCGGGGTCTCAGCCGCCCGCGTGCTGGGCGGCCGACGCCGGTTCCGGTGGGGTGCCGGCGGCCCCCGCCGGGCCCGCGTTGCCCGCCAGGAGGAGACCGGACGCGGCGATCACGGCCGCGGCGACGCCCCGGGCGGCGGAGGCCCGTCCGGCCGGCCGGACGGGGGTGTGGGTGTGGGGTGCGTAAGGTGCGGATGTACGTCCGGACACGGCGACCTCGCAACACAACAGCGGAGTGTCAAGCATGCTTAATCCGCCGTTTAACCTAGGTGCTGTCGCGGCCCGACGGCAAGGGCGGCCCGGGGAGTTGGGGGGCATGGAGGCATGCGGGAGCGGGACGATCCGGAGGTCGTCGGGCGGCGGGTGCAGCGGCTGCGCGCCCAGCGGGGACTGACCCAGCGGCAGCTGGCGGAGCCCGCGTACACGCCCGCCTACATCTCCACCCTGGAGGCGGGCCGGGTCCGGGCCTCGGACGAGGCGCTCCGGCACATCGCGGACCGGCTCGGGGTCGCCTTCGAGGAGCTGACCGTCGGCCGCCCCGCCCACCTCGCCACCGGCCTGAGGCTGCGGCTCACCGAGGCCCAGCGGATCCTCGCCGACGGCCGGGCCGAGGAGGCCGCCGCGCAGTACGGCGTGGTGTGCGCCGAGGCCGAGGCCCACGGGCTCGTCGGCGAGCAGGCCGCCGCGCTGCTCGGACTCGGTGAATGCGCGCTGGAGACCGGCGAGTTGAGCAGGGCGCGGGAGTACTTCGAGCGGGCCGAGGAGCGACTGGCCGACCAGGCCCTGCCGGTGCGGGTGCCCGCCGTGCGCGGCCGGGCCGTCGCCCACTACCTCGCCGGTGAACTCCGCTACGCCGTCTACCTCCTGGAGTCCACCCTCGACGAGCTGAACCGCGGCGGACTGCACGACCCCGACGCGCTGCTGCTGCTCTACGCCGGCGTCATCGGCCCGTACATGGACATGGGCGCCCACGCCCGGGCCGCCCAGGCCGCCGAGTTCGCCCTCGCGCTCGCCCCGCGGGCCGGCGACCCCGCGCTGATCGCCCGGATGCACCGCTCGGTCGCCCGCACCCTGCTCGCCGAGGGCCGGCTCGCCGAGGCCGACGCCTCCCTGGCGAAGGCGGCCGAGCTGTACCGCCAGCTGCGGCTGCGCACCGAGCTGGCCAACTGCCACTGGATGCGCGGCTACGTCTGCGCGCAGAACGGCGAACTCGACCGGGCGGAGGAGGAGCTGCGCCAGGCGTACGGGATGCTCGCGCGGTCCCGGGCCACCCTGTACCGCAGCCAGGCCGCCGTCGAACTCGCCGACGTGCTGCACCGCCGGGGCCGGTCCGAGGAGGCCGCCGAGCTGCTGGAGGACGTCCTCGGGGACTTCTCCTCCGAGCGCGGCGCCGTGCACGCCGCCGCCGCGCACCGCCTCCTCGGCATCATCGCCGAGGACGCCCGGGACACCGAGGCCGCCGAGGAGCACTACGTCCGCGCCCTCAGCCTGCTGGAGCGCGCGGGCGCCGCCGGTGATCTCGCCGACCTGTGCCGGCTGCTGGGCGACCTGCTGCGCCGCACGGGCCGCACCGAGGCCGCCCTGGACGCCTACCGCACCGGCCTGGGCCACCGCACCGCCCCCGGCACCACCACCCTCGGCCCGGCCCCGGCCCAGCCCCCGCTGTGACCCCGCGCGCCGATCGCGCCACGCCTTGGCGCCCAGGCCCACGGCGCACCTGTGCCCCGGGGGCGCTCACACCTGTGCACGGCCCTGTCTGCGGATGTCCGCCAGGCGCAGGGCGCCGATCTGGACGGCCGCCTGGGTCGCCTCGTTCGGCACGTCGCCGAGGCCGCCGTTGGTGAGCGCGAAGGCGTCCTCGCCGACCCGGACGGCGGCCACGTCCATCGTGAGCAGATACCGCTGCCCGTCCGGCCCGGTCGTCGCGCAGGTGACGCGCAGCCCCTGGCGGGCGTCCCCGACCTCCGGCAGCGCGGCGGCCGTCACCCGCACGTCCTCCACCAGCCCCAGCTGGGTGGTGGCCGTGAACCGGGCACAGCGCACCGGCATCTCCCCCAGCCACTCCAGCGTGGCGTCGACGTCCGCCGGGCGGCGGGCGCCGATCTGGAACCGCAGCTGCGCCTCCGTGTCGGCGTCGTCCAGGCCGACGGCGACGCGCGCCGGGGCGCCGAGGAGTTCGTCGCTGTAGAGGGCGTCCAGCAGCCGCTGGCACTCCCCGGCCGTGGTGCGGCTCTTCAGCAGCCCGTCCCGCCAGGTGGCCGCGCCGCGCGTCGCGGTCCAGGGGGCCCCGAGATCGGTCGGGTTGATCAGCGCGGCCTCGGCCTGCTCGTCGCCGAGCGTGGAGCCGTCGGCCCGCCGGGGCGCCTTGGACGCCACCGCCTGCCGGTCCACCGTGGGCAGCGGGTGCGGCGCGCTCGCCGGGTGGTGCAGCCCGAGGGCCGCGCAGCCGCCGCCGAGCAGCAGACCGGTGGCGAGGAGGGGACGCAGGACGGCACGGGGGAGGCGGGGGACGCGCGGGGGTATCGCGGGGGACATCGGGGCCTCCTGTGCGGGTGCGACGGTCCCGCGCCGCGTGCGGCCGGCGGGGTCCTGGTCTCACGGCACCACCGGGCCGGGCCGGGCACCAGCGCTCGGGGCCGTACGGGTGAGGGGCGCCGTTCCGCGGGAGCGGGCGCCGGCGGGACATCCCGCCGAACGGGCCGTACGGCGCCGGCGCCCGCTCCCCGTCGAGCCCCGCGGCGGCGCGGTCCCGTCCTGGCCGGTGCCCGTCCAGCCGGTCGTGCCGCCGGTGGCCGGGGAGCAGCCGGAGCGGGCGGCGGTGGTGCGGGCGGCGGTGGTGCGGGCGGCGGTGGTGCGGGCGGCGGTGGTGCGGGCGGCGGTCGCGCTCGGCGGTCGCGCCGAACCGGCCGGACCCGCACTCCCGGGGCCGGGATCCGGGCCGCGCGGCTCGTGCCGTACCAGGCGGAGAGCGGCACCCGGGGAGGGCCGGCGCCGCTCCGGCCGCCGGACGGCCGCCGGACGGATGGGTGGCGGACAGACGGTGGACGGACGGGTGGCGGACGGACGGCGGACGGCGGACGGACGGACAGGTGGCGGACGGGTGGTGGCGGACAGCCGCCGGACGGACAGGTGGCGGACGGACGGCGGACAGCCGCCGGACGGACGGCGGCCGGGTGCGCCGCCGGTGTGGGAGCCGACGCGCCGGATCGCCGGGCGGGCGGCGCCCGCTCCAGCGCCTCGCGGGACGGACCGGCCGGCTCCGCCCCCCTGTCCTAAGGTCGGCACGACGGAAGGAGTCCGCCGTGACCGGACAGCCCATACCCGTGATCATCGACTGCGACACCGGCGTCGACGACGCCCTGGCCCTGCTCTTCGCCGTCCGCCACCCGGGCCTCGACCTCAGGGCCGTGACCTGCGTGGCCGGGAACACCGACGTGGACGGGGTGGTCCGCAACACCCTGACCGTGCTGGACCGGGCGGGCGCCCCCGGCGTCCCGGTGGCGCGGGGCGCCGAGCGCCCGCTGCTCGAACCGGCCCGCCCGGCGCCGGTGCACGGCGCCGACGGCATGGGCGACCTGGGCCTGCCGGCGCCCGTCCGGGGCCCGGCGGACGTGGACGCGGTCACCCTGCTGCGCCGGGAGATCCTCGCCTCCCCGCGCCCCGTGACACTGATCCCGACCGCCCCGCTCACCAACATCGCGCTGCTGCTGCGCACCCATCCGGAGGTCACCCGGAACATCGAGCGGATCGTGTTCATGGGCGGGGCGGTGACCACCGGGAACGCCACCCCCGTCGCCGAGTTCAACGTGTGGCACGACCCGGAGGCGGCGGCGGTGCTGCTCACCGCCGGGGTGCCGATCACCATGTACGGCCTGGACGTGTTCCGGCGGGTCGTCGTCCCCGCCCCCGAGGTGCGCCGGCTGCGGGCGAGCGACGAGCCCGGCACCCGGCTGGCCGGTGACCTCCTCGCCCACCGGCCGGCCCACCAGGGCGAGCCGCCCGAGGCCGAGGAGGCGGGCGGGCTCGGCGACGCGGGCGCGGTGTGCGCGGTCGCCGACCCGGCGGGCCTCACCACCCGGCTGCTGCCGGTCGAGGTCTCCCTGGCACCCGGCCCGTCCCGTGGCCAGACCGTCGTGGACCTCCGGCCCCGCCCCGGCGAGTCCGAGATCCACGGCGACGGACGCGAACGGCCGCTCGTGGACGTGGCGTTGGACGTGGACGTCGACCGGTACGTGAAGCTGTACCTGGAGACGGTGGAACGGCCCTGAGGGAGCGCTCCCGTGCCGGGACGCCGCCCTCGGCCCGGCACAAAAAGGGGGTCCGGCTTCCGCGGTGAGGGCCTTTTTGGTCATCGTCCCGCCCGTCCGTACGGCCCTCCCCCCGTCGGTCACATGGGTGAGCGTGCGTTCAGGGGCCTGAACCGGGGGTGGTCCGGCGCCGCGTTTCGGCCCGGAACCGCAAAGGGATGGTTGTGACTGGGCAAAACCTTTTTTACTCTGCGGCCACTGGATCGGGCAACGAAAAACCGGGTGCCTCCCGAGGGAGGGCACCCGGCCGGTCTGGTGCGGAACACGCCGCGCGGCCCAAGGCTTTGGCGGGCAGAGGGTCGCGGCGGCACCACGCCCACGCAACCAGTAACCCCGGAGGATACCGTGAGCCACCCCAACCGGCTACGCGATGCCATCCACGCGGACGGGACCACGCCGCTGATCGGCGTGTTCGACATGTTCTCCGCGTCCGTGGCGGCGCGGCACTACGACGGCATGTTCGTCTCGGGCTTCGGCTTCGCCGCGTCCCACTACGGCCTGCCGGACATCGGCTTCATCGCCTGGCCCGACATCATCGCCTTCGTCCAGCGCCTGCGCATGGCGTTCCCCGCGCAGCACCTGCTGGTCGACATCGACGACGGCTACGTGGACCCGGAGACCGCGTGCCACGTCGTACAGAACCTGGAGGCCGTCGGCGCCTCCGGCGTCATCCTGGAGGACCAGAAGCGGCCCCGGCGCTGCGGCCACGTCGACGGCAAGCAGGTACTGCCGCTGGAGGAGTACCTGGAGAAGCTGGACATGGTCCTCCGGTCCCGCCGGGACCTGGTGGTGGTGGCCCGCACCGACGCCACCGAGGAGGACGAGATCCTGCGCCGCGCCAAGGCGCTCGCCGCGACCGACGCCGACGTGGTGCTGGTCGACGGGGTGCGCAGCGTGGACTGGATCCACAAGGTGCGCCGGGTCATCGGGGACAAGCCGCTGCTGTTCAACCAGATCGCCGGCGGCAAGTCGCCGCGGCTGTCCCTGGGCGAACTGACCGGGCTGGGCGTCGACGTCGCCATCTACAGCACGCCCTGCCTGTTCGCGGCGCAGACCGCCATCGACCGGGCGCTGACCGACCTGAAGGAGGCCGACGGCCGCCTGCCGCAGACCGGCCCGGACAGCGTGGGGGTCGCCGAGTGCCTGGCGCTGCTGGAGAAGAACATCAGCCGCCACCACGTCCACGCGCCCGCGTGACCTGAGCCGCCCCAGGGGCCCGCGCGCCACCCGCGCGGGCCCCGCCCACCGGGTCCCGCGGCCGACCGGGCCCCGTCCCATGCCACCCGCTTCCAAGGCAGGAGCGCATGTCCCAGATGCCCACCGCAACGGTCCGCGGCCTGGCGCGCCGCGTCGACTGGTACATCGTCGCGCTGTTCGGCGCGATCGGGATCGCCGCGCTCGTCCCGGCCGAGGACACGGCGGCCGAGACCGTCTCGTGGCTGACCAGGCTGGCGATCGGCCTGCTGTTCTTCCTCTACGGCGCCCGGCTCTCCCCCCGGGCCGCGCTGGACGGCGTACGGCACTGGCGGCTGCATCTGCCGGTGCTGGCCCTGACGTTCGCGGTCTTCCCGGTGCTCGGGCTGGCCGCGCGGCTGCTGCCGGACGGGGCGCTCGGCGCCGAGCTGACCGCCGGCGTGCTGTTCCTGGCCGTGCTGCCGTCCACGGTCCAGTCGTCCATCGCCCTCACCTCCCTGGCCCGCGGCAACGTGGCCGCCGCGCTGTGCTCCGCGTCGTTCTCCACGGTGCTGGGCGTGGTGCTGACCCCCGTACTGGCCGTCGCGCTGACCGGCGGCGGCGAGGGCGGCGGCGTGCCGGTCGGGTTCGGCCAACTCGGGGACATCGCCGTCCAGTTGCTGCTGCCGTTCCTCGCCGGGCAGGCGGTGCGGCGCTGGATCTCCGGCTGGCTCGGCCGGCACCGCAAGGTCATCGGGATCTGTGACCGGGGCTCGATCCTGCTCGTCGTCTACGCGGCGTTCAGCCGGGGCATGACCACCGGCATCTGGCAGCGGGTGTCCCCCGGCCGCCTGCTCCTGCTCGGCGTGCTGGTGGCGGTGCTGCTCGCGGTCGCCCTGCTGCTCGCCGACCGCTCGGCGCGGGCGCTGCGGCTGCCCCGCGAGGACCGGGTGACGGCGGTCTTCTGCGGGGCGACCAAGAGCCTGGCCAGCGGGCTGCCGATGGCCTCCGTGCTGTTCCCGGCGGACGAGGTCGCCATGACCGTCCTGCCGCTGATGCTCTACCACACGCTCCAGCTGGTGGTCTGCGCCGCGCTCGCCCGCCGGCTCAGTCGGACGGCGCCGCCCGCACCGCCCAGCGTTCCTCCACCCGTGCCAGCCGCCAGTACCCCAGCGCCGCCGCCCACACCACCACGAACAGGCCGACGATGAGGTAGCCGACGTTGCCCAGGTCCAGGCCGGACACCCAGCCGGTGACCGGATCGTCGAGGTGGAACTTCTCGTGCAGGACGCCGACCAGTTCGATGGTGCCGATGAAGAAGGCGACGGCGATGGACAGACCGGTGATGGCGAGGTTGTAGAACACCTTGCGGACGGGGTTGGCGAACGCCCACTGGTAGGCGAAGTTCATGAACGTGCCGTCCAGGGTGTCGAACAGGCTCATCCCGGCGGCGAACAGCAGCGGCAGGCACAGGATGGCGTACCAGGGCAGGCCGGCCGCCGCGCCCGAACCCGCCATCACCATCAGGGTGACCTCGGTGGCCGTGTCGAAGCCGAGGCCGAAGAGGAAGCCCAGCGGGTACATCTGCCCCGGCCGGGACACGGACCGGGTCAGCCGGCCCAGCAGCCGGTTCATGAACCCCCGCGAGTCCAGGTGCCGTTCCAGCTCCGTCTCGTCGTACGCGCCCGCGCGCATCGCCCGGAAGACCTTCAGGATGCCCGCGAGGGCGACCAGGTTCAGGGCGGCGATGAGATAGAGGAACGACCCGGAGATCGTCGTACCGAGCACCCCGAGCACCTGGTGGGTGGCGGAGCCCTCGTTCATCACCTTCCCGGCCAGCGAGGTGCCCCCCGCGATCAGCAGGGCCAGCAGCACGACCACGCTGGAGTGCCCGAGCGCGAACCAGAACCCCACCGACACCGGCCGCTTGCCGTCGGCCATCAGCTTGCGGGTGGTGTTGTCGATCGCCGCGATGTGGTCGGCGTCGAAGGCGTGCCGCATCCCGAGGGTGTAGGCGGTGATGCCGAGCCCCACACCGAACACCTCGGTCCCGACCTTGTAGTGCCGGGGCGCGACCAGCAGATAGAGAATGGCGAACGCGACGACGTGCAGGGCGAGGATCACCACCAGCAGCCCCGCCGTCTTCAGGGTGTCCTCGCGTCGCCAGCGGAAAGAAGCGGCATCGGCCATCGGGTTCACGCTCCAGCACCTCGTGGATCACTTCGTGAGCTGCCGTGGCCGGTCTCCTGGCTTACGGGTCACACGTCCGCCGTCCCTGCCTTCCCGGTCGTACGACCAGTGGCCCGGCGGTGTGCCGGACGGAACGGGAACTCCCCGATCACAGTGGCGAGGGCCGCGTCGACCTTGCATCGACTTCCCGAACACCACGGCCCGCCCACCGTAGAGGGGCCCGCGGTTTCCCGCATAGCTGCGCAGTCGGGCAGGTATTCAAGATCACATCGGGGCCTGCCAGGATGGGGGCATGCATCTCGTGCCTGCCGACCGTGCCGAGCGCCGGACCATCGACGGTCACCGGGTGTGCGAGGCGATCGCCGCCATCGGCGACGCGGGGCGTCTGCGCACCTGGGCCGACCGTTTCTCGCTGCTGGCCGACGCCAACCGGCTCACCCTGCTGCTCGCGCTGCACCGGACCGGGCCGCTGGCCGTCTCCGACCTCGCGATCGCCACGGGCATGAACGACCCGGCCGTCTCCCAGGCCCTGCGGCTGCTGCGCGCGGCCGGGGTCGTGGCGGGCGAGAAAGAGGGGCGCGTGGTGCGCTATCGGGTGGTGGACGAGGACGTACGGGGCCTGTTGGAGCACTGCGGCGCCTGAGCGCCCCCGAAAAGGTTCCCTTCCGGGCAATGTGGACAGATAGAGATTCCCTACTGTCGTCCGTCCCTTGGGAGCCCGTATGGCAGACCGCCCGCCGGACCTCTCGTCCAGGAACCCCGACTGGTGGCGCCAGGCCGTCGTCTACCAGGTCTATCCGCGCAGTTTCGCCGACGCCGACGGCGACGGCCTCGGTGACCTCCGGGGCCTGACCGAGCGGCTGTCCCACCTCGCCGCGCTCGGCGTCGACGCCCTGTGGCTGAGCCCCTTCTACCCCTCCGAACTCGCCGACGGCGGCTACGACGTCATCGACCCGCGCGGTGTCGACGAGCGCCTGGGCACCCTGGACGACTTCGACGCGCTGGCCGCCGAGGCGCACCGGCTCGGTCTGAAGGTCGTCGTGGACCTCGTGCCCAACCACACCTCCCATCTGCACCCCTGGTTCCGGGAGGCGCTGCGCGCCGGGCCCGGTTCGGCCGCCCGCGAGCGGTACGTCTTCCGCCCGGGGCGCGGCGCGCACGGCGAACTGCCGCCCACCGACTGGCGGTCGGTGTTCGGCGGCAGCGCCTGGCGGCGGGTGCCCGACGGCGAGTGGTACCTGCATCTGTTCGCCCCCGAGCAGCCCGACCTGAACTGGGACAACGAGGAGGTCCGTGCCGACTTCCGCACCACGTTGCGGTTCTGGTCCGACCGGGGCGTGGACGGCTTCCGCGTGGACGTCGCCCACGGCCTGGCCAAGGACCTCACCGAGCCGCTGCGGGACCTCGGCGCCCACAGCACGACCGGCGAGTCCGCCCTGCGGCACCTGCCGCCCGGCAGCCACCCGTACTGGGACCGGGACGAGGTGCACGAGATCTACCGGGACTGGCGCAAGATCTTCGACGCCTACCGCCCGCCGCGCATGGCCGTCGCCGAGGCCTGGGTGCCGGGCGAGCGGCGGGCCCTGTACGCCCGGCCCGACGAACTCGGCCAGGCGTTCAACTTCGAGTACCTGGAGGCCGGCTGGGACGCGGAGGAGCTGCGCGGGGTCATCGCCGACGCGCTGGCCACGGCCCACGCCGCCGGGGCCTCCGCGACCTGGGTGCTGTCCAACCACGATGTCGTACGGCACGCCTCCCGGCTCGTGCTGCCGCCCGGCACCGACCCGGACGCCTGGCTGCTCACCCACGGCACGGCGCCCGCGGTCGATCCGGCGGCCGGGCTGCGCCGGGCCCGGGCGGCGACCCTGCTGATGCTGGCGCTGCCCGGTTCGGCGTATCTGTACCAGGGCGAGGAACTCGGCCTGCCCGAGGTCGCCGACCTGCCCACGGAGGTGCTCCAGGACCCGATCTGGGAGCAGACCGGTCACACCCGCAAGGGCCGCGACGGCTGCCGGGTGCCGCTGCCGTGGACGCCGACCGGACCGTCGTACGGCTTCGGGCCCGGCGCCGGCTGGCTGCCGCAGCCCGCGTCCTTCGCGGCGTACGCGGTGGAGGCGCAGGCCGGTACGGAGGGCTCCACGCTGGAGCTGTACCGCACGGCCCTGCGGCTGCGCCGCAAGCTGCTGGACGGCGAGACGCTGACCTGGACGCCCCACGCGCCCGCCGGGGTGCTGGACTTCACCCGTACCGGGGCCTGGCGCAGCGTCACCAACCTGGGCGGCGAGCCGGTGCCGCTGCCGCCCGGCGAGGTCCGTCTGAGCAGTACGCCGCTGCCGGGCGGCGGGGTGCTGCCACCGGACACCACCGTGTGGCTGGCGTAACCGGCCACGGTCACGTGACCGCCCCGACCGGGCGCGGCCCCCCGGCGACAGGCCCGGCCGGGCGTGGTCGCCGTGGGGGTGGTCAGCCGGCCGGTGGGGACGGGCTCGTCCCGGCCCCGGGGCCGGGAGTGGTGCCGGCCGCGGTGCCGTCGATGTCCACCGGGGTGGAGGTGGCCGACGGCGGCGGGGTGAGGACCACCTCCGGCCGGCCGGCGGCCGGGGGCGGCGGGGTCGGGTCGGAGTCCGGCAGCCTGGGCGGGGCGGTCCGCCGGAACAGGGTCTGGTCGAAGTCGACCAGCGCGAAGTCGGTGCCGGACCGCCTGCCGCTCTCCCCGTTCGGCTGCCGCGCGAAGCCCCGCTGCTGGGGGCTCGCCTCGTCGGGCAGCGTGACGTTCAGCAGGGGGGCGGTCCTCCGGCAGGTGCTGTCCAGCGCCGCGTGCCCGTACGCGCGTCCGGTACGCCCAGGCGGTACGGACGCGAGGCCCGCCGCTCTCAGCGGTCGCGGGTGAAGATTCCGCGGGTGGGGACAACGGCGTCTCCCCGCACGTCCGAAAGCCACTCCCGCCCCAGGAACCCGGATGCCCCTTGTCAGTGACATGACCTACGCTTTGCTCACTCGTCACGCGCGGCCCACGGCTCACGCACAGGGGACCCACGGACAGCCGTATCCGCGCGGGCACCCATGTCTTTCATTCGTTCCGGGGGGTTCGAATCAGCGTGCGCAAGCGCTCTCTCACGGCCGCCACCACCCTGGCGGTCCTGATCAGTTCGGCGGCCCTGGCCGCCACCCCGGCGATCGCCGACTCCAGCGCCGTCCTGCCGGTGCGGCAGACCGGTGACATCGTCGTGGACGCCGTGCACCGGCAGGTCTTCGTCAGCGATCCGCTGAACGGCAAGATCGTCGTCACCGACTTCGCCGGCAAGGTCGTCAAGCAGATCACCACCAACCTGTCCGGCGTCCACGGCCTGGAGCTGTCCGCCGACTCCGGCACGCTCTACGCGGCCGTGCAGGACCTCGACGCCATCGCGGTCTTCGACACCGCCACCGACACCGAGACCACGCGCTACGAGGTCGGCGACAAGCCGCTCAGCATCGCCCTCGCGGGCGGCAGGCTGTGGTTCGGCTACGGCGGCGCCGCCGCGGGCAACCTCGGCTCCGTGGACCTGACCGCCGAGGACCACAAGGTCACCCTCGGCCAGGACGGCGACTGGTACGCGGCCCCGCTGCTGGACGCCGCGCCCGGCTCGGACACGCTCGTCGCGGGCGCCCTCGGGCAGAGCCCGGTCGAACTGGCCTCGTACGACGTCTCCTCGGGCACCGCCACCAAGCTGGCGAGCACCCGCGAGGCGGGCAGCAACCTCGGCGACCTCCAGGTCACCCCCGACGGCAAGGACGTCGTGGTGGCCAGCGGCGCGCCGTACTACCAGCAGGTGTTCCGCACCGCCGACCTGAACGAGGACGGCAAGTACGTCACGGACGCGTACCCGAACTCGGTCGCCATCGCGCCCGACGGCACGGTCGCGGCCGGCATCGACGGCACATACGACCCGGACGTGTACATCTTCCGGCCGGGCAGCAGCGAGGCGGTGCGCACCTACGACTTCCCTAACACCGGCACCGGTTCCGGCTCCGACCTGCTGGTCCGCGCCGGTCTGGCCTGGGCCCCGGACGGCTCCCGGCTGTTCGCGGTGACCACCGACAGCCGGGGCGTGATCTCGCTGCGCGTGCTCACCTCGCCCGCCAAGGCGGCCACCACCGTCACCGTGGACGCGCCGGCCACCGCGACCCGCGCCAAGCAGCTCGCCGTCAAGGGCAAGGCCACCGCCAAGACCGCCCTGCCCGCCGGGACGAAGCTGACCGTGACCCGCACCGACCTGGAGTCCCCGAAGGGCAAGGCACTGCCTGCGGCGGTCACCAAGGCCGACGGCACGTTCTCCTTCACCGACACCCCGCCGGCCGGCGGCAAGGTGAAGTACACGGTGGCCTACGCGGGCGACGCCGGGCACACGGCGGGCTCGGGTTCGGACTCGGTGAACGTCTCCCGCGCCAAGCCGGCGCTGACCGTCGACAACAACGGCAAGGTGTACGCGTACGGCAAGGACGTCAAGTTCACCGCGCACCTCGGCAAGACGTACAAGAACCGCACGGTGGAGATCTGGGCCGACCCCTTCGGCTCCGACCAGCCGAACAAGCTGGTGAAGTCCGGGAAGGTCAACGCCGACGGCAACCTGTCGGTCACCCTCGACCTGAAGCGGGACACCAAGGTCACCGCCAAGTTCTCGGGCGACTCCCGGTACACGTCGGCCGCCGCGTCCAGCACGGTCGGCGCCAAGGTCGGCGTGTCCACCTCGCTCTCCGGTCACTACAAGAAGAAGTCGACGTGGGGCCACACGTACCACTTCTTCCACAAGAACAAGAACCCGCTGGTCACGACCAGGATGTCGTACTACCGGGAGCGGGCGCAGAAGTTCGAGTTCGAGGTGTACTACCAGGGCCGCTGGTACCCGAGCGACCCGGCGTACTTCAAGCTGGGCTCCGACGGCGTGTCCAAGGTCAGCATCACCGGCGACCACGGCGAGGACGTCGGCTGGCGCTTCCGGGTCCGCTCGTCGTACGTCAACGGCTCGTCCGGTGACACGGTGAACTCCACGACGCACGGCGCCTGGCAGTACTTCACCTTCACCAAGTGACGACGGGGCCTAGGGGGCGGCCTGGAGGCGGCCCAGCTGGCGCCGGATGTTCTCCAGGGCGCCGCTGCGGCGTCCGGGCACCCTGAGGCGCAGCTCCGCGAGCGCGGGTCCGATCTCCCGGGCCCGCGCCGTGTCCTCGATGCGGCCCCACTGGTGGTGGGCGCGGTCCACGGCCGCCTCCACGGCGGGCGCGTCCGCCGCCTGGCCGGCGGCGAGGCGGGCCTCGGCCACCGCCAGCCAGGCCCGGCAGCTGCGCACCGGGTCCCCGGCGAACATCGCCAGGTCGGCCCGGACCTCCCGCCAGTGCAGCGCCTGCTCGGAGCCGTCGCCGTACGCCCGCACGGCGTCCTCCTCGTACCGCGCGGCCAGCCCGTCCGCCTCCCGGTGCCGCCCGTCCCGCACGGCCGCGCTGATGGCGGCGTGCGGATCGGCGGGAGCCGCCTCGGGCGGGCCGTCGGCGGGCACGGACCGCTCCGCCGCGCGGCCCGGCACACCACCGGCCACCGCGCCGGGCGGTTCCCCGGCGGGCCCCCACGGCGCCGGGGCCACCGGCACCCGGTCCGGCGGAAACAGGGGGCCCGCCGCGTGACCGCCCGGGTGCGCCAGCAGCAGGTTGCCCCTGGTCTCCTCGGGGACGCGGCTCAGGGCCTGTTCGTGGAGGGTGCCCAGCGGGGGGCGGCGGCCGCTGCGCAGGAGGGTGGCGACCGTCTTCATGTACGCCGGTTCGGCCAGGCGCCGGCCGGCCGGCGGGGCGACCCGGCCGTACACGGCGGTGGAGGGGCCGCAGTCGAGGCCGCGCTCGGTGATGTGCCGCCAGGTCTCGGCGTCGGCGTGCAGGTCGACGATCAGCGCGGTGTCCGCGGCCGAGCGCAGGCGCAGTTCCTCGCGGATCCAGTGCCAGGGCAGCGCGGTGTAGCGGACGGTGGCCGCGGTGGTGCGGGCCAGGGCCAGATGGGGCCGGTGCTGGCGCCGGTCCAGGTGGAGTTGCCCGGTGAGGTACACGGTGAGCGGCCCGGGCGCCGCCGCGGCGGCCCGCAGCCGGGTGAGGACGGCCTGCGGTTCCAGCGGGTCGGCGAGTTCGACGACGTTCGCGGTGTCGGTGCCGGACAGCACGGCGGGGGCGACGGCCGCCAGCACCGGCAGGACACCGGCCGCGTCCACCAGGCGCCCGCGGCCCACCGGCGAGGCCGCGAGCAGCAGCACGGTTCCGGGCATCGTGCCTCCCCCTGTCACCCTGCGGAGCCCGTGGGGCCCTCCGGTCCCGAGGCCCTCGTAGATCCGCTCTCCAGCCAGCACCGTAACCGCTGGCGCCGCGCACCGGGGCCTCAGTACCGCAAACGCCCCTGTTCGAGGTCTTCGCCCGGCGGGCCGCCGCCGCCCGCCAGCCGCCGCACCGCGAAGATCGTGGTGTCGTCCGCCAGCCGGCCCCCGCCGTGCCGCAGCACGCCGTCGCGGACCCGGCGGACCAGCCGGTGCGGGGCGGCCCGGCGCGGGTCGGCGCGGACCGCGCGGGCGACCTCGCGGGTCAGGTCGTAGAAGTCGCCGGACCCGTCGCGGGCCTCGGTCACCCCGTCGGTGACCAGCAGCAGTGTCTCCTCCGGGGCCAGCGGCACCCGCCGCACGGGCGGCAGGCCGCCCGCGAGGTCGGCGCAGCCGAGCGGCATCCCGTCGCCGCTGGGCAGCTCGCGCACCCCGTGCGGGCCGACGGCGAGCGGCGGTTCGTGGCCGAAGTTGACCATCTCGACGGTCCCGGGCGTGTCCGCGGGGAACGCGATCAGCGCGGCCGTGGCGAACCGGTCGCCGTCGGCCCCGCCGAGCGCGACGGTGTGCGAGCGGTGGCGCAGCATCCGGGTCTCCAGCCGCTCGGCGACGGTCGCGAGATCCTTCTCGTGGTAGCCGGCCTCGCGGAAGGTGCCGAGCAGCGCGGCGGCGGCCTCCACCGCGCCGAGGCCCTTTCCCTGGACGTCGCCGACCAGGACACGGGTGCCGTGCGGGCTGGGCTGGATGTCGTAGAAGTCGCCGCCGACCCGGGCCTCGACGTCGGCCGCCAGATACACCCCGGCCTGCTCCAGCCCGGCCCAGTCGGGCGGCAGCGGGCGCAGCACGGTGCGCCGGGTGGTGTCGGCGATGTCCCGGATGTGCACGACCTGCCGTTCCCGGCGCACGCGCACGGCGGCGGCGAGGGTGGCCAGGGCGCCGCCGACGGCGACCAGGATGAAGTCGCCGAGCCCGGCCTGGTACTGCTCGGGCCAGGCACTGTCCACGAGCACGTACGCCGCGACGGCCAGCAGCCCGTACCCGGCCGTCGTCCAGGCCCCGCAGATCGCCGAGGAGATGCCCGGGACCAGGACGATCCAGGAGATCATCCGCAGTCTCTCCCCGGTGGCGAAGTCCAGCAGGACGACGCCGGTGAGGAGCAGCAGCGGGAGCAGCCAGGCGACGCTCCGTCCGCGCACCCGCAGCAGCGGTCGCCGCCCGTACTCCATCCACGTCACGGCCGGCAGCCCTCCATGTCCTCAGCGAAGCACGGGGGAGATCCGCACGCATCCGGGCACCGTCCACCCTCCTGGCCGAGTTGCCGTGCCCTGTCCGCCGGTGTGCCCTGGTAGCGGGGGCGGATCGGGGGCGAGGAGAGAGGAGTGCCCTCATGGCTCAAGCGGCACCCGCGCCCGGCGGCATGTCCCGGCCCGGCCGCACGCCCGAGGTGGAGGGCCGGGCGACCGATGTCCGCGCCCGCCCGCCCGACGTCTTCGACGCCCGCACCCACCGGCTGGCCCGGCTCGCCGCGCCGGTCGTGCTGGGCCTCGTCTACGGCTACTGGGTGGCGGCCAACAACCGTTCCGGCGGCCCGATCACCGGCTGGAACCTGCTGCTCGGCTTCGTCAGCGCGCTGGTGTTCGCGGTGCTGTGCATGGCGCTGCTGGCGCTGGCGCCCCGGATGCCGCGGGAGGTGCACGCGCTGCTGTGGACGGCGTTCGTCGGCTGCGCGTTCGGTTTCCTGTACGCCCAGACCGGCAAGCCGGTGCTGCGTTCCCTGGTGATGTCCCTGCTGGTCGCGGCGGGCACCTTCATGGCGTTCTTCTACCGCTACTACACGCGGGAGGACGCCTTCGGGCGCCGGGTCCGCTGAGCGGCGGCGCCCGGGCTCACGCCGGCGTGCGTGCGGCGCACGTCGGCGTTCCCGCGGGTCGGCGTACGTCGGCGTACGCCCGGGCGCGGAACGCTCCCTCGCGCCGAGCGGGGTCCCCGTTCCGCCAAGCGGGTCCTTGCGCCGCCCGAACGCAGTGCTCCCGCTCGCGCGCGGGCCCCGGAGGGCCTTGCCTGGACCTGTGCCCCCACGACGCCTCAGGAGCGCCCTGTCGGCCGTACTGATCGCCCTGTCCTGCCTCCTCGTCCCGTTCGGCGCGCTGGCGGCCTGGGCGGCGTACGGGCTGGCCGACACGGGCCGGTACGTCACCGCCATGGCGCCGCTCGCCGCCGACCCGGCCGTGCGGGAGGCCGTCGCGGACACCGTCGGCGACGGCCTCCTGCGCGCCGTCGACCAGCACCTGGACGTCCGTCCGGCGCCCGGCCCGGTGCGCCCGTTCGTGCGCGACGCGGTGCGCCCGTACGTGCGCGACGCGGTGCGCTCCTTCACCCACACCCGGGCCTTCCGGCTGGGCTGGGACACCGGCAACCGGGTCACCCACGACGCCGTGCTGCGCGCCCTGCGCGGGCGGGACGAACGCGCCGTCACCATCGATTTGGCCCCCGTCACCGCGCAGGTCAAACGCCAGCTCACGCACGACCACGTGCCGCTCGCCGCGCGCATCCCGGTGGAGCACACCATGGTCGCCGTGCTCCCGGCGGGCCGGCTGACCGCCCTCCGGAAGGGGTACCACGTGCTCGAAGTCGCCGGTTCCTGGCTGCCGGCCGCGTCCGTGGCGTTCGCCGCCGGCGGGATCGCGCTCGCCGTCCGCCGGCGCCGGGCCGTGGCCGCCACCGCCCTGGGCACGGCCCTGGGCGGCGTGCTGCTGGTCCTCGCGCTCCGCGTCGGGCGTGCCCTGACCCTGGCCGACCTGCCCGCCGGGGTGTCGCACGGCGCCGCCGCGGGCGCGGTCTACGACGCCCTGACCGCTCCGCTGCGCGACGCCGCCTGGCTGCTGCTCGGCCTCGGGCTCACCGTCGCCCTCGCCGCCTGGCTCACCCGCCGGCTGCGCCTGCCCCGCCCCGCCCGGGACCGGCGGGCGTCACCGTCCCCCGCGCCGGCACCCACCCCGGCCCCGACCCGGGCCCGGGCCTGACCACCCACCGCCCACCGCGACGGTGACCCCGCCGACCCCACACCCCCACCCGGCTCACACACCGCCCGCGCCCACCGCGCCGGACCCGCGACCCCCGCCCACGCCCGCCCACGCCCGGAGCCCACCAGTCCCCACGCGAAGGCCGTCCCCCGGCGCCACAACGCGCCCCCGCCGACCCCACAGCCACGCCCACGCCCCCACCCGGCTCACACACCGCCCGCGCCCACCGCGCCGGACCCGCGGCACCCGCCCACGCCCGGAGCCCACCGGTCCCCACGCGAAGGCCGTCTCCGGCGCCACAACGCGCCCCCGCCGACCCCACAGCCACGCCCACGCCCCCACCCGGCTCACACACCGCCCGCGCCCACCCCTCCCGCGCCGGACCCACGACCCTCGCCCCACCGCGCCCGAGCCCGCCGGTCCGCACGCGAAGGCCGTCCCCGGAGTGACAGCGCTCGCCGGCCGACACGGCGGCCACGACCACACCCGCCGCTCGGCCTCACCCCCCGGCTCACCCGCCGGCCGCGTCTGCCCCCCTCCCGCGCGGGACCGGCGAGCGTCACCCGCACCCGCCCACGACCGCACCGAAGCCTCGGCCTCTCCCCCCGGCTCACCCGCCGCCCGCGCCCGCCCCCTCCCGCGCGAGACCGGCGAGCGTCGACAGTGCCCGTGCCAGTTCGCGCTCCGGTGCCGAGCCGAGGCCGAGCCTGACCGCGTCCGGGGCCCGGCCGGTGCCGACGGCGAAGGCCGTGCCCGGGGTGACGGCGATCCCGCGGTCCAGCGCGGCGGCCGTGAAGGTGTCCGCCCGCCACGGCGCCGGCAGCTCCCACCAGGCGAAGTAGGCGGCCGGGTCGGAGCGTACGGAGAACCCGGCCAGCCTCTCGGCGAGCAGCCGCTGCCGCCGCCGCGCGTCCTGCCGCTTCGCGGCCACCAGCCGGTCCACGGTGCCGTCGCCGAGCCAGCGCACCACCGCCTCCAGCGCGAAGCCGCCCGCGCTCCACCCGCCGGACCGGACGGCCCGCGCCACCGCCTCGACGCGGCCCGGGGGCGCGACGACGAATCCGGCGGTGAGCCCGGGCGCGACCCGCTTGGACAGGCTGTCGACGAGGTGCACCAGGCCGGGCGCGAGCGCGGCGAGCGCGGGTGTGCCGCCCGGCTGGAGGAAGGCCCAGATGCGGTCCTCGACCACCGGTATCCCCAGCCTGTGGACACAGTCGGCGAGCTGCCGCAGCCGCCCGGCGCTCGTGGTCAGCGAGGTCGGATTGTGCAGGGCGGGCTGGAGGTAGAGGGCGGACAGCGGCGCGGCGCGGTGGGCGTCGGCCACCGACTCGGGCACGGGCCCCTCGGCGTCCGTGGCGAGCGGCACGAGGAGCACGCCGAGACGCGCCGCGATCTCCTTGACCAGCGGATACGTCAGCGGTTCCACCCCGACCCGGCCGCCGGGCCGCACCAGCGAGGCGAGCGCGGCGGCGATCGCCTGGCGGGCGTTGCCGGTGAACACGATCCGCTCCGGCCCGCACCGCGGCCCGCCCCGGGCCAGCAGCGCGGCGACCGCCTCCCGGGCCGCCGGGGTGCCCGTGGCGGCGGCCGGCCGCAGCGCCTGGCCGAGCGCGTCCGGCCGCAGCAGGGCGGCGAGGGCGGGGGCCAGCAGCTCGGCCTGGCCGGGCGCGGACGGGTAGTTCAGCTCCAGGTTCACCAGCGGGGCGCCGGCCGCCTCGGTGAGGGCGAGCCCCGGCTGCCCGTCCGGCGCGGTGGCCCGGACGAAGGTGCCGCGCCCGACCTCGCCCACCACCAGCCCCCGGCGCACGAGTTCGGCGTAGACCCGGCCGGCCGTGGACGGCGCGATGCCGTGCCGCCGGGCGAACGCGCGCTGCGGGGGCAGCCGCTCACCGGGGCGGAGCCGCCCGCCGGTGATGTCGGCCGCGATCCGGTCCGCGATGCGCCGGTAGTCGTCCACAAGCACCCCTGTTCTCCGGCGCGTTGAATTGCACCGAGGGCAAAGATCTTATTGCGCCGAGCAAGCGCCCGCGCCTAGGGTCGTGACCATGCCCCCCTTCCTCGCATTCGAGGACAAAGGCCCCGAAAACTCTTCCCGGCCTCCCCTCGTCCTCGTCCACGGCCATCCCTTCGACCGCACGATGTGGCACCCGCAACTGGCGGAGTTCTCCGCCGGCCGCCGGGTGATCGCCCCCGACCTGCGCGGCTACGGCGCCTCCCCCGTGACCCCCGGAACGGTCCCGCTCTCCCGCCACGCCGAGGACATCGCCGACCTCCTGGACCACCTCTCCGTGGACTCCTTCGTCCTGGCCGGCCTGTCCATGGGCGGCCAGATCGTCATGGAGTGCTACGACCGCTTCGGCGACCGGATCCGCGGCCTGGTCCTCGCCGACACCTTCCCCGCCGCCGAGACCCCGGAGGGCAGACGGGGCCGCAACGCCATGGCCGACCGGCTGCTGGCCGAGGGCATGCGGGGCTACGCCGACGAGGTGCTGGAGAAGATGGTCGCCCCCTACGCCGACCCCGAGGTCAAGGCGCACGTGCACCGCATGATGACGGCCACCCCGCCCGAGGGCGCCGCGGCGTCCCTGCGCGGCCGGGCCGAACGCCCCGACTACCGCGCGCTGTTGACGAAGGTCACCGTGCCCGCCCTGGTGCTGGTCGGCGCCGACGACACCTACACCCCCGTCACCGACGCCGAGGAGATGCACGCGGCCCTGCCCGACTCCACCCTGCACGTCGTCGAGGGCGCCGCCCACCTGCCCAGCCTGGAGCGCCCCGAGGAGTTCAACCGGCACCTCGCCGCGTTCCTGACCCGGCTGGACGAGGACGCGTAGGCCCTGGCCGGGCCCGCCCTCACCCGTCGCCCGGAAACCCCCCGAAATCCACCACTCACCCATAATGGGCACATGCCCCGAGAGTTCCCCGTCGGCCTGACCCCTCCCGACTGGCTGGTGGCGAACCTCAGACCCCAGCAGGCACCGGCGAACCGGTCCGCCGTGATCCGCGCCGCCGTCGCCATGGCCCTCCCGCTGGCGGCCGGCCTCGCCGCGGGCCGCCCGGCCTACGGCGCCCTCGCCTCCATGGGCGCCCTGTCCGGGGTCATCGGCGACACCGCCGACGCCTACCGGATGCGCATCCTCAACATCGCCGTCCCCCAGCTCTTCGGCGCCGTCGGGGTGACGCTGGGCACCCTGGCGTACGGCCACGGCTGGTACGCGGTGGCCGCGGTCACCGGCGTCGCGCTGGTCTCCGGAATGATCTCCACGATCGGCGCGGTGGCCTCGGTGTCGGGCCTGCTCCTGCTCCTGAACTGCGTGGTCGGCGCGGGCCTGCCGCTGCCGTCCCCCTGGTGGCTGGCCCCGGCCCTGATGACCGGCGGCGGCCTGCTGGTGCTGCTCCTCGCCCTGCTGGCCTGGCCGCTTCGCGCGGGGATCCCCGAGCGGACCGCGGTCGCCGCCACCTACCGCGCGGTCGCCGACCTGCTCGCCACCGCCGGCACGGACCGCGCCGAGGCGTACGAGGAGGCCCGCCGCGCCGTCACCCGCTCGCTGAACGATTCCTACGACCTGATCCTGGCCCGGCGCGCCCGCCACCACGGCCGCAGCCCGGACCTCACCCGCCTGCTGGCCCGGCTGAACGCGATCACCCCGGTGATCGAGGCGGCCCCCGCCGCCCATCTGGCGGGCCGCCCGCTGCCCGCGCGGATCCCCGAAGCGGTCCGCGCCCTGGCCCGCCGAGTGGCGACGGACGCGGCCCCCCTGCCCGCCCTGGACCTCCCCGTGCCCACCACGGAGACGGCCCGGGCGGTGGACCACGCCCTGCGCCACACCGCCGAGGTCGTCGCCGCGCCCGACGTGGACCCCCGGGGCATCGACGACCGCCTGGGCCGGCCGGCCACGCTCGGCATCCGCACGGCCCGCGCCGCGCGCAACGTCATGCTGTCCGCCAACTCCTGGCGCTACGGCGTCCGGCTGGCGGTCTGCATCGGCCTCGCCCAGGCGCTGGTGTCGCTGGTCCCCGTCCCGCGCTCCTACTGGGTCGCGCTGACCGTCACCTTCGTCCTCAAGCCGGACTTCGGCTCGGTGTTCTCCCGCGCCCTCCTGCGCGCCCTGGGCACGGTGGCCGGCCTGGTGGTGGCGGCGGTGGTCCTCGCCGAGGTGCCCCTGGGCTGGTGGGACGTCCCGGTCCTGTTCCTCCTCGCGCCGCTGATCCCCGCCCTGACCCCGCGGGGCTACGGCTACCAGACCGCGGCCATCACCCCGGTGATCCTCCTGCTGTCCGACGTCCTCAACCGCCAGGGCACGGCCCTGCTGCTGCCCCGGCTGAACGACTCGCTGCTGGGCTGCGCGATCGCCCTGACGGCCGGTTACCTGTGCTGGCCGGAGAGCTGGCACACCCGGGTGGGCGACCGGCTGGCCGACGCGGTGGCCGACACGGCGGTCTACGTCGAGGAGGCGTTCGGCCCCGGCACCGACCCGGCCGCGCGGGCCCGGATGCGCCGCCGGCTCTACCGCGACCTGTCCGTCGTCCGCACGGAGTTCCAGCGGGCCCTGACCGAACCGCCGCCGACCGGGCGGCGGGCCGCCGCGTGGTGGCCGCTGGTGGTGGCGGTGGAGCGCATCGTCGACGCCACGACGGCGGCCCGGGTCCGCGTCAAGCACGGCGCGGCGCCCCCGTCACCGGCGGAGATCACGCAGGTGACCCTGCAACTGCGGGAGCTGGCCGACGGGGTACGGCGAGCCCGCACCCTGACCGCCGTCCGCACCGATCTCACCGGGCCCGCGGACAGTGTGCTGGAGCCGCTGCGCCAGGAGGTGGCGGCGGCCCGCTCGATCACGTCCCCGCGCTGACCGGTCCCGCACCATCGGGCCGCTAACCTTACGTGTCCGTCCTGGCCAGCGATCGACGGGCTACAACTCATGCGAAGGGTTGCGCACATGGGCATTCTCACTCTCCTGCGGAACGCGTTCGGCCGCTCACGCAAGCCACGAGCCACCGAGCCGGAGGGTGCCCCCGAGACCCCCGAGCAGCCGCCCGCCCCGGAGCCCCGCCAGTCCCCCACCGAGGAACACGACCTGGTGGCAGCCGCCTTCGACCACGTCAAGGTCCCCCACCAGACCCCTCCGGAACCGACGGACCCCCCTTCACCGGAGCCGGTGACGGCAGAGCTGAAGCTGGCAGCGCCGAAGCCGGCAGAGCCGGTGACGGCGGAGCCGAAGGCAGTAACCGAGCCCGCCCCGGAGCCGAAGGCAGCACCGGAGTCGGCGCCCGAGAGCGCTGCGGAGCCGGAAACGGCACCGGGCACGCCGACCCCCGCCCATCCGGACCCGCAAGCGGCAACGGAGACCGCCCCGGAACCGGAGGCGACCCCGGAGACCGCACCCGAGCCCGAGCCGGCAGCCGCGACCGACCCGGAGCCCGAGCCGGCAGCAGAGGCCGGACCGGAGCACAAGCCGGAGGCAGCAGCCAGGCCTGAGCCGCAGGCGGACGCGGCAGCCGGGTCCGAACCGAAGGCGAACGCGGAGCCCACGGCGGAACCGGGGCCCACGGCGAAGCCGGAGGCGGACGCCGAGCCCACGGCGGAGCCGAAGGCGGACGCGGAACCCCCCGCGGAACCGAAGCCCACGGCGAAGCCGAAGGCGGACGCGGAGCCCGCCGTGGAGCAGGAGTCCGGATCGCGGGCGGAGACGGACCCGCGGGCCGCCGACGGCGAGGACGCCCCACAGGGGCCACCCGCACCCGACGGCGAAAGCCGCACGGGTGGTGCGGGTGGGAACACGGACGCCGAAGGCGAAGCCGAGGCGTCGGCCGACAACGACCCGCACGCCGCCGCCGACGAGACCCGCACGGGTGGTGCGGGCGGCAACGACACGGACGCCGAAGGCGGGGCGACCGCGCCCAAGCCCACACCCGCCACCCCCCTCAGCAGGGTGAAGTCCCGCGCCCCCGCCCTCACCGCCGCCTACAAGGCCGCCACGACCACCCTGCGGAAGAAGAACCTCACCGGCACCCGAGCGAAGCTCTACCTCGTGCTGGACCGCTCCGCGAGCATGCGCCCGTACTACAAGGACGGCTCCGCCCAGTCCCTCGCCGACCAGGCCCTCGCCCTCGCCGCCCACCTCGACCCCGACCCCACGGTCCACGTCGTCTTCTTCTCCACGGAGGTCGACGGCACCACCGACCTCACCCTCGCCCCCGGCCACGACACGAAGATCGACGACGTGCACGCCGGCCTCGGCCGCATGGGCCGCACCAGCTACCACGCCGCCGTAACCGCCGTACTCGACCACCACGACAGCCATCACGGCGGCAACGACGCCACCCGCGCCCCCGCCCTCGTCGTCTTCCAGACCGACGGCGCCCCCGACGCCAAGACCCCCGCCACCCAGGCCCTCACCCAGGCCGCGGAGACCCACCCCGGCGTCTTCTTCTCCTTCGTCGCCTTCGGTGACCACGACAACAAGGCGTTCGACTACCTCCGCAGACTGAAGACCCCCAACGCGTCGTTCTTCCACGCCGGCCCCACCCCCCGCGAGCTGACGGACGCCGAGCTGTACGAGGGCGTCCTCGCGGACTGGCGCCCGTAACGGACCGTAGTCACCTGGCCGCCCCTTCCCACCCCGCGAAACGGGAAGCGGGCGGCCCACCCGTGTCGGCTACGATTTGAAGGTTCGAAACCGCAGAAAAGCAGCGACCTGGGAGCAGCCACGATGGCTCGACACCTCATCACCAGCGCCCTTCCGTACATCAACGGGATCAAGCACCTGGGCAACATGGTGGGGTCCATGCTCCCGGCGGACGTCTACTCCCGCTATCTGCGCCGGCGCGGCCACGACGTGCTCTACATCTGCGCGACGGACGAGCACGGCACCCCCGCCGAGCTGGCCGCCAAGGAGCAGGGCCTGCCCGTGGCGGAGTTCTGCGCCCGGGCGCACGACGCGCAGAAGGCGGTCTACGACGGCTTCGCGCTCGCCTTCGACTACTTCGGCCGCAGCTCCAGCCAGGAGAACGTCGAGATCACCCAGCACTTCGCCCGCAAGCTGAACGAGAACGGCTTCATCGAGGAGCGGGCGATCCGCCAGGTCTACAGCCCGGCCGACGGCCGCTTCCTGCCGGACCGCTACGTCGAGGGCACCTGCCCGCACTGCGGCTACGACAAGGCCCGCGGCGACCAGTGCGAGAACTGCACCCGTGTGCTGGACCCGACCGACCTGATCAACCCGCGCTCGGCGATCTCCGGCTCCACCGAGCTGGAGGTCCGCGAGACCAAGCACCTCTTCCTGCTCCAGTCCAAGCTCCAGCACGAGGTCGAGGCGTGGGTCGCCCGGCACGAGGACGACTGGCCGCAGCTCGCCTCCTCCATCGCCCGCAAGTGGCTGACCGAGGGCCTGCACGACCGCGCGATCACCCGCGACCTGGACTGGGGCGTCCCGGTCCCGGCGGACACCTGGCCGGAGCTGGCCGCCGAGGGCAAGGTCTTCTACGTCTGGTTCGACGCCCCGATCGAGTACATCGGCGCGACGAAGGAGTGGGCCGGCCAGGACCCGGAGAACCGGGACTGGAAGGCGTGGTGGTACGACGCCGACGACGCCGTCCGCTACACCGAGTTCATGGCCAAGGACAACGTCCCCTTCCACACGGTGATGTTCCCGGCCACCGAGCTGGGCGTGCGCGAGCCGTGGAAGAAGGTCGACTACGTCAAGGCGTTCAACTGGCTCACGTACTACGGCGGCAAGTTCTCCACCTCGCAGAAGCGGGGCGTCTTCACCGACCAGGCGCTGGACATCCTGCCCGCCGACTACTGGCGCTACTTCCTGATCGCCAACGCCCCGGAGTCGGACGACTCGTCCTTCACCTGGGAGCACTTCACCGCCACGGTGAACAAGGACCTCGCCGACACCCTCGGCAACTTCGTCAACCGCGTGCTGTCCTTCAGCAAGAAGCGGTTCGGCGAGGAGGTCCCGGCCGGCGGCGAGCCCGGCGAGGCGGAGGCACGGCTCGGCGAGGAGATCGCCCGCCTGCTCGCCGAGTACGAGGAGCAGATGGAGGCCCTCCAGTTCCGCAAGGCCGCCGCCGCGCTGCGCGCCCTGTGGTCGGCCGGCAACTCCTACCTGGAGGAGAAGGCCCCCTGGCTGGAGATCAAGACGGACAAGGAGGGCGCGGCCCTCACCCTGCGTACGGCGATGAACCTGATCCACCTGTACGCGGTGGTCTCCGAGCCGCTGATCCCCGCCACCTCGGCGGCGATGCGCGCCGCCTTCGCCCTGCCGGACGACACCGCCGCCTGGGTCACCGCCGAGGAGGCCAGGGCCCTGACCGCCGTCCCGGCCGGCACCCCGTTCACGGTGCCGCCGGTCCTGTTCGCCAAGCTGACGGACGAGGACCTTCAGGCGTACAAGGAGCGCTTCGGCGGCGAGGAGGGCTGACCCCGCCGCCTCCCGTCCGCGTGCGGAGGGTGCCGGGCCGTTCGGGCCCGGCACCCTTTCGCGTGAAACGGGATTACTTCAGGACGCCCGCGCCGGTCGTGTCCGCCAGCTGTGCCGGCAGGTTCTTCGCCGAGGGCTCCAGGCCCGCGGTGAGCGCCGGGGTCCAGTTCACGGTCGTCTTGATCTTCTTCGAGCCGGCGGCGTTGTACGCGGCGACCAGGTCGGTGGCCGTGCCGTTGACCAGGTTGCCGCTGCCCGCGACCGAGCCGGTGCCGTCGCCGCTGAGCAGCTTGGCGACCTTGCCCCCGGACGGCACCGTCCAGTAGTTGGCCTGCGCGACGACCTGCGCCTTGGCGCGGGAATTGATGCTGTACAGGGGCGCGTACCCGTCGACGGTCGTCGTGTCGTACACGTTGTTGTAGAGGTGGATCTGGCCGATGCGCGCCAGCGGGGCCCGCTGCACGATGCCCTTCCACACGTTGTGGTGAATCGACACCCGCAGCTTGCCGGTGCTGTCCTTGTCGCTGGAGCCGATCAGCATCGTCTTGTCGTGGTCGGTGAACCGGTTGCGCTCGACGGTCACCAGGTCCGAGCCGTTGGTGATGTCGAGGGCGCCGTCGTGGATCTGGTACTCGCGGCCGTAGTACTCGGGGTTGGCCTTGTCGTAGTGGGGCGCGTCGGTGAAGGTGTTGTGGTCCGCCCAGACGTGCGTGGCGCCGCGCAGGGTGACGGAGTCGTACGCGGAGTTCCAGTTGCCGTCGTCGCCGTCCGTCGGGTCCCACTGCGGGAAGCAGTCCTCGGTGGCGGAGAAGGCCAGATTGCGGATGATGACGTTGTCGACGTTCTTCACCTGGAGGCTGCCGCCGGTGATCCCGGCGCCGGTGCCGGGCACGCCCACGATCGTGGTGTTGGCCGGCACCTTGAAGACGATGTTCTTCGCCTGCTTGTCCTGGGCCGCGGCGCGGGCCTTCTCCTGGGTGCCGGAGGGCAGCTTGGAGCGGCCGTAGACGGCCGGGTCGTAGGCCTTGAGGTACGCCGACAGCGAGTAGCCGGTGCCGGAGGCGTAGTCGGCGCAGGTCAGCTTCCTGCCGCTGTCGTCGGTGTTGGCGTCGATCGTGCCCTTGACCTTGACGATGCGGGGCGTGGTGTCCGAGACCGAGCCCAGCGCCTTCACGAGCTGGGCCCGGGTGGAGACGGTGAAGGTGTGCGCGGAGTCGGCCTTCGCGCCGCCGGTGGTCCCCGTGCCCGAGGCGGCCCAGCCGTCCTCGGCGGCGAGGGTCTGGTGGTACAGGTCGACGGCGGCGGCGTTCGCGTTCAGCACGAACACCCCGGCGCCGGCGGCCGCGGCCACGACGGCGGCGGACACGGCGAGGGCGCGCCGCTTGCGGAGGGACCGGCGGTGGGAGGGAGCTGCCACGGAGGAGTCCTTAAGGTTCTGTCGTACATGCCTTACGACTCCTCAGTGGCCGCCGGGAGCCCGGAGGTTGCCGTCGCCGCGGGAATCTTCCGCGACCGGCGGCCGGGCGTCGCCCGCCGGGGGCGGAAGGCCGCAGAATCGTCCGTGTGGACATCCCCGAACCCCATCGCCGGCTCCTCGCGGACGCCGCCCGGGCGGGCGGCCCGTACGGTCTGGTGCTGGCCGGCGGCTACGCCCTCCAGGCGCACGGACTGCTCGGCCGGCCGCACTCCGACGTGGACCTGGCCACCGAGAGCCCCGAGCCCATGGAGCGGCTCGCCGCCGCCGTCGGCGCGGCCCTGGAGGAACGGGGGCGGCGGGTGGACACCGGCGCGGTCACCGCGCTGACCGCGCGGCTGACGGTCACCGACCCGCCCACCGGCGAGCCGTGCGCGCTCGCGCTGCACAAGGAGACGTTCTGGCAGCCGCCGGAGCGGACCGGGTACGGGCCGGCGCTCTGCCTCGCGGACGCCGTGGGAACGAAGATCCGGGCGCTGTACGACCGGGGCGCGGCCGTCGACCTCGTCGACGCCCGCGCCTGCGCGGCCCGGTTCTCGCTGCCGGACCTGGAGGAACTGGGCCGCCGGCACGCCCACGACCCGTTCGACCTGCCCACCCTCCAGTCGCGGCTGACGGGCACGGACTTCTACGCCGACCGGGACTTCCTCCGGTACGGCCTGTCCGGGGACGACATCGCCGCCCTGCGCGTCTGGGCCCAGCAGTGGTCCGACGACATCGCGGAACGGCTGCTGGAGGACGGCGCGTCCCCGGACGCGCCGTCCGACGAGCAGGGCGGCTGAGCCCCGTGGGTCCTTTTACTTC
Source organism: Streptomyces sp. NPDC029296 (assembly GCF_055569255.1). Classification (NCBI taxonomy): domain Bacteria; kingdom Bacillati; phylum Actinomycetota; class Actinomycetes; order Kitasatosporales; family Streptomycetaceae; genus Streptomyces; species Streptomyces sp. NPDC029296. The sequence continues at coordinate 126,153 of NZ_JBVHXT010000014.1, forward strand.
GGCTGCGGCTTGCGGATGTCCAGGTGCAGCTCGCGCAGGCGGGACTCCTCCAGCTCGGTCGGGGCGCCCATCATCAGGTCCTGGGCGTTGCCGTTGAGCGGGAAGGCGATCGTCTCGCGGATGTTGGGCTCGTCCGCGAGGAGCATGACGATGCGGTCCACGCCGGGGGCGATGCCGCCGTGCGGCGGGGCGCCGAAACGGAGCGCGCGGAGCATGCCCGCGAACTCGCGCTCGGTGGTCTCGCGGTCGTAGCCCGCGATCTCGAACGCCTTCAGCATGATGTCCGGCTCGTGGTTGCGGATCGCGCCGGAGGACAGCTCCACGCCGTTGCAGACGATGTCGTACTGCCAGGCCAGGACGTCCAGCGGGTCCTGGGACTCCAGCGCCTCCATGCCGCCCTGCGGCATCGAGAACGGGTTGTGCGAGAAGTCGATCCTGCCGGTCTCCTCGTCCTTCTCGAACATCGGGAAGTCGACGATCCAGCAGAACCGGAAGACGTTCTCCTCGAAGTGGCCGGCGCGCTTGGCGGCCTCGACGCGGACCGCGCCCATGATCTTGGAGACCTCGTCGAACTCGCCCGCGCCGAAGAAGACCGCGTGGCCGGGGGCCAGCGACAGGCGCTTGGTCAGCTCGGCGACGTTCTCCTCGGTGAGGAACTTCGCGATCGGGCCGGACAGCGTGCCGTCCTCGCCGACGCGGACCCAGGCCAGGCCCTTGGCGCCCAGCGACACGGCGAAGTCGCCGAGCTGGTCGAAGAACTTGCGCGGCTGGTCCTGGACGGCCGGCACGGGCAGGGCGCGCACGTGCTTGCCGGCGAACGCCTTGAACTCCGAGCCCTCGAAGACGTCGGTGATGTCCACCAGCTCCAGCTTGGCGCGCAGGTCCGGCTTGTCGGAGCCGTACTTGAGCATCGCCTCGCGGAACGGGATGCGCGGGAAGGGGGAGGTGACGTGACGGCCGCCGCCGAACTCCTCGAACAGCTCGGTCATGAGCTGCTCGATGGGCCGGAAGACGTCCTCCTGCTCGACGAAGCTCATCTCGACGTCGAGCTGGTAGAACTCGCCCGGCGAGCGGTCGGCGCGGGCGTCCTCGTCGCGGAAGCAGGGCGCGATCTGGAAGTAGCGGTCGAAGCCGGAGATCATCAGCAGCTGCTTGAACTGCTGCGGGGCCTGCGGCAGGGCGTAGAACCGGCCCGGGTGGAGCCGGGAGGGGACCACGAAGTCACGGGCGCCCTCGGGGGAGGTCGCCGTGAGGATCGGGGTGGCCATCTCGTTGAAGCCGAGCGCGGTCATCTTCTGGCGGATGGCGCCGATGACCGCCGTGCGCAGCATGATGTTGCGGTGCATGCGCTCGCGGCGCAGGTCCAGGAAGCGGTACTCCAGGCGCCGCTCCTCGTTGACCCCGTCCTCGGTGTTGATCGTGAAGGGCAGCGGCTGGGCCGCGCCGAGCAGCTCGACCTCGGCGACCTCGACCTCGATCTCGCCGGTGGGCAGGTCGGGGTTCACGTTCTCGGTGCCGCGGGAGACGACGCGGCCGTCGACGCGGACCGTGGACTCCTTGGAGATCGTGTCGAGGGCCTCGTACGCCGGGGTGCCGGGGCGGGCGACCAGCTGCGTGATGCCGTAGTGGTCGCGCAGATCGATGAAGAGGATGCCGCCCAGGTCGCGCCGATTGTGCAGCCAGCCACTCAGCCGGACGTCGGTGCCGACGTCAGAGGCGCGGAGCTGGCCGCAGGTGTGGGACCTGTACCGATGCATCGTCGTTCATCCAGTCTGTGCGGATCGGGTGTCGCCAGGCGGGTACGGCCTAGGCCATCCCAAGGGTACCGGCCACCCCAAGAACGGCTCCCCATCATTACCGCCCGCCCGCCGGACGGCAGCCGTCGTCCCATCAGGTGGCACCCATCGCTCACCTCTCCATAAAGTGGGTCAATGCGTACAGGCGAGCCCCTGCCGTCCGTCGGGGAGGTCCTCGCCGCCCTCGCGACCGGGCTGTGGCACTGGGACACGGCCGCCGGGCTGGTCACCCTGGACGCGGAGGCGGCGCGGCTGCTCGGGCTGCCCGCCGAGCGGAGCACCCTCACCGAGGCGCGGGTCCGGGCCCGGCTGCACCCCGTCGACTGGAACGAGATCAACGGGGTCGTACGGCTCGCGGTCGCCGAGGGCACCCTCGCCGAGGTCCGCATCCGGGTCATGGACGCCGACGGCCGCATCCTGCGGGTCGTCCGCAGCCGGTCCAAGCCCTCCTTCGACCCCGAGCGGCGCACCTACGAACTGATCGGCACCCTCCAGGAGGTGACCGAGCCCGCCCCGGGCACGGCGGCGGCCCGCAGCGCGGTCACCGGCGACTGGCGCCGCTCCCGGGAGGCGTTCCTGCTGGACGCGGGCCGGGCGCTGGCGGAGGCCCGGTCCACGGCCGAGGTGCTGCGGGTGGCGGGGGGCCTGTCGATGCCGGGCTTCTCCCCGGACGGGCTCGTGGTCTACGGCGTGGAGGGCGACCGGCTGACGATCACCGGCCAGCACGGACACCAGCCCGGCGACATGGGCCCCTTCTCCCACATGCCGCTGGACACCGACTACCCGGCCGCCGAGGTGGTCCGCACCGGGCGGGCCGTCTATCTGTCCTCCCCGGAGGAGTACCGGGACCGCTACCCGGCCGCCTGGCCGCTGGCCCGGCGCTTCGGCCGCCGCTCCTGGGCGTTCCTGCCGCTGACGGCCGCCGGGCGCACGAGGGGCGCCTGGATGGCCGCGTTCACCTACCCGGTGGCGTTCACCCCCGACGAGCGCGCGGTCCTGACCACGGTCGCCCGGATGCTCGCCCAGGCGCTGTCGCGGGCCGGCGCCGCCGAGTCCGAGCGGGAGCTGGCGGAGGGCCTCCAGCGCTCCATGCTGCCGTCGCTGGGCCCGGAGATCCCGGGGATGCGGATCGCCGCCCGGTACATCCCGACCGGCGGCGGACTCCAGGTCGGCGGCGACTGGTACGACATGATCCCGCTGCCCTCCGGCCGCTTCGCGCTGGTCATCGGGGACGTCCAGGGGCACGACGTGCGCGCGGCCGGGATCATGGGCCAGCTGCGGATCGCGCTGCGCGCCTACGCCGCCGAGGGACACCGCCCGGACGCCGTCCTCTCCCGCGCGGCCCGCTTCCTGCACGGGGTCACGGACGGCAGCGGGCCCGACGGCCTGGCCGACCCGCGGTTCGCGACCTGCCTGTACGTGGAGGCCGACCCGGTGACCGGCATGCTGGAGATCGCCCGCGCCGGGCACCCGGACCCGGTGATCCGGATGGCGGACGGCACGGTGATGATGCGGCCGACGGCGGGCGGGCTGCCGCTGGGCGTCGACCCGGACGCCGACTACCCGACGACCCGGTTCACGCTCGAACCCGACGAGACGCTGATGCTGTGCACCGACGGGTTGATCGAGACCGGCGGGCACGACCTGGAGAGCGGCTGGCGCAGGCTGCGCGAGCCGCTGGAGGACCACCGGGCCGGCGAGTACCGCCAGGAGGACCTGGAGGCGCTGGCCGACGCCCTGGTGCAGGCGGTGCACGGGCCGTCCTCGCACCACACCCCCGGCCCGCTGGCCGACCGGCGCGAGGACGACATCGCGCTCCTGCTGCTGTGCCGGCCGGCGGCCGGCCGCGGGCCCGGCGGCACCGTCACGGAGGGACCGCCGGTGCGGCGCACCCTGCTGTCGGTGGCCCAGGACGAGCCGGACCGGATCGCCGAGGCCCGCCAGCACCTGCGCGAGCTGCTGCACGACTGGGCCTCGGCGGAGCAGGTGGACTCGGCGGTGCTGCTGGTCTCCGAGATGGTCACCAACGTGCTGGTGCACACCGACGCCGACGCGCTGCTGCTCGCCGAGGTGCTCCGCGGCGAGGACGGGCGGCGGCTGCGGGTGGAGGTCTTCGACACCGGCGACGACCTCCCGCACAAGCGCCGCCCCGGCGAACTGGCCTCCTCCGGCCGCGGCCTGATGCTGATCGAACTCCTCGCGGACGCGTGGGGGGTGGCCCCCAGGGGCGAGGGGAAGAGCATCTGGTTCGAACTCCGGGAGGGCGCGGGCGCGGGGGCGCCCGGCAGACCGCCGGGGTCGTACGTCCCCTAGGTCCCGGCACGCCCGGGTCGCGTCACGTGGTGCCCGGGCCGTCGGCCGGCCGTTCGCCGCGGCGGTCCCGGAGTTCGGCCCAGACCCCGAAGGCCGCCGCGGTCACCGGTACCGCGAGGAGCATGCCGAGGATGCCCGCGACGGAGGCGCCCGCGGTGATCGCCACCAGGACCAGGGCCGGGTGCATCTGCACGGTCCGGCTCTGGATCACCGGTTGCAGCACGTGCCCCTCCAGCACCTGCACCGCGAGCACCACCCCGAAGGCCCACAGCGCGATCACGAAGCCCCGGTCGGCGAGGGCGACCAGCACGGCCACCGCGCCGGAGATGAAGGCGCCGAGGTAGGGGATGTAGGCGCCGACGAAGACGAGCGCGCCGAGCCCGATCGCGCCGGGCACCCTCAGGACCAGCAGGCCGACGGTGATGCACACGGCGTCGATGAGCGCGATGAGGGTCGTGCCGCGCATGAACCCCTCCACCGCGGCGAAGGCCCGCCGGGCGACGGCCTCCGCGGTGTCGGCGCTGTCGCCGGGCGCGAGGGCGCGCAGGGCGGCGAGGGCCCGGTGCGAGTCGCGCAGGAAGAAGAAGACGAGCAGCAGCGCGAGCACGGCCATGGCGATGCTCTCGGCGACCAGGCTCACCCCGCTGATCACGTTGGAGGCGGCCGTCCCGCCGAACCTGCGCAGCAGTTCGCGCGCGTGGGAGGCGAGGTCGTCGAGCCCGGTACCGGAGGCCCCGAAGTGCCGGGCGACGGCCTGGGCGGTGCTGCGCAGCGAGGCGAGGATCTGCGCGCCGGTGTCGACGAGGGCGGCGACGACGATGTAGACGGCGCCGCCGACGACCGCCACCACGGCGACGCAGGTGAGCCCGGCCGCCACCGAGGGCTGCACCCGGGCCCGCACCAGCCGCCGGTACAGCGGCCCGAGCAGCGCGGTGCCGAGCAGGGCGAGCAGCACCGGCGTGACGGCCGTGCGCAGCTCGCCGCAGAGCTGTACGCCGACCCAGCCCACCGCGGCGACGAGCAGCAGGACGACGCACCAGGCGGCGAGCCGGCGCACGGGTTCGGGCAGCAGGAGCACGGTCCCAGCCGATCACGCCGGCCGCCGGCTGTCCCGCCGCACGGGTCCGGACGGGCGAAGTCCGCCCGTCCGGACGCAGGGAGGGATCAGATGCCGCCCTCGGTCATGCCGTGCACCGCCGGAATCCGCCCGAAGCGGCCCTTCTTGAAGTCCTCGAAGGCCTGCACCAGTTCGTCCCTGGTGTTCATGACGAACGGGCCGTAGTGGGCCATCGGCTCCCGGATGGGCCGGCCACCGAGCAGGACGACCTCCAGGTCGGGGGTGTGCGCGTCCTGCTTCTCGTCCGCGCGGACGGTCAGCGAACCGCCGGCGCCGAAGACCGCGGTCTGGCCCAGGTGGATCGGACGGCGCTCGGCACCGACCGAGCCCTTGCCCGCCAGCACGTACGCCAGTCCGTTGAAGTCCTCCCGCCACGGCAGGGTGAGTTCCGCGCCGGGGGCGAGGGTCGCGTGGATCATCGTGATCGGCGTGTGGGTGACGCCGGGGCCCTGGTGGCCGTCCAGCTCGCCGGCGATGACCCGCAGCAGCGCGCCGCCGTCGGGGGAGGCGAGCAGCTGGACGGTGCCGCCGCGGATGTCCTGGTAGCGCGGGGCCATCATCTTGTCCTTGGCGGGGAGGTTCACCCACAGCTGGAGGCCGTGGAAGAGACCGCCGGACACGACCAGGGACTCCGGCGGCGCCTCGATGTGCAGCAGGCCGGAGCCGGCCGTCATCCACTGGGTGTCCCCGTTGGTGATGGTGCCGCCACCGCCGTGCGAGTCCTGGTGGTCGAAGACGCCGTCGATGATGTAGGTGACGGTCTCGAAGCCGCGGTGCGGGTGCCAGGGGGTGCCCTTGGGCTCGCCCGGCGCGTACTCCACCTCCCCCATCTGGTCCATCATGATGAACGGGTCGAGGTGGCGGTAATCGATCCCCGCGAACGCCCGGCGCACCGGGAATCCCTCCCCCTCGAAACCGCCCGGGGCGGTCGTGACGGTCAGCACGGGACGTGCCACGGCGTCGGCGGGAGCGGTCACACGGGGCAGCGTCAACGGGTTCTCGACGGTCACTGCGGGCATGGCGGGTACCTCCTTGGTACGCCCACTTTAGTTGAGCGTTGAACTTTCTGTCACCCACAACGGTACGGGCCCGGAGGGAATTCCCTCCGGGCCCGCGTCCGGGTGACGGCTCAGCCGCCGCCGTACATGCGGCGCATCGCGAAGTCGACCATCTGCTCGACCGCCTTGGCGTCGAAGACGATCCGGTGCTCGCCCTCCATGTCCAGGACGAAGCCGTAGCCGGTCGGCAGCAGGTCGATCACCTCCGCGCCGGTGATCACGAAGTACTTGGACTCCTTGCCCGCGTACCGGCGCAGTTCCTTCAGCGAGGTGAACATCGGGATCACCGGCTGCTGGGTGTTGTGCAGGGCGAGGAAGCCCGGGGTGTCGCCGCGCGGGCAGTACACCTTGGAGGTGGCGAAGATCTGCTGGAAGTCCTCGGCGGCCATCTGCCCGGTGGTGAAGGCGCGCACCGCGTCCGCGAGCGAGGGCGGGGACGGCTCCGGATAGAGCGGCGGCTGCTGGCCGTACCCGCCCGGCATCTGCGCTTGCGGCGGGGCGTACTGCTGCTGGGCGCCCACGTTCTGGTCGTAGCCGTACATGGGCAGAAGCGTACCGAGCCACCCCGCCCCCCGGGTGGGCCACGGCGCCGAAACCTCGCCCCCGAAGGCGTTCACGGCGCGCCCCGAAGGGGCATGCACCTGGCATGTACAAGGCACCCGCGGCGGTACTTGAGACGCGTCACAGATGACCGGATCGGGGTTGCGTCTTATTACCGGCGGGTAGCATCATCGTAGCTACTTGTTGGTACGTGAACTAGGTGCGAGGAGTCAGTGCCTCGCCGATCCCTCTACGGAGCCGTCGCCATGGGGCACTACAAGTCGAATCTCCGCGACATCGAGTTCAATCTCTTCGAAGTACTCGGGCGCGACAAGGTGTACGGCACCGGCCCGTTCGAGGAGATGGACGTCGAGACCGCCAAGAGCATCCTGGAGGAGATGACCCGCCTCTCGGAGAACGAGCTGGCCGAGTCCTTCGCCGACGCCGACCGCAACCCGCCGGTCTTCGACCCGGAGACCAACACCGCGCCGGTCCCGGAGTCGTTCAGGAAGAGCTACCAGGCCTACATGGACTCCGAGTACTGGCGGCTCGGCCTGCCCGAGGAGATCGGCGGCACCACCTCGCCCCGCTCCCTGATCTGGGCCTACGCCGAGCTGATCCTGGGCGCCAACCCCGCCGTGTGGATGTACTCCTCGGGCCCCGCGTTCGCCGGCATCCTCTTCGAGGAGGGCAACGAGGTCCAGAAGCACATCGCGAAGATCGCCACCGAGAAGCAGTGGGGCTCCACGATGGTGCTCACCGAGCCCGACGCGGGCTCGGACGTGGGCGCCGGCCGCACCAAGGCGGTCCGGCAGGAGGACGGCTCCTGGCACATCGAGGGCGTGAAGCGCTTCATCACCTCGGGTGAGCACGACATGTCGGAGAACATCCTCCACTACGTGCTCGCGCGCCCCGAGGGCGCCGGCCCCGGCACCAAGGGCCTGTCCCTCTTCCTCGTGCCGAAGTACCTGTTCGACTTCGAGACCGGCGAGCTGGGCGAGCGCAACGGCGTCTACGCCACCAACGTCGAGCACAAGATGGGCCTGAAGGCGTCCAACACGTGCGAGATGACCTTCGGCGACCGGCACCCCGCCAAGGGCTGGCTGATCGGCGACAAGCACGACGGCATCCGCCAGATGTTCCGCATCATCGAGTTCGCCCGCATGATGGTCGGCACGAAGGCGATCTCCACGCTGTCCACCGGCTACCTGAACGCGCTGGAGTACGCCAAGGAGCGCGTCCAGGGTCCGGACCTGGCGAACTTCATGGACAAGACCGCGCCCAAGGTCACCATCACCCACCACCCCGACGTGCGCCGCGCGCTGATCACGCAGAAGGCCTACGCGGAGGGCATGCGCGCCCTGGTGCTGTACACCGCCTCGATCCAGGACGCCATCCAGATCAAGGAGGCGAACGGCGAGGACGCCTCCGCCGAGCACGCGCTGAACGACCTGCTGCTGCCGATCGTCAAGGGCTACGGCTCCGAGAAGGGCTACGAGCAGCTCGCCCAGTCGCTGCAGACCTTCGGCGGCTCCGGCTTCCTGCAGGAGTACCCGATCGAGCAGTACATCCGGGACTCCAAGATCGACACCCTGTACGAGGGCACCACGGCGATCCAGGGCCAGGACTTCTTCTTCCGCAAGATCGTCCGCAATCAGGGCGCCGCGCTGAACTCCCTCGCCGAGGACATCAAGAAGTTCCTGGCGCTCGGCACCGGCGGTGAGGAGCTGGCCGGCGCCCGGGAGCAGCTGGCCAAGGCCGCCGTGGAGCTGGAGGCGATCGTCGGCGTGATGCTGACCGACCTCGCCGCCACCGAGCAGGACACCAAGAACATCTACAAGGTCGGCCTGAACACCACCCGGCTGCTCATGGCCTCCGGTGACGTGGTCGTCGGCTACCTCCTGCTCAAGGGCGCCGCGATCGCCGCCGAGAAGCTGGCCACCGCCCCGGCGAAGGACAAGGCGTTCTACACCGGCAAGATCGCCGCGGCGAAGTTCTTCGCGGCGAACGTCCTGCCGGGCGTCACTCTCGCCCGCAAGGTCGCCGGCAACGTCGAGCTGGACCTGATGGAGCTGGACGAGGCCGCCTTCTAGGTCCCGGCGTTCCGGGCGTCCGGTTTTCCGACGTTCCGGACGTCCCCGTCGATTCCTCGCGCGGGCCCGCTCTCTTTCCGGGAGCGGGCCCGTGCACGTCGTTAAGGTGAATCCCATGAGCGCACCAGCCCGCTTCGACCGCGGCCACACCGACGACCTGATGTCCTTCCTGGCGGCGAGCCCGTCGCCGTACCACGCCGTGGCGAACACCGCCGAGCGGCTGGAGAAGGCGGGCTTCCGGCAGGTCGCGGAGACGGACGCCTGGGACGGGACGCACGGCGGCAAGTACGTCCTGCGCGGCGGCGCGATCGTGGCCTGGTACGTGCCCGAGGGGGCCGAGCCGCACACCCCCTTCCACATCGTCGGCGCGCACACCGACTCGCCGAGCCTGAGGATCAAGCCGCGCCCGGACAGCGGAGCGCACGGCTGGCGCCAGGCCGCCGTGGAGATCTACGGCGGCCCGCTGCTCAACTCCTGGCTGGACCGCGACCTCGGGCTGGCCGGCCGGCTGTCCCTGCGCGACGGCTCCCCGGTCCTGGTCAACGTGGACCGGCCGCTGCTGCGGGTGCCGCAGCTCGCCATCCACCTGGACCGGACGGTCGGCTCCGAGGGGCTGAAGCTCGACAAGCAGCGGCATCTGCAGCCGGTGTGGGGCCTCGGCGACGACGTGCGCGACGGGGACCTCATCGCCTTCCTGGAGCGGGAGGCCGGGCTGGCCGAGGGCTCGGTGACCGGCTGGGACCTGATGACCCACCCGGTGGAACCGCCGGCCTACCTCGGCCGGGACCGGGAGCTGGTCGCCGGTCCGCGCATGGACAACCTGCTGTCCGTGCACGCCGGTGCCGCCGCCCTCGCCGCCGTCGCGGCCTCCGGCGCCCCGCTGCCCCGTATCCCGGTGCTGGCCGCCTTCGACCACGAGGAGAACGGCTCCCAGTCGGACACCGGCGCGGACGGCCCGCTGCTCGGCTCCGTCCTGGAGCGCTCGGTGCTCGCGCGCGGCGGCACGTTCGAGGACCGGGCCCGCGCCTTCGCCGGCTCGGTCTGCCTGTCCTCCGACACCGGTCACGCCGTGCACCCCAACTACGCCGAGCGGCACGACCCGACGCACCACCCGCGGGTCAACGGCGGCCCGATCCTCAAGGTCAACGTCAACAACCGCTACGCGACCGACGGTTCGGGACGCGCGGTGTTCGCCGCGGCCTGCGAGAAGGCGGGCGTGCCGTTCCAGACCTTCGTCTCGAACAACTCCATGCCGTGCGGCACCACCATCGGCCCGATCACCGCGGCCCGGCACGGCATCCGCACGGTGGACATCGGCGTGGCGATCCTCTCCATGCACAGCGTGCGCGAACTGTGCGGCGCCGACGACCCGTTCCTCCTCGCGAACGCCCTGACGGCCTTCCTGGAGGGCTAGGACCCGTCGTCGAACTCCCGCCGTGCGCACCGGATTCGGCGGCAGGGCCTAGCCGCGACCCCGCCGGGTACCCGGACGGCACCGGAGATTCCGGAACCGGAAGGGGAGGCGAGGTCTCATGGGTCTCGGCGGATGCATCATCCTCATCGGCGTGGGGGCCATTCTGACGTTCGCGACCGACTGGCACATGAAGGGCGTCAACGTCACCGTCGTCGGCCTGATCCTCATGGCCGTCGGCCTGATCGGCGTCGCGACGTTCAGCGGGATCGCCCGCCGCCGCCGCGTGGTCGTCCCGCCGACGACACCGGTGGTGGAGGAGGAGCCCCACCGCCACCACCACCGCGTCGACGGCTACACGGACGGCTACGGCGTCTGACGGACTTCGCCTACTGCTCGTCCATGCCCGCCAGGACGAGCGGAAGGCGGTCCGTCCCGCCCGCCGCCAGGCGGAGCGGGACGCCCCAGTCCTGCTGGTGCACGTGGCAGGCGGGGTAGGGGTTGGCGGGATCGTCGTCACAGCTCGCGGCCATCGCGGAGACGTGCAGGACGCCCTCGGGCACGGCCGGGTTCAGTTCCAGCTCGCGGGACAGGTCCGTGTCCGCCCCTTCGCCCTTGAGCAGCAGCTCGGGCGGGGTGGCGGAGACCAGCAGACGGGTCGAGGGGCCGTAACGGGTGTCGAGTTTCTGGCCGGCCGGGGCCTGGAAGATCACGTCCAGGGCCAGGCGGCCGGGGGCGACCTCGGTGGCCGCCCGCCGGGTGCGGTGGGCGACCGACTCCACGCGCACCGCCTCCTCGGGCAGCCGCAGCCGGGTCAGCCGGTGCCGGGCCGACTCCACCACCACGATGTCCTCGCCGACGAGGACGGCGTCGCTCGGCTCGCGCAGATCGGTGGCGAGCGTGGTGACCTCGCCGGTGGCGGGGTCGTAGCGGCGCAGCGCGTGGTTGTAGGTGTCGGCGACGGCGACCGAGCCGTCCGGCAGGGCGGTGACGCCCAGCGGGTGCTGGAAGAGGGCCTGCTCCGCGGCGCCGTCCCGGTGGCCGAAGTCGAACAGGCCGGTGCCGACGGCGGTGTGCACCCGCCCGTCGGTGTCCACCCAGCGCAGGGCGCTCGTCTCGGAGTCGGCGAGCCACAGCCGGTCGGCGGTGGCCGCGAGGCCGGAGGGCTGCGCGAACCACGCCTCGGCGGCGGGACCGTCCACCAGGCCCTCGTTGGTGGTGCCGGCCGCCACCGCGACCGTCCGGCCGGCCGGGTCGTACGTCCACAGCTGGTGGACGCCCGCCATCGCGATCCACACCTTGCCGCCGAAGACCGCCACGTCCCACGGGGAGGAGAGGTCCACCTCGCGGGCCGGGCCGGAGGTCGCCGAGCCCTGCCACCACTGCCTGCCGGTGCCCGCCAGGGTGGTCACCTCGCCGGTGGCCGGGTCCAGCCGGCGCAGGGCGTGGTTGACGGTGTCGGCGACCACCACCGAGCCGTCGTCCAGCAGGGCGAGGCCCTGCGGCTCGTTGAAGGACGCCCGGTCCGGGCCGCCGTCGGCGAAGCCGCGCGTGCCGGTGCCGAGCCGGCGCACGACCGTCTCGCCGTCCTCGGCCAGCTCCACCAGCTGGTGCCGGGTGGTGTCGCTGACCAGGAGGTTCCCCGACGGCAGCAGCAGCGCCTTGCCGGGGAAGCGCAGCGTCGTCGGCTCGGGCTCCGGAGGTACGTAGGGGCCGTCGCCGCGGCGCAGGGTGCCCTTCGCCCCGTGCTCGGCCTCCAGCTCCTCGACCAGCCGCTCGATGGCGTGCGCGTGGCCCTCGCCGGCGTGCTGCGCGACGACGTACCCCTCGGGGTCGATCACCACGAGGGTGGGCCAGGCGCGCACCGCGTACTGCTTCCAGGTGGCCAGCTCCGGGTCGTCCAGGACGGGGTGCGCCACGCCGTAGCGCTCGACGGCGTCCACGACCGCCCGGTGGTCGGCCTCGTGCACGAACTTGGGCGAGTGCACCCCGATCACCACCAGCGTGTCCCGGTGCTTCTCCTCCAGCTCGCGCAGCTCGTCCAGGACGTGCAGGCAGTTGATGCAGCAGAAGGTCCAGAAGTCCAGGACGACTATGCGTCCGCGCAGGTCGGCGAGGGTGTACTGCTGGCCGCCCGTGTTCAGCCAGCCGCCCTTGCCGATCAGCTCGGGGGCGCGTACTCGGGCGCGTCGGGGTGCGGAGTCGGTCATGGATCCAAGGGTGCCACCTGGCGCCGACGGACGTTCGGGCGCCTGTGGACGACCCGGCCCGGCGGGATCCGGCCGGGGATGACCGCCCGGGTCGTCAGTCCTGGCGGACCACGTTCCGGCCGGGGCCGCCGGAGAGGGTGTCGCGGCCCGCGCCGCCGTAGAGCCGGTCGTCGCCGCTGTTGCCGTAGAGAGTGTCGTTGCCGCTGTTGCCGTACAGCACGTCGTCGCCCTTGCCGCCGTAGAGGCTGTCGGCGCCGGCCCCGCCGGTGATCGTGTCCTTGCCGTCGTCGCCGGACAGGTACTGGCCCCCGGAGCCGCCGTGCAGCGTGTCGTCGCCCTTGCCGCCCTGCGCGATGTTGCCGCCGCCGGACGCGTTGATCGTGTCGTTGCCGTCGCCGCCCCAGGCCAGGCCCTCCTTGCCGACCGTGAGGGTGTCGTTGCCCGCGTCACCCGAGACGTAGGCGCCGTCGAGGCGGCCCGAGTCGGCCGCCCTGTCGTTGCCGGCGCCCAGCGAGATCTGGGCGTAGGAGTAGATCTGGTCGGTGCCGTTCTTGTACGCGACCGTGTCGTCGCGGTCGCCGAGGTTCATGACCAGGGCGGCGTAGGGGTCCTGGCTGTCCACGCTGGTGACCGTGCAGGAGACCTTGGTGCGGTCCGCGGCGACGGGATGGCCGCAGTCGTGGCCCGCCTCGACCGGCACCACGTCGTCGATCAGATAGGTGATGCCCGTGCGGTCCGCGGTGAGCGTCGCGGTGACGGTGGCCTTGTTGGTCTGGCCGGCGGCGGCCTGGTAGGTGAGCTGCCAGTCGTACTCGTTGACCTCGGCGGTGGCCGGGGCCGTGGCGGCGCCGGCGGCGCCGGCCAGGGTGAGCGGGACGGCCAGGGCCGTGCCGAGGACCAGCATCGCCGCCGGGACGGCGCGGAGCGCCCGGCGGCGGGCGGGACGAACGGGCATGGGAAACCTCCGGGAGGACGGGCGCGGTCGTGCGCCTTACGTACCTTCCGACTCGGTTCCCACCCCTCCGGTTGGGCAACTGCGCGATGCGCACGGGAAGTTCATCCGGCCGTCACCGCACGGCCCGCCGGATTCCACCGGCCGGCCGCCCGAGGGCGCGGCACGGCCCCGCCGGCCGGCTCGCCGCGGAGCGCGCGGCGCCCGGCCGCGGCGCGCGGACGCCGGCGGGTATGACGGCTTTGTGACGATCGCCCCTCGCCGGGGAAGCCTCTTCCGTATGAGATTCCTCGTACGCGACCGGATCCTCGGCATCGGTGACGACTGGTGGATCGAGGACGAGCACGGCCGGAAGGTCTACCTCGTCGACGGCAAGGCCATGCGGCTGCGGGACACCTTCGAGCTGAAGGACACCGAGGGGCGGGTCCTGATCGACATCCACCAGAAGATGTTCGCGCTGCGCGACACCATGGTGATCGAACGGGACGGCGAGGCCCTGGCCCGGATCCGGCGCAAGCGGCTGTCCCTGCTGCGCCACCACTACCGGGTCGCCCTGGTGGACGGCACCGAGCTGGACGTCAGCGGCAGGATCCTGGACCGTGAGTTCGCCGTCGAGTACGACGGCGAACTCCTCGCGGTGATCTCCCGCCGCTGGCTGACCCTCCGCGACACCTACGGCGTGGACGTCGTCCGGGAGGACGCCGACCCGGCGCTGCTGATCGCGGTGGCGGTGTGCGTCATCCACCTCGCCGAGAAGGAGGGCGAGGAGGACTGACCCCGGCCGGACGCGGCTTCGGCGAGGGTGCTCAGCCGCGGTGCCGGGGCGGCTCCAGGCCCAGGACCCGGTCCTTCAGGGCGGGGAACTGCTCGCGGGTCGCGGCCACCTTCGCGGGGTCGATGTCGACCGTGAGGACCTCCTCGCCGGAGCCGGCCTCCGCGAGCACCTCGCCCCACGGGTCCACCACGACCGAGTGACCCGCCTGCGGAACTCCGGCGTGCGTCCCGGCCGTTCCACAGGCGAGCACGAACGCCTGGTTCTCCACCGCCCGCGCCCGGGCCAGCAGCGTCCAGTGCGCGCGTCGCCGCTCGGGCCAGCCCGCCGGGATCACCAGCGTCTCGGCGCCCGCGTCGACCAGCGAGCGGAAGAGTTCGGGGAAACGGAGGTCGTAGCAGGTGGCCACGCCGATGGTGGTGCCGGGCAGCCGGACCGTCACCAGGTCCCGGCCCGCGCCCATCAGCACGGCCTCGCCCTTGTCGAAGCCGAAGCGGTGGATCTTGCGGTAGGCCGCGGCCAGTTCACCGGAGGGGGAGAAGACGAGAGAGGTGTTGTAGAGGGGCCCCTCGGGGTCTCGTTCCGGGATGGAGCCCGCGTGCAGCCACACGCCCGCGTCGCTCGCCGCCTTGGCCATCGTCTCGTACGTCGGCCCTTCGAGCGGCTCGGCCTCGCGGCCGAACTCCTCGTAGGCGAAGGCTCCGGTGGTCCACAGTTCCGGCAGGACGACGAGGTCGGCGCCGCTCTGCTCCCGCACCAGCGCGGCCACGCGCTGCCGTCGGGAGTCGACCGGCTCCCTCTCGTCCACGGCTGTCTGGATCAGCGAGGCGCGCACACTACCACCGTCCTGGGTTTCGAGTCGTCCACACGGGCCTACGATCGTCACACGAAAGCACTGCCGGGGTGCCTTTCCGCAGCGTAACTTAGCGTCTCAAGACACCCGCCGAAGTGCAGCCGCCGTCCGCCGGCAACGCCGCCGCAAACCCGCCCGTGTACCGACCGCCGAGGGGTCCCGTTCCGTGAGTCTGCATCCCACTCTCCAGCCCTACGCCGACGCCTGGACGCACTCCATCGAAGCGATATCCGAGATGGCGCAGTCGCTCGTCGAGGGCGAGTGGAACCGGCGGACCCCGTGCCCCGGCTGGTCGGTGCGCGACATCGTCTCCCATGTCATCGGCATGGACTGCGAGATGCTCGGGGACCCGCGCCCCATCCACGCCCTGCCGCGCGACCTCTTCCACGTCGCCACCGAGCACCAGCGCTACATGGAGATGCAGGTCGACGTCCGCCGCCACCACACCGCGCCGGAGATGACGGCCGAGCTGGAGTACACGGTCATCCGCCGCAACCGCCAGCTCCGGGGCGAGTCCCGGGACCCCGGAACCCTGGTGCGCGGACCGCTCGGCAAGGAGATCACCCTGGAGCAGTCCTACCGGATGCGGGCCTTCGACGTGTGGGTGCACGAGCAGGACCTGCGCACGGCCCTCGGCCGCCCCGGCAACCTGGACTCGCCGGGCGCGTACGTCACCCGGGACGTGCTGCTGGACGCGCTGCCCAAGGTCGTCGCGCGGGACGCCGACGCCCCGCGCAGCTCGGCGATCGTGTTCGACGTGCACGGCCCGGTCGAGTTCCTGCGCACGGTCCGCGTCGACATCCAGGGCCGGGGCACGGTGGAGACCGTCCCCGCCCTCGGCCCCGCCGCCACGCTCACCCTGGACTGGGAGACCTATGTCCGCCTGGCCTGCGGCCGGGTCTCCCCGGAGGCGGTGGGGGACCGGGTGAAGACGGAGGGCGACCAGGAACTGGCGGCGGCGATCCTGCGCCACTTCGCGGTCACGCCGTAGCCCCGCCCCCGGCCGCGCCACCGGGCGCGGCGGGCGCCTACGCGGGAACGTGCACCGTCTCCACACGGCTCGAGATCAGCCGCTCCCGCTCCCGCCGGGCCGCCCGCCCCCGCAGCCGCAGGATCTGGCTGACCCCGAGCGCCTGCAGCACGAACACGGAGCCGAACGCCACGGTGTAGTCGTCCCCGGTCGCGTCCAGCAGCACGCCGATCGCGAACAGCGTGGTCATGGAGGCGACGAAGCCGCCCATGTTGGTGATGCCGGACGCCGTGCCCTGCCGCTCGGGCGGGTTGGCGGGCCGGGAGAAGTCGAAGCCGAGCATGGACGCCGGCCCGCACGCGCCGAGCACCGCGCACAGCGTCACCAGCAGCCACAGCGGCGCGTGCCGCCCGGGGTAGGCCAGGGTCGCCGCCCACAGCAGCGCGGTCGCGCCCACCGTGCCGAGTGCCAGCGGCAGCCGCGCCGCGTGGTGCCGGGCGACGATCTGGCCGTAGACCAGACCGATCGCCATGTTGGACAGCACGACGAGGGTGAGCAGTTCACCGGCCGTGGCGCGGCTGAGGCCCTGCGCCTCGACGAGGAACGGCAGGCCCCACAGCAGCAGGAACACCATCGCCGGGAACTGGGTGGTGAAGTGCACCCACAGGCCCAGCCGGGTGCCCGGCTCCCGCCAGGCCGCGGCGATCTGCCCGCGGACGTAGGCGCCGCCCCGGTGCGGGGACGGTTCCGGCTCCTGTCCCTCGGGGTGGTCCTTGAGGAACAGCAGGGTCAGCACCAGGACGACCGCGCCCGCCAGCGCGCTGCCCGCGAACGCGGGAGTCCAGCCGATGCCGTGCAGCAGCCGGGCCAGGAGCAGGGTGGAGACCAGGTTGCCCGCCATGCCGATCAGTCCCGCGAGCTGCGCGATCAGCGGACCGCGCCGGGCCGGGAACCAGCGGGTGCCCAGCCGCAGCACGCTGATGAAGGTCATCGCGTCGCCGCAGCCCAGCAGTGCCCGGGAGGCGAGCGCGGTGCCGTAGGAGGGGGAGAAGGCGAAGCCCAGCTGTCCGGCGGTGAACAGCAGCGCGCCGATGCTCAGCACCTTCTTGGTGCCGAGCCGGTCGACCAGCAGGCCGACGGGTATCTGCATGCCCGCGTAGACCAGCAGCTGGAGTATGGAGAACGTGGACAGGGCGGAGGCGTTGACGTGGAAGCGGTCCGCCGCGTCGAGGCCGGCCACCCCCAGGGACGTACGGAAGATGACGGCGACGAAGTAGACCGCCACGCCTGTGGACCACACGGCGACCGCCCGGCGGCCCCCCGGAGGGTCACCCGGAAGGGCGGCATCGCGCGCCGTCGCGCTCATCGGACCTCACCCCGCGCGAGGTGCGAGAACCAGCTCACGTGACGGTGCACGATCCCGACGGCCGCCTCGGCGTCCCCGGCGCGCAGCGCGTTCAGGATCTCCTCGTGCTCGGCGAGCGTCTTGGCGATCCGGTCGGGGTGGGAGTGCAGGACGGCGACGCCCATCCGCAGCTGGCGGTCGCGCAGCTGGTCGTAGAGGCGGGAGAGGATCTCGTTGCCCCCGCTGCGCACGATCTCGGCGTGGAAGGAGCGGTCGGTGACCGCGGCGGCGGCCAGATCACCGGCGGCGGCCTGTGCCTTCTGCCGCTCCAGCAGCTCGGCCAGCCGCTCCAGCAGGCCCGGCGGGGCGGGTACGGCCTTGCGGGCCGCGTGCTCCTCGACCAGCAGCCGGGTCTCCACCACGTCGGCGATCTCCTGCGCGGAGACCGGCAGGACCAGGGCGCCCTTCTTCGGGTAGAGGCGGAGCAGGCCCTCGACCTCCAGCCGCAGCAGCGCCTCCCGGACGGGCGTCCGCGAGACCCCCACGGCCTCGGCCAGCTCGCCCTCGGTGAGCAGGGTGCCGCCCTCGTAGCGGCGGTCGAGCACGCCCTGTTTGACATGGGCGTACACGCGTTCGGCGGCGGGTGGCTGCTTGAGGGACTGGGGCGCGGAGTGCTCGACGGCCGTTCTCATGCCCACAGGATAGATACAACACGTACGCAAGCGGGGGAGCCGTCCATCATGCGGACGTGGCGATTCATCACCCCTCACCCGGGAACCGCACAACCTTCTGTGCTACTTACGTGTCACACACATGCGGCCCCTTTTCCGCACCCACCTCAACTCGGCCGCACACCAGGGGCATTCAACACATTCGGGGTACATCAGTTGATTACCGGCATCAAGGGCACCAGTCTTCGCAAAGCCGCCGTCGTCACCGTCACCGCCGGCGCGCTCGCCGCCACCGGTGCCCTCACCGCGGCGCCCGCACAGGCCGTCACCGCGCCCTCGATCGTGGCCAAGGGCGGGTACCTCATGAACAACGCCAACAGCTCGTCGCTGTTCACGAAGAAGGCGGACACCCGGCTGGCCACCGGCTCCACCACCAAGATCATGACCGCCAAGGTCGTGCTCGCGCAGAAGAACCTCAACCTGGACTCCAAGGTCACGATCCAGAAGGCGTACAGCGACTACGTCGTCAAGAACAACGCCTCCCAGGCCCACCTGATCGTCGGCGACCGGGTGACCGTCCGTCAGCTGCTGTACGGGCTGATGCTGCCGTCCGGCTGCGACGCGGCCTACGCGCTCGCCGACAAGTACGGCTCCGGCTCGACCCGGACGGCGCGCGTGAACAACTTCATCGGCAAGATGAACACCGCCGCCAAGAACCTGGGTCTGAAGAACACCCACTTCGACTCCTTCGACGGCATCGGCAACGGCAAGAACTACTCGACGCCGCGCGACCTGACGAAGATCGCCAGCAGCGCGATGAAGAGCTCCACGTTCCGCACGATCGTCAAGACCAAGTCGTACACCGCCAAGACCCAGACCAAGTCGGGCGGCACCCGCACGATGGCGCCGTGGAAGAACACCAACGGGCTGCTCAGCAGCTACAGCGGGACCATCGGCGTGAAGACCGGCTCCGGCCCGGAGGCCAAGTACTGCCTGGTCTTCGCCGCGACCCGGAAGAACAAGACGGTCATCGGCACCGTCCTCGCCTCCTCCTCCATCGCCAACCGCGAGGCGGACGCCAAGAAGCTGCTCAACTACGGCTTCGCGCGCCTCGGCTGACGCGCACTCGTTCCCGGAGGGGTCCGTCGCGACGAGCGGCGGGCCCCTTGGCGTTCCCGGTTCCCCGATGACACCAATGGTGCTGGTTTCATGGGCACCATGCTGCTGCGTTGGGACACGACCGACACCCGCCCGCTGCACGAACGGGTCGCCGCGGCGATCCGGCGGGCCATCGCCGAGGGTGAATGCCGCGCGGGCGACCGCCTGCCCTCCGCCCGCGATCTCTCCACCGCCCTGGACATGAACGTCAACACCGTCCTGCGCGGGCTGCGCGAGCTGCGGGACGAGGGCCTGCTGGAGTTCCGGCGCGGCCGGAGCATCACCGTCGCCGAGGGCGCGACCCGGCGCTCGGGGATGCAGCTCAGGGTGCGCGAGCTGGTGGCGGAGGCGACCCGGCTGGGCTACAGCCGCACCGATCTCATCGACATGATCCGGGGGTCGGCATGACGGGCGGGGAGACCGGGCCGGCGCCC
The DNA here is from genome assembly GCF_055569255.1 of Streptomyces sp. NPDC029296. Taxonomy (NCBI): domain Bacteria; kingdom Bacillati; phylum Actinomycetota; class Actinomycetes; order Kitasatosporales; family Streptomycetaceae; genus Streptomyces; species Streptomyces sp. NPDC029296. The sequence continues at coordinate 145,846 of NZ_JBVHXT010000014.1, forward strand.
CGGGGCCGTACGGCGCGGTGGTGGCCTCTCGGCGCGACGATCGCCGTCACGGCCGTGCTTGCCGGACTGCCGTGGGCCGCACGGCACCGGCTCCCCGACCGCCTGGCGACCCACTGGAGCGGCGGCGGCTCCCCCGACGGCTCACTGCCCCTGTGGGCGGCCTCCCTGGTCCCGGCGGGCGTCTGGCTGCTGGTGGCCCTCGCCACGAACGTGCGCCCGCGCCGTTCGCCAGTGACCGCGCGCCCCTGGCGCGCGATGGCGCTGGCACCCACGGGAGCGGTGCTCGTCGGCGCCCAGGTGTCCGTCGTCCGGGTGAACCTGGACCACACCGACTGGCACCAGGCCCGTCAGCCGGTCCTCACGGTGGTGCTGCTCGGGGCGCTGGCGGTGGTCGCCGGTGTGGCCGCCTGGCGGCTCACCCCGCGGCCCGCCCCCGCACCGGCCGCGACCGCTCCCGCGCTGGAACTGCCCGAGGGCGCACGGCTGGTGTGGTTCTCCCGCACGGCCAACCCCTGGCTGCGGCTGTTCGCGGCGGTGGCGGGGCTGGTGGCCGCCGTCGCGCTGATCGCCCTGGCCACCGGGCTGGGGGAGCCCGACGCGCTGGGGCCGGTGTGCGCGGTGTCCGCCGTCACGTCCCTCGCCGTGGCCGCCGTCTCCTCGGTCCGGGCGAAGGTGTCCGAGGCGGGCCTGGAGGTGTCCTTCGGCCCGCTCGGCTGGCCCGCCCGCCGCTGGGCACCCACCGCCATCGAGTCCGTCCGCGTCGAGCACCGGCTGCCGTCCCAGGTCGGCGGCTGGGGCTACCGGGTCAGCGGCCTCGGCACGACGGTCATGCTCCGCGCCGGCGACTGCCTCGTCATACGGCGCCGGGGACGGCGAAGCGACTTCGCGGTGAGCGTGGACGACGCGGAACGGGGCGCTGCCCTGCTGAACGCGCTCCGCGCCCGGGCCGACGCCGACGCCGACTGAAGCTTTCACGGCGAAGGGGCGGCCGCGACACGAAGTCGCGGCCGCCCCTTTGAGGTATCGCGGACTACCCGGCGCAGGCGGTCACGCCCAGGTGATCAATCGCTTCGGCTGCTCCAGGATCGCCGCCACGTCCGCCAGCACCTTCGAGCCCAGTTCGCCGTCGACCAGGCGGTGGTCGAAGCTGAGGGCCAGGGTGGTGACCTGACGCGGCTTCACCTTGCCCTTGTGGACCCACGGCTGGAGCTTGATCGCGCCGACCGCGAGGATCGCCGACTCGCCCGGGTTGAGGATCGGGGTGCCCGTGTCCACGCCGAAGACGCCGACGTTGGTGATGGTCACCGTGCCGCCCTGCATCGCGGCCGGCGAGGTCTTGCCCTCGCGGGCCGTCGTCACCAGCTCGCCCAGTGCCTCGGCCAGCTGCGGGAGCGTCTTGTCGTGCGCGTCCTTGATGTTCGGGACGATCAGCCCCCGGGGGGTGGCCGCCGCGATGCCCAGGTTGACGTAGCGCTTGAGCACGATCTCCTGGTTCGCCTCGTCCCAGGAGGCGTTGATCTCCGGGTTGCGCTTGATGGCGACGAGCAGGGCCTTGGCGATCAGCAGGAGCGGGTTGACCCGCAGTCCCCGCATGTCCTTGTCCTGCTTCAGCTCGTCGACCAGCCGCATGGTGCGGGTCACGTCCACCGTCACGAACTCGGTGACGTGCGGGGCCGTGAACGCCGAGCCGATCATCGCCTGAGCGGTGGCCTTGCGCACGCCCTTGACCGGGACGCGGGTCTCGCGCGCGGTGTCGTACGACGCCACGGGCGCCGGGGCCGCGGGTGCGGCGGCCGGGGTGGCCGGGGCGGGCGCGGCCGTGGCCTGGGCGACCGGTTCGGCGGCCCGCGGGACGGCCGCGGCGTGCACGTCCTCGCGGGTGATCACGCCGTCCGGGCCGGACGGGGTGATCGCGGTCAGGTCGACGCCCAGGTCCTTGGCCAGCTTGCGCACCGGCGGCTTGGCCAGCGGGCGGGGCTTCTCGGCGACCGTGCCGCCGTGGCCGTTCAGCTCGGCCTGGATCGCCTGCGCCGGTCCCGTGCCACCGGTCTGCGGGCCCTTGCGCGGGCGGCGCTTGGTGGAGGTGGTGGCCACGCCGTAGCCGACCAGGACGGGCTGGCGGGCCTCCTGCTTCGGCTCCTGGGCGGCCGGGGCGGGCTCCGCCGCCGGCTGCTCGGCGGGCGCCTCGGGCGCGGCGGCGCCGGCCACGGCGACCGTGATGATCGACGTGCCCACGTCCACCGTGGTGCCCTCGGGGAAGCACAGTTCCCGGACCACGCCGTCGTAGGGGATGGGCAGTTCGACGGCCGCCTTCGCCGTCTCCACCTCGCAGACCACCTGGCCGTCGGTGACCGTGTCGCCCGGCTGGACGTACCACTTGAGGATCTCCGCCTCGGTGAGTCCCTCGCCCACGTCGGGCATCTTGAACTCGCGTACGGACGCATCCGTCATCGTCGTCACGTCCCTCTCCTCAGTACGCCAGCGAGCGGTCGACGGCGTCGAGCACGCGGTCCAGGTCGGGCAGGTACTCCTCCTCCAGGCGGGCCGGCGGGTACGGGGCGTGGTAGCCGCCGACCCTGAGGACCGGTGCCTCCAGGTGGTAGAAGCAGCGCTCGCTGATCCGGGCGGCGATCTCCGCGCCGGAGCCGAAGAACACCGGCGCCTCGTGCACCACGACCAGGCGGCGGGTCTTCTCCACCGAGGCCTGGACGGCGTCGAAGTCCAGCGGGCTGACCGAGCGCAGGTCCAGGACCTCCAGGGAGCGGCCCTCCTCGGCCGCCGCGGCGGCGGCCTCCTGGCAGAGCTTCACCATCGGGCCGTAGGCCGCCAGGGTCAGGTCCGTGCCCTCGCGGACGACGCGCGCCTTGTGCAGCGGCGCCGGGATCGCCTCGGGATCGACCTCGGCCTTGTCCCAGTAGCGCCGCTTGGGCTCGAAGTAGATCACCGGGTCGTCGCTCTGGATGGCCTGCTGCATCATCCAGTACGCGTCCGAGGCGTTCGACGGGGAGACGACCTTCAGGCCGGCCACATGGGCGAACAGCGCCTCCGGGGACTCCGAGTGGTGCTCGACCGCGCCGATGCCGCCGCCGTAGGGGATGCGGACGACGACCGGCATCTTGACCTTGCCCAGCGAGCGGGCGTGCATCTTGGCGAGCTGGGTGACGATCTGGTCGTAGGCCGGGAAGACGAAGCCGTCGAACTGGATCTCCACCACCGGGCGGTAGCCGCGCAGCGCCAGGCCGATCGCGGTGCCGACGATGCCGGACTCGGCCAGCGGGGTGTCGATGACCCGGCTCTCGCCGAAGTCCTTCTGCAGGCCGTCCGTCACCCGGAAGACACCGCCGAGCTTGCCGACGTCCTCGCCCATGACCAGGACCTTGGGGTCGGCGTCCAGGGCGCGGCGCAGCGACTCGTTGATGGCCTTGGCCATCGCCATCTTCTCGGCCATCTCAGTGACCCCCTTCATCGGCGAACGACGCCTGGTAGGCAGCGAACTGGGCGCGCTCCTCGTCCACGAGCGCGTGTCCGTCCGCGTACACGTTCTCGAAGAGGGCGAACCGGTCCGGGTCGGGCATGGCGCGGACCGCTTCGCGCACTCGCCTGCCCAACGCCTCGGACTCGGCCTCGAGTTCCGCGAAGAATCCCTCGTCCGCGTGGTTCGACGCCGCCAGGTAGCGGTGCAGGCGCAGGATCGGGTCCTTCGCCTCCCAGGCCAGCCGCTCCTCGTCGCCCCGGTAGCGGGAGGGGTCGTCGGAGGTGGTGTGGGCGCCCATGCGGTAGGTGTACGCCTCGACCAGCGTGGGGCCCTCGCCGTTGCGGGCGCGCTCCAGTGCCCACTTGGTGACCGCGAGGCAGGCCAGCACGTCGTTGCCGTCGACCCGGACGCCCGGGAAGCCGTATCCCTGCGCGCGCTGGTACAGCGGGACGCGGGTCTGCTTCTCGGTCGGCTCGGAGATCGCCCACTGGTTGTTCTGGCAGAAGAACACCACGGGGGCGTTGTAGACCGCGGAGAAGGTGAACGATTCGGCCACGTCGCCCTGGCTGGAGGCGCCGTCGCCGAAGTAGGCGATGACCGCCGAGTCCGCGCCGTCCTTGGCCACGCCCATCGCGTAACCGGTGGCGTGCAGCGTCTGGGAGCCGATGACGATCGTGTACAGGTGGAAGTTGTTGCCGTTCGGGTCCCAGCCGCCGTTGTTCACGCCGCGGAACATGCCGAGCAGGTTGGTCGGGTCCACCCCGCGGCACCAGGCGACGCCGTGCTCGCGGTAGGTCGGGAAGACGTAGTCGTCCGGACGGGTGGCGCGGCCCGAGCCGATCTGGGCGGCCTCCTGTCCCAGCAGGGAGGCCCACAGGCCCAGTTCGCCCTGGCGCTGCAGGGCGGTGGCCTCGGCGTCGAAGCGGCGGGTGAGCACCATGTCGCGGTACAGGCCGCGCAGCTCGTCGGGGGTGATGCCGGCGACGTAGCCGTCGTACTCGGCGTTCTCGACCCGCTCGCCCTCCGGGGTCAGGAGCTGCACGAGGTCGGGGTCGGCGCTCTTCTTCGCGGTACTGCGGGTGGTACGGGTGGTGCGCTGGGTGCCGGTGGCTCCGGTCTTGCTGCCGGTGGTGCCGGCTTTGCCTGCGGCGGTGCGTCGCGGCTTGCGCGCGGCACTGCTCTCCACGGTCACGTGTGCTCCTCCGTCGTTCCGGCCCCCGGGGTTGCCGGTAGGCCAGTGCGGCTCACCTGTTTCGACCACCGGGCACGGGGTGGGTGCCACTCGGCCGGGAACAGGCGTGACAGGTGCCCCGGCGAGCGCCCTGCAACCATCACGTTACCCAGTGCCCCACATTTCTGTGAAACCCCGTTTGACCTGCGATTTTGCTTGGATTTCCAAGTAAATGCAGGTGGTGGGAAAGCGCGCTGGTCACAGCCTTGCGACAGGCCCGAGCAAGCGCACGTTATCCCGCCGACCCAGGTCACGGGAAGGGTTTCATGTGAAACGGGACTCGTACACAAAGCGGGAGAAATCCCGTTATTACCGCCCGGTCAGCGGAATGCGGAGTGCGGGGGCGTTACCGGGCGGCCGTCACCGTCACCCAAATGCACGAGGAAAAGCCCGAACGGTACCCGAAAGCGACCAGCGATGACAGGCTGTGACAACGCCCAGCTCACAGCCGCCTTATGTGTCCTACCATCTGGCGCGTGCCGCGCTCATGTGTACCACCCTCCGTGCCTCACGCGCCCCCTCTGGGCGCCCTGCTGCGCCTGTATGCCGCAGGTACCGCCCTCACCTGCGAGCCGGTGGACCAGGGGCTGCTCAACCGCGGCTACCGGCTGCGCACCACCCGCGGCCGCTACTTCCTCAAGCACCACTTCGATCCCGACACCGCCGACCCGGCCGCCATCGAGCGCCGGCACCGGGCCACCCAGCGCCTGGCCGACCTCGGCGTCCCCGTCGCCCCGCCGCTCGTGCACCGCGAGGGCCGCACGGTCGCGGTCGTCGGCGGCCACGCCTATGCCCTGCACCCCTGGATCGACGGCGGACACCGCGACGGCGGCCAGCTCACCCGCGCGGAGAGCGCCCGCCTCGGCGCGCTCCTGGGGGCCGTCCACGCCTGTCTGGAGCGGGTGATGCCGCCCAAGGGCCGCACCCGCCCGGCGACGAGCCCGCACCCCGTGGAGAGCGCCGACCCGGCCGGCACCTTCGCCCTCATCGACGACCTGCTCGCGCGGGTGCGGCGGCACCGGCCCGCCGACGCCTTCGACGAGCTGGCCCGGCTCCGGCTGCTGGAGCGCCGCGCCCTGCTGGAGCGGCACGCGGACCGGCGCCCGCCGCGCGGCGGCCCGGTGGGCTGGGTGCACGGCGACTTCCACCCGTTCAACCTGCTCTACAAGGACGACGCCCCGGCCGCCATCGTGGACTGGGACCGGCTCGGGGTGCAGCCGCGCGCGGAGGAGGCCGTCCGCGCCGCCGCCCTCTTCTTCGTGCGGCCCTCCGGGCGGCTGCACCTGCCGAAGGTGCGCGCCTACGCGCGCGCGTACCGGCGCGCGGCCGGTGCCACGCCCTCGGAGCTGGCGGCGGCCGTGCACCGCGTGTGGTGGGAGCGGCTGAACGACTTCTGGATGCTGCGCTGGCACTACGAGCGCGGCGACACGCGCGCGGACTGCCAGTTCCCGGCCGCGTCGGCGCTCGCGGTGTGGTGGACGCGCGAGTACGACGCGGTGTGCGACGCGTTCGCGGGGTGAACGGCCGGCGGGCGGTGGACGCCCGGCGTCGGGTGAACGGCCGGCGGGCGGTGAACGCCCGGCGTCACCTCAGGGTGACGCCGGGCCGCTCTCCGCGGGCTCGCTTCAACCGGTGGTCTCGCCGGTGGTGCCGCCGCCCTCGGTCGTGGTCCCCTCCGAGGTGCCTCCGTCGGTCGTGGTCCCCTCCGAGGTGCCGCCGTCGGCCGTACCGGCGTCCGTGCCGCCGTCCCCGGTCCCCGCGTCGGTCCCGCCGTTCACCGGGTCCGTCGGCTGCGACTGGGTGGTCTGCGGGCTCGACGGCTGGGTGCTCGGGGTGGAGGAGGCCGTGTGCGACCGGGGATACGACGGTGTGGTGGCCGGCGGCCAGCCGGAACCGCCACCACCGCCCGTGTTGTTCGAACCACCGGTGTCCGTGGAGACGTCCGGCGAGTCCTCGGTGTCCTCCTCGGTCGGGGTCGGGGAGGGCGACTCCTTCTTCGTGTCCTTGGAGTGCGTCGTCGTCGGCTTGGTGTCGGTGCCCTTGCCGCCGTCGCCCCCGCCCCCGCTGTGCAGCGCCAGCGCCACGCCCGCCGAGATCGCGATGACCGCGAGGACGGCCAGGATCCACAGCTTTCCGCGGCCGCCGCCCTTGTTGCCGTGCCCCTCGAAGCCGCCGTCGTCGCCGGTGCCGTAGCCCGTGGGCAGGATCGGCTGCGGGATCTGCGCGGTGCCGCCCGCGTCCACCGGGTGCGGCATGACGGTCGTCCCCGCGAAGCCGGCCGACGAGGTGTGCCGGCCGTCGTGCGCCTCCACCGGGCCGGTGTTCCAGGTGCCGGTGTGGGCGCCCTGCTCGTACAGCATCTGCAGGCCGTACTGGACCAGGCCGCGCATCTCCTCGGCCGTCTGGAACCGGTCGTCGGGCTCCTTGGCGAGGGAGCGCATCACCAGACCGTCCAGCTCCGGCGGGCAGGTGCCGTCGGTGACCTGCGACGGCGGCACCGGAATGTCCTGGACGTGCTGGTAGACCACGGAGAGCGGGGTCTCGCCGGTGAACGGGGGCCGCAGCGCGAGCAGTTCGTACAGCAGGCAGCCGGTGGCGTACAGGTCGGAGCGGTGGTCGACGGCCTTGCCGAGCGCCTGCTCCGGGGAGAGGTACTGCGGGGTGCCCATGACCATGCCGGTCTGGGTCATCGTCGTGGACGCGCCGTGCAGGGCGCGGGCGATGCCGAAGTCCATCACCTTGACGGCGCCGCTGTGGGTGATGATGACGTTCGCCGGCTTGATGTCACGGTGCACGATGCCGTGCTGGTGCGAGTAGGCGAGCGCCTCCAGCACCCCCGAGACGATGATCAGGGCCTGCTCGGGGCCCGGCGCCTCGGCGTTCAGCAGCAGGTCGCGGATGGTACGGCCCTCGACCAGCTCCATGACGATGTACGGCACGGACTGACCGCCCACCGTGTCCTCGCCGGAGTCGTACACGGCGACGATCGCGTGGTGGTTGAGGCCCGCGACGGACTGTGCCTCGCGGGTGAAGCGCGCCTTGGAGACCGGGTCCTCGGCCAGGTCCGCGCGGAGCAACTTGACCGCGACCGTGCGGCCCAGGCGGACGTCCTCGGCGGCGAACACCTCGGCCATGCCGCCCCGGCCGAGGCGGTGCGTGAGCCGGTACCGGCCGTCTCCGACGAGCCCGCCGTTGCCCCACAGCTCCGGCGCGTCCGACATGCCGCCGCCAGTCGCCTCGGGGTCGGACGGGCCCTGAGAGCGCTGCGTCTGTGCCATCAGTCCTCGCCGTCGTTTCTGCCCGCGGTGCGCGCGGTGTTGTTACGGTCTCCGTCGGCCACGCTACAGCCTTCGTGGGGGCCGCCGGTCCGGAACCGCGACCGGGACGGACCCGAGACGGGACCGGTCATGAAACCCCCAGCACGCGCTGTCGTGCAAATTCCGTGTGCTGGTCGTACGTCCCCTGTAACGCTTGCGCGACGCTTCTTGCGCGTACGGTCACGGAACGGGCACCGAGCTTGACGTGCCGGTGCCCTCGGGCAGACTTGGCCGGGAATGAGACATTCGATCAAGGCCTGTTCGCTGGATCACGGCGCCGGACGGCCACTGGGGGACGCGGAGAGATGAGCCAGCACGGCGCACGGGGCCGGTACGCGGGGCAGGCCCTGGCCCAGGGCCGCTACCAGCTGCGCGACCTGCTCGGCGAGGGCGGCATGGCCTCGGTGCACCTGGCGCACGACACGGTGCTGGACCGTCCGGTCGCGATCAAGACCCTGCACACCGAACTCGGCCGGGAACCGGCGTTCCGCGAGCGCTTCCGCCGCGAGGCGCAGGCCGTGGCCAAGCTCACGCACACCAACATCGTCTCCGTCTTCGACACCGGCGAGGACGAGCTGGACGGCATGGCCACGCCGTACATCGTCATGGAGTACGTCGAGGGCCGGCCGCTGGGCTCGGTCCTGGAGGAGGACGTCCGGCAGTACGGCGCGATGCCCGCCGACAAGGCGCTGAAGGTCACCGCCGACGTGCTCGCCGCCCTGGAGATCAGCCACGAGATGGGGCTGGTCCACCGCGACATCAAGCCGGGCAACGTGATGACGACCAAGCGCGGTGTGGTCAAGGTCATGGACTTCGGCATCGCCCGCGCCATGCAGTCCGGCGTCACCTCGATGACCCAGACCGGCATGGTCGTGGGCACCCCGCAGTACCTCTCGCCCGAGCAGGCCCTGGGCCGTGGCGTGGACGCACGCTCCGACCTGTACTCGGTCGGCATCATGCTCTTCCAGCTGGTCACCGGGCGGCTGCCGTTCGACGCGGACTCGCCGCTGGCGATCGCGTACGCGCATGTGCAGGAGGAGCCCGTGGCGCCCTCCTCGGTCAACCGCTCGCTGCCGCCCGCCGTGGACGCGCTGGTGGCCCGCGCGCTGAAGAAGAACCCGAACGAACGCTTCCCGACCGCCGAGGCCATGCGCGACGAGTGCCTGCGCGTCGCGGCCTCCCTGGGGGCGGCTCCGCCGAGCATCGTGCCGGACGCCGGGCCGCGGCAGAGCGGTTCCGGCGTCGGCTCCGCGGTGTTCCCGCCGGTCGACCAGGCGGCCCCCGCCCCGCACGGGCAGGTCCGGACGCCGTACCAGCCGGCCCCGCCCCCGCACCCGTACGGCCACCCGGCCCCCGCCCCGGCCTACGGCTACCCGTCGCAGGGCGGCTACCAGGCCCCGCCCGCCGCCTACGGCCCGCAGGGCACCGCCCCGACCCCGCCGCCGTACACCATGTCGCCCCAGCCGCCCCGGCAGAACCGGCCGTCCGCCGGGCCGGGGCGCGGCAGACGGCCGGCGGTCATCACCTCGGTCGCGGTGGCGGCCATCGTGGTCGCCGGGGTGGTCGTCGCGCTGACGCTGCGCGACGGCGGCGACGCCGAGGCCGGGGGCACCGGTGCCTCGGCGTCGGCGTCCGCGTCCCACCGGGCGGGCTACCGCGGGCCGGACCCCACGCGGCGGATCGACAAGAGCGCGTGCACCGACCCGCAGGAGTCCTGGCGCGACTCCGACAAGATCGAGCTGCCCGACTTCCGGTACAAGGACATCGCCTCCGTGAAGCAGTGCCTCCAGGCCGCGGGCTGGAAGTGGAAGATCGGCCACGAGGACGACAACACCTGGGGCGAGGGCACGGTCCTCAAGCAGTTCCCCGAGCAGGGCGCCGATGTCGACCCGGACGACGTGGGCACCATCCAGCTGAACGTGTCCACGGGCAATCCCCCGCAGTGACCGGCGGCCGGGGCGCGGCCCTCGCGCGCCCGCCCCACGGCCACGGGACAGGACAAGGGCCCGGCGGTCGTCCGCCGGGCCCCTTCGTGTCGTAGTCGGGTCGGGTGAGCGCTTCGGGCGCGGATTACAGGTACGGGCCGCCCGAACGGCCGCCCGCGTGGTGCTCGTCGCCGCCCTCGGGACCGGCCACGCCGGGCGGGAGCGCGCGGCGCATCTGCTCCAGCTGGGCCCGCGCGGCCATCTGCTGGGCGAACAGCGTCGTCTGGATCCCGTGGAAGAGGCCCTCCAGCCAGCCCACCAACTGTGCCTGGGCGATCCGCAGTTCCGCGTCGCTCGGGGTGGCGTCGTCGGTGAACGGCAGGGAGAGCCGCTCCAGCTCCTCCACCAGCTGGGGAGCCAGACCGTCCTCCAGCTCCTTCACGGAGCTGGCGTGGATCTCCTTCAGCCGCACCCGGCTGGCCTCGTCGAGGGGAGCCGCCCGCACCTCCTCCAGCAGCTGCTTGATCATGCTGCCGATCCGCATGACCTTGGCCGGCTGTTCCACCTGCTCCGTCACCGGGGTCTCGCGGGAGTCCTCGTCCCCGCCGCCGAGTGTCATCCCGTCCTGACCCACGACGAGGATCTGGGGATTCTCCGGCGACCGTTCGTTCCTCGGCATCTCCATGCCGACATTCTCTCGCACGCCCCCACCTCGGCATCGTGGCGCCCCCGCGTGGCGCCGTCCGGCCGCTTCGACCCATCGGCCCAATCCGGCATGCCCTCTGCGGGATCGGATGTGAGGCTGGTTCCGGTCGGTTATCCATCGGTCACGACACCTGGGCTCCGGGAGGTCACCGACGTGACTCCACGCCTGCGACTCACGCTCCGCTGTCTGCGGCTTCCGGCCGTGCTCACGGCGGCGGCGCTGCCGTGGTACGGCATCGCCGTCGTGTACGGCAGCCCGCCCGCGCACACCGCCGAGCCGGGCCCCGCCGCCGCGTCCGCGCACTACGGCGAGCAGCGGCCGGGACCCGCGCGGGACGCGCCGCCGGCGTGGTCGCTGCCGGGGCACCCGGCCCCGGGCCACTCGGCCGGGACCCGTTCCGCCGCGGCCCGTCCGCACACCGGCCCTCCGGACACCGGGCGCGGCGCCGGCGAGGGGGAACATCCCGGGCGCGATCATCCGGACCGGGACCGACCGGACCACGGCCGGCCGGGCCGGGGGCCTTCCCCGTCCGCCGGGCTCGCGCTGGAGGGCTCGGCCGCCCCCGTCCCTGTGCCGCCCGGCTCCGCGTCGGCGTCGGTCCACCCCTATCGCTCCCTCGCCTGGACCGAGCCCACCCGGGCGGGCAGCAGGCCCGGGGAGGGGCGGATGCGTCCGGGCCGGCCGGACGGGCCCCCGGCCGAGGCGGAGGACGAGGACGACTCCGCCGCCGCCACCCCGGCCGTCCAGCCGGCGGAGCCGGAGACCACGGACGTGCCCGCCGCCTCCGAGGAGCCGCCCGAGGAGGCCGGTGCCGACTCCGCCCCGCCCGCGCCGCGGACCGGCACCCGGCAGGCGGCCCCGCGGAGCGAGGCCGCCACGGAGCCGGTCCTGAGGATCCTGCCGCTGGGCAGCGGCCTCGTGCTCATCGGGCTGGGCCTCGGCCTGGCCCTGCTGGGCCTGAGACTGCGCAGGAGCTGAGCGAACCGCGCGGGGGCGGCGGGCCGCTACGGCGCGACCAGCAGCACCTTGCCGATGTGACCGCTGTCCTCCACCAGCCGGTGCGCCTCGGCCGCCTCCGGCATCGGCACCTCCCGGTCCACGACCGGCCGGACGTGCCCGTCGGCGAGCAGCGGCCACACGTGCTCGCGCACGGCGGCGACGATGGCCGCCTTCTCCTCCAGCGGGCGGCCGCGCAGCGAGGTCGCGCTGATGGCGCCCCGCTTGTTCAGCAGCGCGCCGATGTTCAGCTCGCCCTTCACACCGCCCTGCATGCCGATGATGGCCAGGCGTCCGTTGACGGCGAGGGCCTGGACGTTGCGGTCCAGGTACTTGGCCCCCATGTTGTCCAGGATGACGTCGGCACCCGCGCCGTCGGTGGCCTGCTTGATCTCGGCGACGAAGTCCTGCTCGCGGTAGTTGATGAGCACGTCGGCGCCCAGCTCGGCGCAGCGGTCCAGCTTCTCCCGCGTGCCGGCGGTCACCGCGACCCTGGCGCCGACGGCCTTGGCGAGCTGGATCGCCATGGTGCCGATGCCGCTGGAGCCGCCGTGCACCAGCAGCGTCTCGCCCGGACGCAGATGGGCGACCATGAACACGTTGGACCAGACCGTGCAGACCACCTCGGGCAGCGCCGCCGCCTGCCGGGGGGAGAGGCCCTCGGGCACCGGCAGCAGCTGTCCGGCCGGTACGACGGCCTTCTCGGCGTAGCCGCCGCCCGCGAGGAGCGCGCACACCTCGTCGCCGACGGCCCAGCCGGAGACGCCGGGGCCGAGCGCGGCGATCCGGCCGGAGCACTCCAGGCCGGGGTAGGGGGAGGCACCGGGCGGAGGGGAGTAGGCGCCCTGGCGCTGGAGGATGTCGGCGCGGTTGACGGCGCTGGCCACCACCTCGACCAGCACCTCGCCCTCGCCGGGCACCGGATCGGGGACCTCCGCCCACACCAGTGCCTCGGGACCACCGGGTTCGGGAATCGTGATCGCATGCATGCGGGTGACGCTACTCCCCACCGGCCCCGTCAGCCGTGCGGCAGGGGGCGGGTGTCCGGGGTGACCTGGCTGCCCGGGGTGGCCCGGACGATGGCGATGAGCCGGTCCGTCAGCTGGAGGGTGCCGACGGACGGATCGTCGTAGCCGAGCACCCGGTGGCCGCGGACGACGCTCAGCACCAGGTCGTCCGTCTCGCGCGGCGTCTTGCCCACCTCGGCGCGCACCACGGGCCGCTCCACGAGGTCGAGTCCGCTGCCCTGCTGGATCAGGTCCTCCATCACCATGCCGGCGGCCGGGCTCAGCACCGACAGGCCGAGCAGCCGGCCGGCCGCGCCGGAGCTGGTGATGACGGCGTCGGCGCCGGACTGGCGCAGCAGCGGGGCGTTCTCCTCCTCGCGGACGGCGGCCACGATCTTGGCGCCGCGGTTGAGCTGGCGGGCGGTCAGGGTGACGAGGACGGCGGTGTCGTCGCGCTGCGGGGCGACGATGATCTGCCGGGCCTTGTGCACCTCGGCCCGCTTGAGCACGTCGCTGCGGGTGGCGTCGCCTATGACCCCGGCGTAGCCCTCGGCGTTCGCGGCGTCGATCGCCTTGGAGCTGGGGTCGACCACGACGACCTGCTCCCTCTTCAGCCCGGTCGCGCAGACGGTCTGGACGGCCGACCGCCCCTTCGTGCCGAAGCCGATGACGACGGTGTGATCGCGCAAGGTGGACCTCCAGCGGTTCAGGCGCCATTCCTCACGGGTGCGTTCGGTGAGGACCTCCAGCGTGGTGCCGACCAGAATGATCAGGAACAGCACGCGCAGGGGCGTGATGAGCAGGATGTTGGCGAGCCGGGCCCCGTCGCCGACCGGGGTGACATCGCCGTACCCCGTGGTGGAGAGGGTCACGGTCGCGTAGTAGAAGGCGTCGAGGAGGTCGACGGAGCCGTCGGCGTTGTCGTGGTAGCCGTCGCGGTCGAAGTAGACGATCAGCGCGGTGGCCACCAGCACCACCAGGGCCATGACCAGTCGCTTGACGACCTGGCGGACCGGGCGTTCCATCACTTTCCTCGGGAGTTTCACCCGATGGGTCACCAGATGCTCGTCCGCTTGGCGGGCGATGGCGTCGTGGCCCGGAAGTTTCACGTGAAACACACCCCGATTCCGGCGCTGGCCCATGGCAGGTCCAGCAGTTCCGCCTCCTCGCCCTGCCGGGCCCCGCCCGGGGGCACGACGGCCAGCGCGTCGGCGGCGGCGATGCCGCGGAGCATCGCCGGACCGTTGTAGCGCAGCGGCACGGCATGGTCCCCGCGCAGCACCACGGGGATGAGCCGGGTGTCGTACGGGTGCCCCTGCACCGCCTCCTTCAGGGGCAGGGTGTACGGCTCGGGCGCGGGCCGGGCGGCGAGGGTCCGCAGCAACGGCTCGGCGAGCGTGAGCAGCCCGGAGACGGCCGCGAGCGGGTTGCCGGGCAGGCCGACGAGGTGCCGGCCGTCCTTGGTGCGGGCCAGCAGCATGGGGTGGCCGGGGCGCACCTTGACGCCGTCGACGAGGAGTTCGGCGCCGATGCGTTCCAGGACCGGGTGGACGTGGTCGACGGGTCCGGCGGCGGTGCCGCCCGTGGTGACGACGAGGTCGGCCCGGGAACCGGTGACCGCCTTGCGCAGCGCCCGGGCGTCGTCGCCGATCCTGCGCACGGCGATGACGTCGGCGCCGAGCGCACGCAGCCAGGGCGGCAGCATGGGGCCGAGGGCGTCCCTGATCAGCCCGTCGTGCGGCAGGCCCTCGGCCAGCAATTCGTCGCCGAGGATCAGGAGTTCGGCGCGCGGGCGGGGAACGACGGTGACCGTGTCGTAGCCGGCCGCCGCGGCGAGACCCAGCACGGCGGGGGTGACGAGGGTGCCGACGGGCAGCAGCTGGTCGCCGGTGCGGCACTCCTGGCCCCGGGGGCGGATGTCCTGGCCGTGGAACATCTCGCGGGTGGGATGCAGCCGCCCCTGGGCGTCGGTCCGGCCGTGCTCGGTGCGCAGGACGGCGGTGGTGTCGGCGGGGACGCGGGCGCCGGTGGCGATGCGGACCGCCTCGCCGTCGGTGAGCGGCTCTGGCAGGGCGTGCCCGGCGAGGACGCCCTCCTCCCGTACCTGCCAGGGGCCGGGGCCGGCGACCGCCCAGCCGTCCATCGCGGAGGTGTCGAAGGAAGGAAGGTCGGCGAGGGCGTCCAGGGGGGCGGCCAGGACCAGCCCGAGGGCGTCGCCGAGGGCCGCGGAGACGGGGGCGCGCCGGGGTCCGGCCGGGGTGTCCGCCGGGTCGTCCCGGCCGTGGGCGCGCGCGGTGCGGGCGGCGCGGGCGGCGATCTCGCGGGCGTGGGGCCAGGGGGTGGCCGTGTGCCGATCGGCGGGCCCGCCGGACTGCCGCGCGGCCGGACCCGCGGGCGGGCCGCTTGCCGGGCCGTCGTCCCCGGGCTCCCTGTGGGGTTCCCTCACCAGCGCCAGGGCCTCCTCGACGTCGAGGTCGTCGGTGTCGTCGGCGTCGGCGGGCGTTGCGGCCCGGGTGCCGGGGGCGGTCATCCGGCGTCCGGGGCGCTCGGGCCCCCGCCGCTCGCGCTCTTGCCGTCGCCGTCGTTCTCCTCCTGCCACCGCAGGGCCAGCGCGGCGGCCCTGCGGGCGGCTTCGGCGACGGCCTCGGGGCCGCCCGCGCCCCGGGCCGCGGCGTAGCCGACGAGGAAGGTGGTCAGCGGGGCGGCCGGGCGGGCCACGCCGTGGGCGGCGTCCCGGGCCAGGTCGAGCAGGACGCCGGTGTCGACGTCCAGGTCGATGCCCAGCTCGTCCTTGACTGCGGAGATCCATTCATCCAACACGTGCCCATGCTCCCTGATGCGTGCCCTGGCGTCGGCGATGTCGTCCCAGGTGTCGCAGTCGAAGGACGCGAGGGGATCCGGGACGCGGGTGAGGCGGAGGGCGCCGGTCAGCCGGCGCAGGGGCAGCCCGGTGAGCCCGTCGGGGGCGGCGGCGAGGGCGGCCAGCTCGCGGCGCAGGGCGGCGGTGCGGTAGACGGCCACGAGCGGCTGGTCGCGGCCGTCGGCGTCGGTGAGGAGCGCGCCGTCGGCGCCGGTGCCCCGAAGGGCCGTCAGCAGCCGCCCGATCGTGGCGGACCGGAGAAAGGGCAGGTCGGCGGAGAGGACGGCGGTGTACTCGGCGACGGTGCGGTCGGCGGTGGTGCGCCCGACGGTGGCACGGTCGGCGATGGCGCGGGCGGCGGTGGCACGGTCGGCGACGGCGCGGTCGGCGGTGGTGTGCCGCAGTCCGGCCGCCAGCGCGGCGAGCGGGCCGCCGCCGGGCGGTTCCTCGCGCGTCCAGCGCACCGGGCGGGCGGTGGGCCGGGGCGCGGCCACGACGACGGTCGTCCGGGCGTCGGCGCAGGCCGCGAGCACCCGGTCGAGCAGGGCCCGGCCGCCGACCCGGACGCCGGGCTTGTCGGCCCCGCCGAGCCGCCGGGCGGACCCGCCGGCCAGGACGACGGCGTCGTACGTGGCGGGTGTCCCGGGTGCGGCGGGTGCGGCGTCGGTCACCCCACGAGTATGTCCCGTCGCCCCCTCCTTGCGGACCGGGCGGGGGTCACAGGATGCGCACGCCCGTCCCTCACAGGGTGCGCAGCAGCACCGCCGGCTGTTCCACGCAGTCCGCCACGTACCGCAGGAAGCCGCCCGCCGTGCCGCCGTCGCACACCCGGTGGTCGAAGGTGAGCGAGAGCTGCACGACCTGACGGACGGCCAGCTCGCCCTCGTGCACCCACGGTTTGGGCACGATGCGGCCGACGCCGAGCATGGCCGCCTCGGGGTGGTTGACGATCGGTGTGGAGCCGTCGACGCCGAAGACGCCGTAGTTGTTCAGCGTGAAGGTGCTCCCGGTGAGTTCCCCGGGGGTCAGCGTGCCGGTGCGGGCGGCCTCGGTGAGCCGGGCGAACTCGGCGGTCAGGGACTCGGCGTCGCGGGCGTGGGCGTCCCGGACGACCGGCACGACCAGTCCGCGGTCGGTCTGGGCGGCGAAACCGAGGTGGACGCGGTCGAGCCGGACGATCTCGCGTGCCCCGGTGTCCACGAAGGAGTTCAGCTCGGGGAACCGGGCCAGTGCGGCGGTGCAGATCCGGGCGAGCAGCGCGAGGAGGGAGATCCTGGGGCCGCCGGCCTCGTTCATCGCGGCGCGGGCGCGCAGGAGTCCGGTCGCGTCGGCGTCGACCCAGCAGGTGGCGTCCGGGATCTCCCGGCGGCTGCGGGCGAGCTTGTCGGCCACGGCGCCTCGGACGCCGTTGAGCGGGATCCGCACCCCGTCCTCGCCGCGAGGAACCGCCGCGGCGACCGGTACGGCCGGTTCGCTCCCCGCGGAAGCCGGCGCCGCCCGGCCGGTGGCCGCACCCGCGGGGGCGCCCCGGGTGCGCAGGGCGTCCTCGACGTCCGCGCGCAGGATGAGGCCGTCCGGGCCGGAGCCGCTCAGCTGCCGCAGGTCGACGCCGTTGTCCCGGGCGAGCTTGCGCACCAGCGGGGAGATCACGGGGACCGGTCCCTCGACGGGCGGGGGTGTCGGTGCCGCCTTCGGTGCGGCCACGCGCGCGTGGGGCGCCGTCCCGGCGGCCGCGGTGCGCCGGGGCTGCCCGTCGGCGGTGGCCGTGCCCGCCCGGACCCGGCGGCGGCGGGCCGCCGGTGGCTGGGTGCCGTAGCCCACCAGGACGTTGCCCGAGCCCTCCGGGCCGCCCTCCGGTTCGTCGACGGCGACCGTCAGCAGCGGGGCGCCGACGGGCAGTTCGGTGCCCTCCTCGCCGAAGCGGGCGGTGACCACGCCGCCGTAGGGGCAGGGCACCTCCACCATCGCCTTGGCCGTCTCCACCTCGACCACCGGCTGGTCGACGGTGACCACGTCGCCGACCTGGACCAGCCAGCGGACGATCTCCGCCTCGGTGAGTCCTTCGCCGAGGTCGGGCAGCTTGAACTCCAGCACCCGGGCCATCAGTTCCCCGCCTCCCACTGCAGCCGGGCCACGGCGTCCAGGATGCGGTCGACGCCGGGCAGGTGGTGCCGCTCCAGCATGGGCGGCGGGTAGGGGATGTCGAAGCCGGCCACGCGCAGCACGGGTGCCTCCAGGTGGTGGAAGCAGCGTTCGGTGATGCGGGCCGCGATCTCTCCGCCCGGCCCGCCGAACCCGGTGGACTCGTGGACGACGACCGCGCGGCCGGTGCGCCGGACGGCCGCGCAGACCGTCTCGTCGTCGAACGGCACCAGGGAGCGCAGGTCGATCACCTCCAGGTCCCAGCCCTCGGCCCGGGCGGCGTCGGCGGCCTCCAGGCAGACCGGCAGCGAGGGGCCGTAGGTGATCAGCGTGGCGCTGGTGCCGGGGCGGCGCACCACCGCGCGTCCGAGGGGCGCCACCTCCTCGGGCCGCTCGGGGTTCCAGGCGTCCTTCGACCAGTAGAGCCGCTTGGGCTCCAGGAAGACCACCGGGTCGTCGGAGGCGATGGCCCGGCGCAGCAGGCCGTAGGCGTCGGCGACGGTGGCCGGGGTGACGACGTGCAGGCCCGGGGTGGCCATGTAGTAGGCCTCGGACGAGTCGCTGTGGTGCTCGACGCCGCCGATGCCGCCGCCGTAGGGGACGCGCACGGTGATCGGCAGGGGCACCCGGCCGCGCGTGCGGTTGCGCATCCGGGAGACGTGGCTGACCAGTTGCTCGAACGCCGGGTAGGCGAAGGCGTCGAACTGCATCTCCACGACCGGGCGCAGGCCGTACATCGCCATGCCGACGGCGGTGCCGAGGATGCCGGCCTCGGCGAGCGGGGTGTCGGTGCAGCGGTCCTGGCCGAACTCCTTGGCCAGTCCGTCGGTGACACGGAAGACGCCGCCGAGGGTGCCGACGTCCTCGCCCAGGACGTGCACGGCGGGGTCGTCGGCCATGGCGTCGCGCATCGCGCGGGTGAGCGCCTGGGCCAGGGTGGCGGGCTTGACGGCGACGGTGGTCATCGGGCGCCGCCTTCCCGCGCGCCGGGCTCCTCGCCGGATCCGCCGGACTGCTCCCGCTCGGCCTCCAGCTCGGCCCGCAGCAGGGCGCGCTGCTCGCGCAGTTGGGGGGTGCTCTCCGCGTAGACGTGGTCGAAGAGCGCCATGGGGTCCGGCTCGGGGTCCCGGTTCATGCGTTCCCGCAGGGAGGCGGCCATGGTCTCGGCGTCCTGCCGGGCGGCCTCGATGCCGGCCTCGTCCAGCAGTCCGCGTCCGGTCAGCTCGCGTTCCAGCAGCTCGACCGGGTCGTGCGCACGCCAGGCCGCGACCTCGGCGTCCTCCCGGTAGCGGGTGGCGTCGTCGGCGTTGGTGTGGGCCTCCAGGCGGTACGTCACCGCCTCCACCAGGGTGGGACCGCCGCCCGCGCGCGCGTGCCGAACGGCCTCGTCGAGGACCTCGTGCACGGCCGCGGCGTCGTTGCCGTCGACCAGCCGGCCCGGCATGCCATACCCGACGGCCTTGTGGGCCAGGGAGGGCGCGGCGGTCTGCTTGGCGAGCGGCACGGAGATGGCGAAGCCGTTGTTCTGGACCAGGAAGACGACCGGGGCCTGCCACACGGCGGCGAAGTTCAGCGCCTCGTGGAAGTCGCCCTCGCTGGTGCCGCCGTCGCCGACCATGGCGAGCGCCACCACGTCGTCCCCCTTGAGGCGGGCGGCGTGGGCGAGGCCGACGGCGTGCGGCAACTGGGTGGCCAGCGGGGTGCTGAGGGGGGCCACCCGGTGGGCATAGGGGTCGTAGCCGCCGTGCCAGTCGCCGCGCAGCAGGGTGAGCGCCTCGACGGGGTCCACGCCCCGGGCGATGACGGCGAGCGTGTCGCGGTAGCTGGGGAAGAGCCAGTCGCGCTCCTCCAGGGCCAGGGCGGCACCGATCTGGCAGGCCTCCTGGCCGGTGCTGGACGGGTAGACGGCGAGCCGGCCCTGCTTGGTCAGGGCGGTGGCCTGCGTGTTGTAGCGGCGCCCGCGCACCAGCTGGGTATAGAGCCGCAGCAGCAGGTCGGGGGCGGTCCTGGCGGCCGGCCCGGTGCCGAGTACGCGGTAGGGCTCGGCGTCGGGCAGCAGCGGCGCGGGGTCCGTACGGGGCTGCCAGGCGGGCGGCGGCGACGGCCGGTACGCGCCCCGCTGCTCCAGAACCGTCATGACGGCACCTCCTCGTGGGAGTGGCTACGGAGACGGGTCGGCTGTGACCCGTCTCACCTACCGATTGTTCGGTCGTCGGCACATTTTGGCTACAGGCACCCCCCGGCTGTGGACAAACGGTTCTGCACAGCCTGGAATGAACGCAGGACGTCCACGGCGAGGAAGCGGGGGGACATGGCGCCTGAACAAATGGCCGACGGGCCGCGGGAGGGCGGCGCGCTGCCGCCGCCGCGCCCGCTGGACGCCATCGACCAGGACATCCTGAAGATCCTCCAAGCGGACGGCCGCGCCTCGATACGCTCCGTCGCCGAGCGCGTCCACGTCTCGCGCGCCAACGCCTACGCCCGGATCAACCGGCTCGTCGAGGACGGGGTGATCCGGGGGTTCGGCGCCCGCGTGGACCACGAGCGGGCCGGCCACGGCACGTCCGCCTACATCACGCTGAAGATCGTGCAGAACAGCTGGCGCACGGTCCGTGAGCAGCTCCGCCGGCTGCCCGGCGCCTCCCACATCGCCCTGGTGGGCGGCGACTTCGATGTGCTGCTGCTGGTGCACACGCCCGACAACCGGGCGCTGCGCGAGCTGGTGCTGACCCGGCTCCAGGCGATCCCCGAGGTGCTCAGCACCCGCACGCTGCTGGTATTCGAGGAGGAGGACCTGGAGCCGGACGGCTGAGGTCAGCCCCGGCGCAGCCCGGAGAAGACCAGCTGGACGACGGCGTCGGCCACGTCCCGGTCGCTGGCGCCGCGCACGTCCGGCCGGTACCACTCCACGATGGAGTTGATCATCCCGAAGACCAGCCGGGTGGCGAGCCGCACTTCCACGTCGCCGCGTATGTCCCCGTCGTCCGCCGCCGCCTTCATCAGCCCGGCCACCCGGTGGTCGAAGTCGCGGCGCCGCTCCAGCGCCCACCGCTCGGTCTCGGTGTTGCCGCGCACGCGCAGCAGCAGCGTGACGTAGGGCAACTCGGCGGTGAGCACCTCCACCATGCGGCGCACCACGTGCTCCAGCCGGTCGGCGGCGCGCCCCGCGCGCGCGTGCTCCTCGTCCAGGATCGCGAACAGCCCGTCCAGGGCGCGGCTGACGGCCCGGCGCAGCAGTTCCTCCTTGCCGCTGACGTGGTGGTAGATCGACGACTTGGAGATGCCGGCGGCCTTGGACAGGTGCTCCATGGAAGTGCCGTCGTAGCCGCGCTCGTTGAAGACCCGCACGGCGACGGAGAGCAGCGTCTCGGGAGTGTAGGTGTCGCGTCGGGCGGTGGTCATGAGGTGCTCTCCCGCCGGTCGTTGGCGTAGGCGTGCCGGTAGAGCGCGAGGGACGGCGCGTAGCGTCCGCAAGGGTCGCGCTCGTGCATCTCGTCCAGGATGTCGTAGGCGAAGTCCCGCCCGAGCCTGCGGTCCCACTCGAAGGGGCCGAGCGGGTAGTTGACGCCGAGGCGCATCGCGGTGTCGATGTCCTCCTCGGTGGCCACGCCCTTGGCGACGGCGTCGTGGGCGAGGTCGATGATCCGGGCGACGGTGCGCGCGACGATCATGCCGGGGACGTCGCCGATGACGCTGACGTCCTTGCCGAGTGCCTGGAAGAGCCCGGTGGCCTCGGCGAGGGTCCGCGGCGAGGTGTCCGGGGAGGCGGACAGGGCGATCCGGGTGGCCCTGCGGTAGTCCAGCGCGAGGTCGAAGTAGACGACGTCGCCGAACTCGGCGGAGGTCTGGCCGTCGGCCAGCACCAGGTCCCCGCCGCCGGGCAGCACCAGGCGGGTGCCCTGGTTCTCGTCCTCCTCGCGGACCTGGATGCCCGCCTCCCGGATCAGCGTGAGCAGCTCGGCCGCCGGGCCCAGGCCGCCCTCGGCGACGACGTGGGCGGGCGGCCGCTCCTTGTCGGCGGTGTGCGGCTCGGGCCGCTCGGCGCCGTCGGCGTAGTCGTACCAGCCGCGTCCGCTCTTGCGGCCGAGCCGGCCGGACTCCACCAGGCGCCGCTGGGCCAGGGACGGGGTGAAGCGCACGTCCTGGAAGAAGGACTGCCACACCGAGTGGGTGACGGACTCGTTGACGTCCTGGCCGATCAGGTCGGTCAGCTCGAACGCGCCCATCCTGAAGCCGCCCGACTCGCGCAGGACCGCGTCGATGGTGGCCGGGTCGGCCGCCTGGGACTCGTAGACGGCGAACGCCTCGGCGTAGAAGGGCCGGGCGATGCGGTTGACGATGAAGCCGGGGGTGTCGGCGCACGCCACCGGGGTCTTGCCCCAGGCGCGGGCGGTCTCGTACGCGCGCGTGGCCGACGAGAAGTCGGTGGCGAAGCCGGAGACCACCTCCACCAGGGGCAGCAACGGCGCCGGGTTGAAGAAGTGCAGGCCGACGAAGCGGCCCGGGTGGCGCAGCGCGCCGCCGATCGCCGTCACCGACAGCGAGGAGGTGTTGGTGGCCAGCAGGCAGTCCTCGGCGACGATGTCCTCCAGCTCGCCGAAGAGCCCCTGCTTGACGTCCAGGCGCTCCAGGACCGCCTCCACGACCAGTCCGCAGCCGGCCAGCTCGGCGAGGCCGTCCACGGGCGTGAGGCGGGCGCGGGCCGCGTCCCGGTCGCCGGCGGCGAGCCGGCCCTTGTCCACGAGCCGGTCGAGCCGGGCGCCGATCGCTCCGGCCGCGTCCCGGGCCCGCCCGGGAGCGGCGTCGTACAGCCGTACGGGATGGCCGGCGACCAGCGCGACCTGGGCGATGCCCTGGCCCATGGTGCCGGTGCCGACGACGGCCACGGGGCTGCTGAGGTCGAGTCCTGTCATGTGCGCGATCCTCCCGCACGACGTTTTCCACAGATGCGCCGGACCCCCTTGTCCCGACCGATCGTTCGGTTACTCTAGCTCTGACGGGCAGCCGCTGCCCAGGTCACGGACTCGACGAAGAGGCTCTCCAGACGAGGAGTTGGTCCCGCATGGCCGCCGTACCGACCGCCCACGAGCTGCTCCGGAAGCACCGGCCCACGCTCGACCAGGCGCTGGAAGCGATCCGCACCCGCGCGTACTGGTCCCCGCACCCCGAGCACCCGAAGGCGTACGGCGAGAACGGCAGCCTGGACGCGGCGGCGGGCAAGGCCGCCTTCGACGCCCTGCTGGGCAACCGCCTGGACCTCGCCGACCAGCCGGGCATCGACGACTGGGTGGGCGGGGAGGTCTCTCCGTACGGCATCGAGCTGGGCGTGGCCTACCCGCACGCGGACATCGACGTGCTGCTGCCCGCGATGCGGGCCGGGCAGCGCGCCTGGCGGGAGGCGGGCCCGGAGCTGCGGGCCGCGGTCTGCCTGGAGGTCCTGAAGCGGATCAGCGACCGCACGCACCAGTTCGCACACGCGGTCATGCACACCTCCGGCCAGGCGTTCATGATGGCCTTCCAGGCGGGCGGCCCACACGCCCAGGACCGCGGCCTGGAGGCGGTGGCGTACGCGTACGCGGAGCAGATCCGCACACCGGAGCAGGCGCAGTGGACCAAGCCGCAGGGCAAGCGCGACCCGCTGGTCCTCACCAAGCGGTTCACCGCGGTCCCGCGCGGCATCGGCCTGGTCATCGGCTGCAACACCTTCCCGACCTGGAACGGCTACCCGGGCCTGTTCGCCTCCCTGGCCACCGGGAACGCCGTCCTGGTCAAGCCGCACCCCCGCGCGGTGCTGCCGCTCGCGCTGACCGTCCGGATCGCACGGGACGTGCTCGCCGAGGCGGGCTTCGACCCGAACCTGGTCGCGCTGGCCGCCGAGCGCCCCGGCGAGGGCATCGCGAAGACCCTCGCGCTGCGTCCCGAGGTCAAGATCATCGACTACACGGGCTCCACGGCGTTCGGCGACTGGCTGGAGGCCAACGCCCGCCAGGCGCAGGTCTACACGGAGAAGGCCGGCGTCAACACGGTGATCGTGCACTCCACGGACGACTACCGGGGCATGCTGTCCAACCTGGCGTTCTCGCTGTCCCTGTACAGCGGCCAGATGTGCACCACCCCGCAGAACCTGCTCATCCCCCGCGACGGCATCGCCACCGACCAGGGGCACAAGACCTTCGACGAGGTCACCGCCGATCTCGCCCGCGCGGTCGACGGCCTGCTCGGCGACGACGCCCGCGCGAACGCGCTGCTCGGCGCGATCGTCAACCCGGACGTCAAGGCCCGCCTGGAGGCCGCGGCCGGTCTCGGCGAGGTCGCCCTCGCCTCCCGTGAGATCACCAACCCGGAGTTCCCGGGCGCGGTGGTCCGCACCCCCGTCATCGTCAAGCTGGACGGCGCCAAGCCGGACGACGAGGCGGCGTACACGAGCGAGTGCTTCGGCCCGGTCTCCTTCGCGGTCGCCGTCGACTCGGTGACGGACGCCGTGGAGCTGCTGCGCCGCACCGTCCGCGAGAAGGGCGCCATGACGGTCGGCGCGTACACCACGGACGCCGCGACCGAGCAGGCCGTCGAGGAGGTCTGCCTGGAGGAGGCGGCCCAGCTCTCCCTGAACCTGACCGGCGGGGTGTACGTCAACCAGACGGCCGCCTTCTCCGACTTCCACGGCTCCGGCGGCAACCCCGCGGCCAACGCGGCCCTCACCGACAGCGCCTTCGTGGCCAACCGCTTCCGGATGGTGGAGGTGCGGAGGGAGGCCTAGGTTTTCTGTCCGGGGAGGTTGTGGACAGGTGAGCCAGGTCTCGGCTGAGAGGTCTTGAACGGGTGAGGGCCTTCCGGGTTCGGTGTGGATTGCGACGT